>NZ_JBSSEP010000005.1:0-315410 GCF_054061835.1 Pseudomonas sp. TE12234
TCATAACTCATTGTTTATCAAGGAGTTTTCCGTTTCGACTGCGCCGGAAGTGGGGCGAATTATAGGCCTCCAGAATCTGCCGTCAAGCACTGATTACGCTTTTTTGGCAGAAGAGGCCTTTTTTATCATAAAACGTGGGATTCGCCGGGTTACGGGCGGTAGCCGCAACACTAATAGCAACGCACCCATTGCAGCATAAATAGCCCACTCCTTCAGATCAGCGCGCACTATCCAGAGCATATGAAGCAATCCAAACATAAGAACCGCATAAACCAGGCGATGCAATTTCTTCCAGCGCGCCCCCAGACGCCGCTGAGTGTATCGATTGGAAGTCATTGCCAATATCAACAAGCACAGAAATCCCAGCGCTCCGACAATAATGTATGGACGCTTGCATAATTCGACGCCCAACTGCGACCAATCAAATCCGAGGATGAATGCCAGATAAGCACTCAAATGCAGGACTACATAAGCAAAACACCACAAACCCAGTTGTCGCCTGACCGCAATCCATCCCGCCCAACCGGTGAACTTCTGCAGAGGCGTCATGCTTAATGTAATGAGCAGAAGAACAAGAGCCCCCAAGCCCAAACGGTCGACCAGCACTTTTCCCGGGTCCGGGCCAAGCACATCAGTCCAGGCTTGATACAACCAGAACAGGGGCCACACCAATGCGGCAACAAAGACGCCGAGACGCCAAAGCGGATACCGCATCAGTAGTTCTTCCTCAAATCGAGCCCGCTATATAGAGACGCCACTTCATCAGCGTAGCCATTGAACATTTGCGTATCACGCACGTTGGGTTTGAAAAGACCACTCGGCAAGCGCCGCTCACGAGCCTGTGTCCAGCGCGGATGGTCAACCGAAGGATTCACGTTCGCATAGAAGCCATATTCGTCGGGAGCAATACTCTGCCAGGTCGTCTTGGGCTGCTCACCGACCAGACTGATCCGCACAATCGACTTGATGCTTTTGAAACCGTATTTCCAGGGCACTACCAGACGCAACGGCGCACCGTTCTGACTCGGCAATTCACGCCCGTACATCCCCACCGCCAGAATCGCTAACGGGTTCATCGCCTCATCCAAGCGAAGCCCTTCTACATAGGGCCATTCGATCAACGCAAATCCGGATCGCTGCCCTGGCATGCTCTTGGGATCCTGCAGAGTTTCGAAGCGAATGAATTTGGCTTTTGATGTTGGCTCTACCTGCTTGAGCAACGCCGAGATGGGAAAGCCGATCCATGGAATGACCATCGACCAGGCTTCCACACAGCGAAGGCGGTAGATTCGTTCTTCCAACTGGTAAGGCCGCATGAAGTCTTCCAGTGCATAGCGCCCCGGCTTACCCACTTCACCATCCACCACCACAGTCCAGGGCTCAGTCTTCAACGCGCCGGCATTGGCTGCCGGATCACCTTTGTCGGCACCAAACTCATAGAAGTTGTTGTAATGGGTGGCATCCTTGAAGGGCGTGATCGCCTCATCCTTGACGGTGACCGCCCCCCAGCGGACGGAAGGTAGTTTTTCGCTGAACCAGGAAGGCGCCTTACCAGGTTCGACATCTTCATAGCGCACCGCCTCATCGGCACCAGCCCAGCGAGGCAGTCCGCTCAGGGCCAAACCGCCAACGGCAGCCCCTAATACATGGCGTCGAGAGAGATAAAGGGATTCAGGCGTGACGTCCGACTCATGGCAGTCAGACGCTTTGGATATTTTGATCAGCATGGCTACTCCGCAGTATTGGAGAACAGATGCACCAACAGACTGCGGAGTATGAGGGAAATTACATCACTCGACGCTTTTGCGCCGACGAAGATGTAACAAGTACTGAACCGGACCGGAAGCGGCGTAAGCGAGGAAAACCAGCAGCAGGATGCGCGGTGGATCACTGAACACCACGGCAAATACCAACACCACAGCCAGGATTGCCACGAAAGGCACCCGCCCCTTCAGGTCCAGCTCCTTGAAGCTGTTGTACTTGATATTGCTGACCATCAGCATACCCGCAGCCGCGACCATTAACGCCACCAGGAAGGACATCTTGGAGCCCTGGATACCGTAGTCGCTGAACGCCCAGACAATCCCCGCCACCACGCCAGCGGCAGCCGGACTGGCCAGACCGATGAAATAGCGCTTATCGGCGGTGCCGACCTGGGTATTGAAACGCGCCAGACGCAATGCCGCGCCTGCTACATAGATGAAGGCAACCATCCATCCGACCTTGCCCATGTCGCCCAGCGCCCAACCAAATGCCAGTAAAGCCGGCGCCACACCGAAAGCAACCATATCCGATAGCGAGTCGTACTCGGCACCGAAGGCACTCTGGGTATTGGTCATGCGCGCAACACGGCCGTCGAGACCGTCAAGCACCATGGCGACGAAAATCGCGATGGCTGCGAAAGCAAAATATTTGCTCGCTCCAATCGAATCACCCGCACTCAGGGCGCTCTGGGCACTCATGGAGTTGATGATGGAGTAAAACCCTGCGAACAGATTCGCAGTGGTGAACAGATTCGGCAGAAGATAGATACCACGATGCCGGACTTTACGGCCTTCAGCGTCATGCCCTTCTTCAACATGCTCATCGATGGGCAGCAGGCTTTCGGCGTCAGAAGCCTGGTTTGGCTCTTCGGGACGTTCGCTCATGGACAATACCTTGCAACGGGGTGGAAAGTTTCGACAGACGTCTGCGGTAACGGTTCGCATCGCAAACGATGCAGCTTTATACCAGAACAGGCCCGCCAAACGAAAAAACGCGGCCTGGGCCGCGTTTTTCGTACAAGGGCGTGACTTAGTTTTTAGCTTTGTCGACGATCTTGTTGGCACCGATCCACGGCATCATGGAGCGCAGTTGCTCGCCGATGATTTCGATACCGTGAGCGGCGTTGTTGCGACGCTTGGCGGTCATCGAAGGATAGCCGGTAGCACCTTCGCTGATGAACATCTTGGCGTATTCGCCGTCCTGAATACGTTTCAGGGCGTTGCGCATGGCCTGACGGGATTCGGCGTTGATAACTTCCGGGCCGGTCACGTACTCGCCGTATTCGGCGTTGTTGGAGATCGAGTAGTTCATGTTGGCGATACCGCCTTCGTACATGAGGTCAACGATCAGCTTCAGTTCGTGCAGGCATTCGAAGTAGGCCATTTCTGGCGCATAACCAGCTTCAACCAGCGTTTCGAAACCAGCCTTGACCAGTTCAACAGTACCGCCGCACAGAACGGCTTGTTCGCCGAACAGGTCGGTTTCGGTCTCGTCCTTGAAGGTGGTTTCGATGATGCCGGTACGACCACCACCAACGCCTGCAGCATAAGACAGAGCAACGTTTTTGGCGTTGCCCGACGCGTCCTGGTAGATAGCGATCAGGTCAGGGATACCGCCGCCCTTCACGAACTCGGAACGTACGGTGTGGCCCGGAGCCTTCGGCGCGATCATGATCACGTCGAGGTCAGCACGTGGCACAACCTGGTTGTAGTGGATCGCGAAGCCGTGGGAGAAGGCCAGGGTTGCGCCTTTCTTGATGTTCGGCTCGATTTCGTTCTTGTACAGGGAAGACTGGAACTCGTCCGGGGTCAGGATCATAACCAGGTCGGCCGCCGCAACAGCGGAGGCAACGTCGGTCACTTTCAGGCCGTGAGCTTCGGCTTTGGCAACGGTGGCCGAACCTTTACGCAGACCAACGGTAACGTCAACGCCGGAGTCTTTCAGGTTGCACGCTTGAGCGTGGCCTTGGGAACCGTAACCGATGATGGCAACTTTCTTGCCCTGGATGATCGACAGGTCGCAGTCTTTATCGTAGAAAACTTTCATGAATTTCCCCTATATATCCAGGCCGTTCAGGCCATTCGCTAATTTGGTTTAGATGCTGAGTACTTTGTCGCCGCGCGCAATCCCGGTGACGCCACTGCGTACAGTTTCCAGGATCGAGGCGGTGCCGATGGACTGAATGAAGCTGTCGAGCTTGTCGCTGGTACCGGTCAATTGAACGGTATACACGCTGGCGCTGACATCGACGATCTGTCCACGGTAAATATCGGTAGTGCGCTTGATCTCGGCACGCTGGGCACCGGTGGCCTTGACCTTGACCAGCATCAGTTCGCGCTCGATGTGAGCACTTTCCGACAGGTCGACCAGTTTTACCACTTCGATCAGTTTGTTCAGGTTCTTGGTGATCTGCTCGATGATCTCATCGTGGCCGACAGTGGTCAGCGTCAGACGCGACAGGGTCGGGTCCTCGGTTGGCGCCACGGTCAGGCTTTCGATGTTGTAGTTGCGCTGCGAGAACAGGCCGACTACGCGAGACAAAGCGCCGGGTTCGTTTTCCAGAAGCAAGGAAATAATGTGCCGCATGATTAAGTACGCTCCGTCTTGCTCAGCCACATATCGCGCATGGAGCCGTCTTTGATCTGCATCGGGTAGACGTGCTCGTTG
This sequence comes from Pseudomonas sp. TE12234, assembly GCF_054061835.1. Taxonomy (NCBI): domain Bacteria; kingdom Pseudomonadati; phylum Pseudomonadota; class Gammaproteobacteria; order Pseudomonadales; family Pseudomonadaceae; genus Pseudomonas; species Pseudomonas sp. TE12234. The sequence continues at coordinate 4,432 of NZ_JBSSEP010000005.1, forward strand.
GCATCTACCTTGATATCAAGGAACACCAGGCGATCTTTCATGGCAAACGCTTCTTCCATCATCGGCTTCAAATCCTTCAAGTCCGTGATGCGCATTCCAACGTGACCGTAGGCTTCAGCCAACTTGACGAAGTCCGGCAACGATTCCATGTAGGAATGCGAATGACGTGCGCCGTAGCTCATGTCCTGCCATTGGCGGACCATGCCGAGCACGCCGTTGTTCAGCAGGATGATCTTCAGTGGCAGGCCATGCTGCAGACAGGTCGAGAGCTCCTGAATGTTCATCTGGATGCTGCCTTCACCGGTCACACAGGCGACATCAGCATCCGGGAAGTTCAGTTTCACACCCATCGCCGCAGGCAAACCGAAGCCCATCGTGCCCAGGCCGCCGGAGTTGATCCAGCGATTCGGCTTGTTGAAGCGGTAGTACTGGGCCGCGTACATCTGATGCTGACCCACGTCGGAGGACACATAGGCATCGCCATGGGTCACTTCGCTCAGGGTTTCGATCACAGTCTGCGGCTTGATGATGCTGCCATCGCCCTTGTTGTAAGGGAACATGTCGCGATCACCACGCCACTCTTCAACCTGCTTCCACCAGGTAGCGACCGCTTCCTTGTTCGGGGTCTCGCCGATTTCCTTGAAGGTAGCGACCATTTCGGTCAGTACGCTTTCCACCGGACCAACGATAGGAACATCGGCCTTGATGGTCTTGGAGATCGAAGCCGGGTCGATGTCGATGTGAATGATCTTGGCGTTCGGGCAAAACTTCGACGCACCGTTGATGACGCGATCGTCGAAACGCGCGCCGACGGCAAGGATCACATCAGCATGGTGCATCGCCAGGTTTGCGGTGTAGCTGCCGTGCATGCCGAGCATGCCGAGGAACTGACGGTCGTTACCCGGATAGGCACCCAGGCCCATCAAGGTATTGGTCACCGGTGCGTTCAGCAGTTGCGCCAACTCGGTCAACGGCGCGGAGCCGTTACCCATGATGACGCCGCCACCGGCATAGATGATCGGCCGCTTGGCTGCCAACAGCATTTCCACGGCTTTGCGGATCTGGCCCGAATGACCACGCACTGCCGGGCTGTAGGAACGCAGCTTGGCTTTTTTCGGGAAGACGTATTCGAACTTCTCGGCCGGGTTGGTCATGTCTTTCGGGATATCGACCACTACCGGGCCCGGACGACCGGATTGCGCCAGGTAGAAGGCCTTCTTCATGACTTCCGGAATTTCCGATGGATGCTTGATCATGAAGCTGTGTTTCACGATCGGCCGGGAGATACCGATCATGTCGGTTTCCTGGAATGCATCGGTGCCGACCATGGTGCTTGGCACCTGAGCGGTCAGAATCACCATCGGAATGGAGTCCATGTATGCCGTGGCAATACCGGTAATGACGTTGGTTGCGCCAGGACCGGAGGTCACCAGTACAACGCCAGCCTTGCCGGTGGCACGCGCATAGCCATCAGCCATGTGAGTGGCTGCCTGCTCATGGCGCACGAGGATATGTTGAACGGAAGGTTCTTTAAACAATGCATCGTAGATATGCAGTGCGGCACCACCCGGGTACCCATAGATATATTTGACGCCCTCGTCACGCAAAAAGCGGACGATCATTTCACCGCCAGATAAAAGCTCCACGTTGTTCACCTCTAAAACGCCAGAATACCGCCCACATATATAGGACGGGTCTTAATAGGTTTACTTCCCAGCAGAGCATGAGCGACGGTGGTCGCCGACTACGTCAGCACTGACTGAGCAAGTATTGGGATCGTCCCAAGTGTTGCGGGCCTTTCCCACCCAGCGCGAGGTAACGCGTTGCGGGTGTAACAGGTCGGCGCGGATGTGCGCCTCATGATCTACCGAGTGGGTCTGCTTCTGGCAGTCCCTCTACAGCGGACTTTGGATTCTTCTGTTTCGTCCCCTGCAAGTCAAGTCGTCTATGTGCTTTATTGAACTAAGCACATGAGAAAGCAAGAAAAAACCGTGAAACTGCACGTGCGTTAGTTTCAATTGCGCAACCCGAGGCTGCCAGCCGACATGCAGGAACCAGGCTTGCCCTCAACGAGAGCAAACCCGACTGCTAAAAGGGATCGGAATCAGCGAGAAGCGGTGATCAGCAAATCGAACTCTTTGAGCAATGCCTGCAACTGCCGGTCCTTGCCCTGGACATTACGGGAAGCGAAGACCATTTCGGCCATCTCCTGAATCCCCGAAGCGTTCGGCAAGGGCAGCCCCTGCTCCAGAATCATTTTCATGCGCGGCAGGAAGATCCATTGCAGCCACTGCTCGAAATCCAGCGTATCGACCGAGAACGGCTCGACGCTGGAAAGTGCTTCCTGGGATGGCGGCACATCGTCCCACCAGCCCTGAATCCGCAACTCACGCTCGATCAGCAGTAACTGATCGGCGATTTTAAGAAAACGCTCGTCCATCACGACGCTACCTTGGCCTTCTGACGCGCCAGTGCGGCACCCGCGGAGTCACCCTGTTTCTCACGGGCCTGGGCGATCAGTTCCCACAGGTTTGCCTGCAGTGCCGGGCGACCATTGGCGAAGGTCAGGCCACGACGGGCAAATTGCTCAGCCTGCGGCGCGTCACCTTGAGCCATGCGCACTTGCGCCAGACGATAAAGCACTTGCGGCTCCCGCGGCGCAACACGCTGGGCGCGTTCAAGACTCGACGAGGCACCATTGAGATCACCGCTGGACTGTTGCTGCTGCGCAGTCGTCAACAGGGCCAGAACAGGACCGTCCAGTTGCTCATCGGCAGACAGACCACCGGAGCTGGCCGAAGGAATCCCGCTCGGCGTCGGCGGCATGCTGTAACTGCCCTGATTGATCGGCGCGGACTGAACCGGCGCGGCATCAATCGGCCCCGGCGTAATCGGGCCTGGCGTAATCGGTGTGGTGCTGATCGGCGTTGACGTCGTTGCACCGCCACCTGGCACCATCACGACAACACCGGTATCGCCTTGCGGAATTTCCTGAGGACGGGTTTGCACAGGGCGTTTCACCGTCGTCTGACGGAAACCGCCATTGGTCGAGATTCGCTCGCTGTTGGAAACGGCGGTGCCAGAGTCCTCTACCGGAATCGAGCCACGTTGTACGGTGGAGCAACCGCTGAGCAAAGCCACGGCGGCAACCGCTGGAATCAACCACTTGTTCACTTGATACCCTCTTTGCTTAATTCATCCAGCCCTTGACCCAATCCATCACCGTTTCGCCGGTAGTGGGGCTTTCGCCACCGCAAGCAGCGCCGGGAGGCGGTTCGCTGCCGCGAATATACGGCATCTGTACAGCGCCTGGGCAGTTGGCATCAGAGCCTTGTCCCGTGCGCGAATCGACCCAGGCTTGTACGACGTTATCCGGCTGCGGCATGTCCAGTGGCAGCGGATCGGCCTTGCGCATGAAGCTGGTCCAGACCTGCAAGGCACCGGTAGCACCGGTGAATGGCGTCTTGCCGTTGTCATCGCGCCCCAACCACACCACTGCTAGCAAGTCCTGGCTGAAACCGGCAAACCAACTGTCCCGCGAATCGTTACTGGTGCCGGTCTTGCCTGCGAGGGTCAGGGTTTTCGGCAACACGTTGTAGACAGAGCTGCCGGTGCCTTCACGCATGACACGCTGCATGGCGCTCTGGATCAGGTAAATGGAACCCGGGTCGAAACGCTGCTGAATCTGGAACGGATATCGCTTGAGCGGCTCGCCTTCGGCAGTCAGAACACTGCGAATCCCGCGCATCGGCGTATTGAAGCCTCCGTTGGCCAGCGTCTGGTACATGGTCGCGACTTCGATCGGCGTCATGCCGCCTGCACCCAGCAACATCGACGGGAATGCCGGGAATTCGCGACTGATACCCAGGCGCCCCAATGTCTTCAGTACATTCGGCACCCCCACCGCCAAGCCGAGACGTGCGGTCGACAAGTTGTAGGAATGCGCCAGGCCCTGATAAAGGAAAACCGTACCGTGGGAACGACGATCATAGTTCTGCGGTTTCCAGACCTGACCGTCCGCACCCTTGACCGAGAAGGATTCGTCTGACAGCCAACTGGTCAAGGTGTACTGGCTCGGTTTTTCCAGCGCCGTCAGATAAACCGCCGGCTTGATCAACGAGCCGACAGGGCGAACCGCATCCAGAGCACGGTTGAAACCGGCAAAACTGGCCTGACGACTGCCAATCATGGCCTGGACTTCGCCGGTTTCCGGGTTGGTGACGACCATGGCCGCCTCCACATCATCGGAACCCTTGCGCCCGGCCAGGCGTTTGAAGGTGTCATTGACCGATGCTTCGGCTTTCATCTGCAGGATCGGGTCGAAGCTGGTGAAAATGCGCAGACCTTCTTCGGTCAGGTCTTCCTCGCGATAGTCTTCACGCAGCTGACGCTTGACCAGATCAAGGAAACCGGGGAATGAGCTGTCCGCGAGGCTGCCACGCTTGGTCACGCCCAACGGCATCTTCTTCGCGGCTTCGACTTGCTCGGCCGTGGCAACGCCCTGCTCCTGCAGGACATCAAGCACCAGGTTGCGACGCTCAAGGGCACGTTCCGGGTAGCGGCGCGGATTGTAGGACGACGGCCCCTTGACCATGCCCACCAGCAACGCCACCTGGTGCAATTTGAGTTCTGACAACGGCTGACTGAAGAAGAACTGGCTGGCCAGACCAAAACCATGCACCGCACGCTGGCCGTCCTGACCGATGAACACCTCGTTCAGGTATGCCTCGAGGATTTCACGCTTGTCGTAATGCAACTCAAGCAGCATCGCCATCATGGCTTCAGTCAGCTTTCGGCTCAGGCTGCGCTCGTTGGTCAGGTAGAAGTTCTTGACCAATTGTTGCGTCAGGGTACTGCCGCCCTGGCGCATGCGCCCGGACGAGCCGTTGACCCAGATCGCACGAGCGATCGACTTCGGCGATACACCAAAGTGGTGATAGTAGTCCCGGTCCTCAACGGCCACCAGGGTGTCGAGCAAGTACGGTGGAACCTGGTCGATCTTGATCAGGATCCGGTCTTCAAGATTTTTCGGGTACAAGCCGCCAATCAACAATGGCTCAAGACGCACCACCGACAATTTTGCACCGTTGGTCGAAGACAATTCGGCGACGTAATCGCCGGAAAAACGCACACGTACCGGTTGCGGCTGCTCCATGCCCTCATAGAACTGGAAGCCGCGGGTATTCAGATCGACGGTATTGCCGTTGACCGAGGCCGCGCCCGGGCCATTAGCCACACTTTCACGACGATACCCCAAGGCATCGAGCTCGGTGAGGAAGTCATCCCGACTCAGCTTTTGTCCGACGAACAGCTCGAGTGGACGCGCGTATACCTTGGCCGGAATGGTCCAGCGCTTGCCGGAGAACTTCTCCTGCACGATGGCATCGAGGTAAACCGCGAATCCGGCCAGGACCACAAGGCCGACCAGGCTGAGTTTAAGGGCCCAGCCCAGCCAGGGGCGCAGGCCTCTGGAGGGTGGTTTTTTAGGGGTACGGGGAGATCGGGTACGAGTCATGGCGGCGGATTATACGCACTTTATTCATACTCAACAGGAGCCCTCCGACATTGCGTTAGGCTGGCCAGCCGCCATAATGACGGCCTGTATTTTTCCAGACTCTGAAGGATCGCCTGTGAGCCAGTCCCTGATCGCCGCCCTGCAAAACCCGGCCCTCTATCCGCATCCTGTAGAGGGGTTCCAGCTTATCGAGACCCACATTTCCTGGGTACTGCTCACCGGCCCTTATGCCTATAAAGTGAAGAAACCGGTGAATTTCGGCTTCCTCGACTTCACCAGCCTTGAGGCCCGCAAGCATTTCTGCGGCGAAGAGCTGCGCCTCAACCAGCGCCTGACCCATGATCTGTACCTTGAAGTGCTGCCGATCACCGGCAGCGCCGAGGCCCCGCAACTGGGTGGCGATGGCCCGGTCATCGAATACGCCCTGAAAATGCGTCAGTTCCCGCAAAGCCAGTTGCTCAGCACCCTGCAAGCCAATGGCGAGCTGACACCGGCACACATCGACGCGATGGCTGCGCAAATCGCCGGGTTCCACCTCAGCTCACCGAAGGTCCCCGCCGAACATGAAGCGGGTACACCAGACAGCGTCATGGCACCGGTGCGGCAAAACTTCGAGCAAATTCGCCCATTCCTCAGCGACAAGACCGACCTCCTGCAACTGGAAGCTTTGCAAGCCTGGGCTGAAACCAGCTTCGAACGCCTCAAACCGCTGTTTGCCCAGCGCAAGGCCGACGGGTTCATCCGTGAATGCCACGGTGATATCCACCTGGGTAACGCCACCGTGATCGACGGCAACGTCGTGATCTTTGACTGCATCGAATTCAATGAACCGTTCCGCTTCACTGACGTGTATGCCGACACCGGTTTCCTGGCGATGGACCTTGAGGACCGGGGCCTGAAGAGCCTGGCACGGCGTTTTATCAGCCAATACCTGGAACTGACAGGTGATTACCAGGGCCTGGAGCTGCTGAACTTCTATAAAGCATACCGTGCACTGGTTCGCGCCAAGGTTGCCCTGTTCAGCATGCCGGCCGACGCCACCGCAGTACAGCGCGCTACCACCCTGCGTCAGTACCGTAACTACGCCAACCTGGCGGAAAGCTACAGCACCATTCCTTCGCGCTTCATGGCCATCACCCACGGCGTTTCCGCCGTCGGCAAAAGCCATGTGGCCATGCGCCTGGTGGAAGCGCTGGGGGCGATTCGCTTGCGTTCGGATGTAGAACGCAAACGCCTGTTCGGCGAACAGACCGTACCGAACGACCTGCAGGCCGGCATTTATAGTGCCGACGCAAGCGCAGCGACCTACAACCGCCTGCATGAAATCGCCAATGTGATCCTGCACGCAGGCTTTCCGGTAGTGATCGATGCCACGTACCTCAAGCGTGCTCAACGCGACAGCGCAGCGAAAGTCGCCGAAGCCACTGGCACGCCTTTCCTGATTCTCGACTGCAACGCACCACAGGCCGTGATCGAAAGCTGGCTGGCCCTGCGCCAGGCAGATAAAAACGACCCGTCTGACGCCACTCTGGCCGTGATCGAAGCCCAACAAGCCAGTCGCGAAGCACTGACTCCTGCGGAAATCCTCTGCAGCAAACGTATCCAGACCAATGAAAGCGGGACCCTGGACACCGTTGTCGCACAGATTCGCCAACGCCTGCCGGGGCTGTAAGAAAGTAATTCAGCCGTGAAGCCATCACAGGCTTCACGGCTGCCAAATAGTGGCACTATACTGGCGTCATAAAACCAACAGGTGACATGCCATGAGCCAGCCGAAGCTTCTCGACACCCCGCTTTATGCCCTGCTGCACAAAGACGACATCATCGGCTTCAACAAAGAACGCCCAAAGGATGGACCTATCGATATGGTGGGTGGTGACTTCCGTGGCCTCGACCTGCGTGAGTTGAACGCCGACGGCGTCGACTTTACCGATGCCTATTTCCGCTCCGCCGACCTGCGCGGCATCGACTTTCGTAACGCTTCGCTTGAAGGTGCGAGCCTGGCTCATGCACAGATCTCCGGCGCCTACTTTCCGCCAGAGCTGAGTGCTGACGAGATTCTGATGTCGATGAATTTCGGGACTCGCCTGCGCTACCGCACTCGCTGATCGCCTGCGTAAACTGACAAGTCCGGCGCCCCCGCTTTGCGCTGGACTGCGGACTAATTAACCGAAATTCCTGCCTGTTCCGCCCCTTTTCCCGCTGGACTCACTGAAGTTCATGGCCTTGCAGATATCTGCCGCTTAGAAGCGTTTACGTCGAAATCGACCAAACCATAACGCTTTTCCTACTGATGGCTACACTCCTCAGAAGCTTGCCCACGCACCATTCGGCCATCGCAAGGAGGCTTGATGAATGATGAACTGCAACACCTGAAGAATCTTGGCAAGACGTCGGCGCAGTGGCTGCATGCCGTGGGCATCCACAGCGCTTCGGACTTGCGTCGCCTGGGGGCGGTGGACGCTTACCGGGCCGTGCGTACGCGCGGATTCCGTGCGTCGAAGGTGTTGTTGTACGCGATTGAAGGCGCCTTGATGGACGTACACTGGAACGACATTCCCGCCGAACGCAAGGACGCCTTGAACAAACAGCTGGAAGCCATCTCGTCACGCCACAAGAACTGAACGAGTCTGCTCGCCATGTACCTACTTGGGGAACAACCGGCATACGCCGACGCACTGATCAACCGACTGCAGAATATTCCCGCTCGACTACTCGAAGGCTTGGCCCCTTGCGGCCCATCGTTGGCATTTTCCGTTGTCGAAGACCTTGGCGCCGCATTACCCGGTGATCAACTGTTCATTTTGCAAAACGGGCTGTTACATGGATGCGTCGACAATCGCGCCCTGTTCTATCTGCACGAGGGCGACCTGATCGGCTTGCGCCAGGATATGGAATTGCCGCGCTGTCGTTTGCGCAGTGATAACCCGCTGACGCTGACGCCCTACCAGCGATCAGCGGTTTTCCGGCACATCTATGCCGACCCTCAGCGCTCGGAACTGTTCTTGCAGTACATGGCGGGGCAGACCGCCTTGCTGTCAGACGCCATAGCCCGCCTGAAACAGCCGGAGTTTCGCAGCACCAACGGCTTTCAACGGGTATCCAGTGGCGAAGTGCTTATCCGGCAAGGCGACGAGGCGGACCATGTCTTTGTCATCATTGAGGGTCATGCCGAGGCGTTTGTCGACGGACAGAAAGTCGGCGATGTGCCTAAAGATGAAATTTTCGGTGCCATGGCGGTATTCACCGGCGAAAGACGCAACGCCAGCATTGTCAGCAGTGAGCCGAGCACCATCATGCGCATCCCCAAGGATCAGTTTATGAGCCTGGCCCAGAGCAATCCAAAAATCGCCGGGAGCCTGATCGAAAGCATGGCCCGACGAATCGATCTGCTTAACAAGCAGGTGACACAGTTGACTGCACAGAAAACGACAAATTAAGGCTCAAATGACTGGCGGAACTCAAACCAATCAGAAATGACCAGTTGACTTGATAATGAGAATCGATATTATTACCGCAACTGGTCGCGAGACTGGTCGATATTCTGAAAAGCCCTTGGTTCGGACTCTCGGATTATCTCCTCATCAGGCTAATCACGGTTATTTGACCCGGCTCATGCCGGGTCTTTTTTTGCCTGGGAGAAAGCAGCAACCACCCGGTATCCTAGGCATCGGGCCACCGCTTCCGGCACCGACATGCGTCGCTTGACCCGTTGCTTTCATTTTTGAACGTCGGCTTGGGCATATCTGCACACGAACGACGAAAACCGAGGATGGACATGAAATTTCTTTGTGCCGGCGCCGAACTGGCCGACGCCTGCAGTCGCGGGTTCGAAATCGACGGCCAGAAGCTCTTTGCCGTGCGCCGCTGCGGTCAGGTCTACGTCTATATCAATCGCTGCCCGCACCGTGGTGTTGGACTGGAATGGACCCCAGACCAGTTTCTCGACCCCAGCAACAGCTTGATCCAGTGCGCCACTCACGGCGCCCTGTTTCTGATCGAGGACGGCGAATGCGTGTCCGGCCCTTGCGCCGGACAATCCCTGACCCGCGTGGATTGCCGCGAGAACGCACAAGGCATCTGGATCAGCCTTTAATGCCGAGCAAAACCTCAAGACGCCGATCGACCACCATTTCCTCGTGAGTCAATCGCACACCGTAAGCCAGCACCTCGACCCCACACGCCACGGCCTCACGCAACGCCGCGGCGTAAGCCGAATCGATCTCTTCAGCCGGGCGCACGGCATCGATACCGGTCAGGTTCACGCAGTACAACTGCACCGCCCGGATTCCGTCCCGAGCCAGATGAGCCAATTCGCGCAAATGCTTGGCCCCGCGCTGCGTCACCGCATCGGGAAACGCCGCAACCGATGAGCCCTCGAAGCCCAAGGTGACACTTTTGACTTCCACGTAAGCCGGCCCACTTGGGTAATCAAGGCGAAAGTCGATCCGACTGCTTTCCTGGCCGTAGGCCACTTCGCGCTTAAGCTCGGTAAAGCCATCCAGCTCAGCGATGACTCCGGCGCGAAGCGCCTCTTCGATCAGCCCGTTGGCCCGTGCTGTATTCACACAAAACTGACGCCCGTGCGGGGTTTCGCCAATTTCCCATGTGCCCGGCAACTTGCGCCTGGGGTCATTGGAGCGACTGAACCAGACCTGACCGCCTTCAACCTGGCAATTGAGCATAGAACCGGTATTGGGACAGTGAATGGTCAGCAACTCGCCGCGAACGGTCTCGATATCGGCGAGAAAACGCTTGTATCGACGAATCAGTCGACCTTCTTCGAGGGGCGGATGAAAACGCATCAGCCTTGCCAACTCCGCAAACCGCGACCGATCCGCTCGACCGCTTCGTGCAAGCGTTCCAGGCTTTGGGTATAGGCAAAGCGCACATGATGCCCGGCTTGATAGCGACCGAAATCCAGTCCCGGCGTAAACGCCACATGCTCAGTTTCCAGGAAATGCCGACAGAACGAGAAGGCATCACCGCCGAACTTGCTGATATCGGCGTACAAGTAGAAGGCCCCTTCCGGCTCCACGGCAATTCCGAAACCTAATTCCCTCAAGGCAGGCAGCAGGAAATCCCGACGACGACCGAATTCGGCACGGCGCTCTTCCAGAATCGCGATGGTTGCCGGCTCGAAGCAGGCCAGCGCAGCGTGTTGCGCCATGCTCGGTGCGCTGATGTAGAGATTCTGGGCAAGTTTTTCCAACTCGCCGACCGCTGCATCAGGCGCCACCAGCCAGCCAAGGCGCCAACCGGTCATGCCGAAATATTTCGAAAAACTATTAAGCACAAAGGCGCTGTCGTCGACTTCCAGCACACTGGCTGCATCGGTGCCATACGTCAGACCGTGGTAGATCTCATCCACCACCAGATGTCCATGACGCTCCTTGATCGAAGTCGACAGCGCGGCCAGTTCGTCACGGGTCAGGATCGTCCCCGTCGGGTTGGCCGGCGACGCGACCAATGCACCCACGCTGTCGTGATCCCAATGCCGCTCGACCAGGCCCGGAGTCAGTTGATAACGCACCTCAGGACCTACTGGGACAAGCTGCGCGGCGCCTTCCACCAGGCGCAGGAAATGCCGGTTGCACGGATAACCCGGGTCCGCCAGCAGCCAATGCTTGCCCGGATCGACCAGCAGGGCGCTGGCGAGCAACAGCGCGCCGGAGCCGCCGGGGGTAATGAGAATCCGCCGCGGGTCGATATTCAGGCCATAACGCTCCTGATAAAAACCTGAAATGGCCTCACGCAATTCGGGAATGCCCCGCGCGGCGGTGTAACGGGTCTTGCCCGCTGTCAGAGCGGCCTGGCCGGCGCGAATGATCGGCTCGGCAGTGGTGAAGTCTGGCTCACCGATTTCAAGGTGAATCACATCATGACCGGCCGCTTGCAATTCATTGGCACGCGCCAGCAACGCCATGACATGGAAAGGTTCGATCGCACGACTGCGGGCACTGTAGGACTGAGCCATTGGCCTTCCTTCAACGGGGAAAAGAATCGATTCTACCCAAGCGCAGGAACGAGCGAGAACCTAAAGCGGTCAGACCCCATACAACCTTGGTCGAAAACGACTCAAACGAGTATCCCAGGTTTGACTAAAATCATTAATTGAGCAGCGTTCCAGAGCCACCAGACAGCGCTTTGCCAGTATTTGCAAGCCCCACGGGCCGCAGGCTCGACATCCGGGAGTAGCGCGGCCTGATTTGATCTGGTAAGTTCGCCCGCTTGCAGCCGCAGGGCCGGCGGGTGCCGGTGATGGAGCAATCCTGCGCAGATGGATTACAAGAGTAGAGGCGGTCTATTTCATGTCCACCCAAGCAAAGCAACAAGCGAATCAGACGATCAGCGGCTTCGAGCCCTATGTTCAGAAAGCTGGCGAAGAGTACATGGGCGAGCCCATGCGCAAGCACTTCACCAAGGTTCTGAATCAGTGGAAAAAAGAACTGATGGAAGGTGTCGACAAGACTGTGGACCACATGAAGGACGAAGCAGCCAACTTCCCTGACCCGGCAGACCGTGCCAGCCAGGAAGAAGAGTTCGCTCTCGAACTTCGAGCCCGCGATCGTGAGCGCAAGTTGATCAAGAAGATCGACAAGACGCTTCAGTTGATCGAAGACGAAGAATACGGCTGGTGCGAAAAATGTGGCGTCGAAATTGGCGTCAAGCGACTGGAAGCCCGCCCTACCGCCGACATGTGTGTCGACTGCAAGACCCTGGCGGAAATCAAGGAAAAGCAAGTCGGCAAGTAATTGCGACTTGAACGAAAAACGGAGCGTGCGAACGCTCCGTTTTTGTTTCTGTACAGGAGCGAGCTTGCTCGCAATGGACGACAACGATAATGCGCGCCGCTTGACGACTCGCGGTGTGCAGACGTTTTTTCGCGATCAAGCTCGCTCCTGCAGCTTGATATGCACCTCTCCCGACCAAATAACATCGCCCATATGACCGTCATCACCTCCCCCACCTACATCGGGCGCTTTGCCCCCACGCCCAGTGGCCATTTGCATTTCGGTTCACTGGTCGCCGCGCTGGCCTCGTACCTCGATGCACGCTCGGTCGGGGGCCGCTGGCTGATGCGCATGGAAGACCTCGATCCTCCCCGTGAAGAGCCCGGGGCTCAGGCGGCGATCCTCAAGGCCCTGGAGAGTTACGGGTTTGAGTGGGACGGCGAGATGGTCCGCCAGAGCGACCGTCACGACGCCTACGCCGAAGTGCTCAATCGCCTGTTCAATCAAGGTCTGGCTTACGCCTGCACCTGCTCGCGCAAGCAACTGGAACCGTATCACGGCATTTATCCTGGACTGTGTCGTAATGCCGGGCATGGCACTGAAGATGCGGCGATCCGGATACGCGTCCCTGAACTGGACTACCACTTCATCGACCGGGTGCAGGGAGCATTTCACCAACACCTGGGCCGGGACGTCGGTGACTTCGTGATCCGCCGCCGCGACGGGCTTTACGCTTATCAACTGGCCGTGGTGCTGGACGATGCCTGGCAAGGCATCACTGATATCGTGCGCGGCGCCGACCTGCTCGACTCCACCCCGCGCCAGCTGTATCTGCAGGAGTTGCTCGGCCTGCGGCAACCGCGTTACCTGCACATCCCGCTGATTACCCAGCCCGATGGCAACAAACTGGGCAAATCCTATCGCTCGCCACCGCTCACGGCCGATCAGGCCACGCCTTTATTGCTGCGCGCCTTGCGTGCACTCGGGCAGAACCCTGGCAAAGAACTGGCTTACGCCACACCACGGGAAGTGCTGAACTGGGGCATCACCCACTGGGATGCCCTGCTGATCCCGCGCACACTAAGCTTGCCCGAGGCACAGCTACAGTGATCTTGCTTGCAGTGGCGCGCCCATCCGTTACCATCGCCGCACGTTTTCGGGCACGCGCATAAAAAAGAGAGGCCGGGATGTACATCTATCGCTTGGTCCTGCTCCTGGTAGTGGGGATTTATCTGTTTTCCCCGGCCATCATGGATTGGTGGATCGACGCCACTGGCGCCTGGTACCGCCCTTATTTGCTCTGGCTGATTCTGATCGTCGTGACCTTCATCCTGCAGAGCCAAAAAGATGCCGATGAGCTTTAGCCTGACCCAGATGATCCTGATCAGCGCCGCGTACCTGGCGGTGCTGTTCGGCGTGGCCTGGATCAGCGAACGAGGCATGATCCCGCGGGCGATCATTCGCCACCCGCTCACCTACACCCTGTCGCTGGGCGTGTACGCCAGTGCCTGGGCGTTTTACGGCACCGTGGGCCTGGCCTATCAGTACGGATATGGATTCCTGTCCAGCTATCTCGGGGTGTCCGGGGCGTTTCTGCTGGCGCCGGTGTTGCTGTATCCGATCCTGAAGATCACCCGCACCTATCAGCTGTCGTCCCTGGCGGACCTGTTCGCGTTTCGCTTCCGCAGCACCTGGGCCGGTGCGCTGACCACGATTTTCATGCTGATCGGCGTGCTGCCATTGCTGGCGTTGCAGATTCAGGCGGTGGCCGACTCCATCGGTATCCTCACCCGCGAACCGGTTCAGCATCGCGTGGCACTGAGCTTTTGCGCCCTGATCACGCTGTTCACGATTTTCTTCGGCTCCCGGCACATTGCCACTCGCGAGAAACATGAAGGCCTGGTGTTCGCGATTGCCTTCGAATCGGTGATCAAGCTGATCGCCATCGGTGGCGTCGGCCTGTATGCGCTTTATGGCGTATTCGACGGCCCGCAACAGCTCGAACTGTGGCTGCTGCAAAACCAGACCGCCCTCGCGGCCCTGCACACACCGCTGCAGGAAGGCCCATGGCGCACGCTGCTGCTGGTGTTCTTCGCTTCGGCGATCGTGATGCCGCACATGTACCACATGACCTTCACCGAAAACCTCAATCCGCGCTCGCTGGTCAGCGCCAGTTGGGGGCTGCCGCTGTTCCTGCTGCTGATGAGCCTGGCCGTACCGCTGATTCTGTGGGCGGGCCTGAAACTCGGTGCCACCACCAACCCGGAATACTTCACGCTGGGTATCGGCATCGCCGCCAACAGCAAGGCCCTGGCGTTGCTGGCGTATGTCGGTGGGTTGTCTGCCGCCAGCGGCCTGATCATCGTGACCACCCTGGCGCTATCAGGGATGGCGCTGAACCACCTGGTACTGCCGCTGTATCAGCCACCGGCCGAAGGCAATATCTACCGCTGGCTGAAGTGGACGCGCCGGGCGCTGATCGTCGCGATCATCATGGCTGGCTACGGCTTCTACCTGCTGCTGGGCGCCGAACAGGACCTGGCCAACCTTGGCATCGTCGCCTTTGTGGCCACCTTGCAGTTCCTGCCAGGCGTACTGTCGGTCCTGTACTGGCCGACCGCCAACCGCCGCGGTTTCATCGCCGGGTTGCTGGCGGGGATTCTGGTCTGGCTGGTGACCATGCTGCTGCCGCTGGTCGGCAACCTGCAGGGCTTCTACATTCCGCTGCTGAACATGATCTACGTGCTGGACGATACCAGCTGGCACATGGCCGCAATCGCCTCGCTGGCGGCCAACGTACTGATGTTCACCCTCATCTCGCTGTTCACCAACGCCAGCACCGAAGAAGCCAGCGCTGCCGAGGCCTGCGCCGTGGACAACGTGCGTCGCCCGCAGCGCCGTGAACTGCACGCCGCCTCCCCCCAGGAATTCGCCACGCAACTGGCCAAGCCCCTGGGCGCCAAGGCCGCGCAGAAGGAGGTCGAGCAAGCCCTGCGCGACCTCTATCTGCCTTTCGACGAGCGACGGCCTTATGCCTTGCGCCGCTTGCGTGACCGGATCGAAGCCAACCTCTCGGGCCTGATGGGCCCGAGCGTGGCCCAGGACATGGTCGAAACGTTCCTGCCTTACAAGGCTGGCGGTGAAAACTACGTCACCGAAGACATCCACTTCATCGAAAGCCGTCTCGAGGACTACCACTCCCGCCTGACCGGCCTGGCCGCCGAGCTCGACGCCCTGCGCCGCTATCACCGCCAGACCCTGCAGGAATTGCCAATGGGCGTGTGCTCCCTGGCCAAGGACCAGGAAATCCTCATGTGGAACAAAGCCATGGAGGAATTGACCGGGATCGCCGCGCAACGTGTGGTCGGTTCGCGCCTGGGTACCATTGCCGACCCATGGAGAGAATTGCTGCAAGGCTTCATCAACGTGCCGGACGAACACTTGCACAAGCAGCATTTGGCCCTCGACGGCCAAACCCGCTGGCTGAACCTGCACAAAGCGGCGATCGACGAGCCCCTCGCGCCCGGTAACAGCGGCCTGGTGCTGCT
Organism: Pseudomonas sp. TE12234; assembly: GCF_054061835.1. Lineage (NCBI taxonomy): Bacteria > Pseudomonadati > Pseudomonadota > Gammaproteobacteria > Pseudomonadales > Pseudomonadaceae > Pseudomonas > Pseudomonas sp. TE12234. The sequence goes on from NZ_JBSSEP010000005.1 coordinate 20,229, forward strand.
GGTGGAAGACCTCACCGAAACCCAGATGCTCGAAGACAAACTGGTGCATTCGGAGCGCCTGGCCAGCATCGGTCGTCTCGCGGCTGGCGTGGCCCATGAAATCGGCAACCCGATCACCGGCATCGCCTGCCTGGCGCAGAATCTGCGCGAAGAGCGCGAGGAAGACGGTGAACTCAAGGAGATCAGTGGTCAGATCCTCGAACAGACCAAACGCGTGTCGCGCATCGTGCAGTCGTTGATGAGCTTCGCCCATGCCGGCAGTCATCAGCACAGCGACGAACCCGTCTGTCTGGCCGAAGTCGCCCAGGACGCCATCGGCCTGCTGGCCCTGAACAGACGCAATTTCGAAGTGCAGTTCTACAACCTGTGCGATCCGGACCACTGGGTCGAAGGCGACCCGCAGCGGCTGGCCCAGGTATTGATCAACCTGCTCTCAAACGCACGCGATGCCTCGCCCCCGGGCAGCGCGGTGCGCGTCAAAAGCGAAGCCGGCGAACACACGGTCGACCTGATCGTGGAAGACGAAGGCAGCGGAATACCATCGAGCATCATGGACCGATTGTTCGAACCCTTCTTCACCACCAAGGACCCTGGTGAAGGTACCGGTCTGGGCCTTGCACTGGTCTATTCCATCGTTGAAGAGCATTATGGACAAATCACCATCGACAGCCCGGCTGATGTTCAGAGCCAACGCGGCACCCGTATCCGGGTGACATTACCGCGTCATGTCGAAGCGACGTCCGCTGTGAACTGAGACCGTCGAGAGTATCGAATCAATGCCGCACATTTTGATCGTCGAAGACGAAACCATCATCCGCTCCGCCTTGCGCCGCCTGCTGGAACGTAACCAGTACCAGGTCAGCGAAGCCGGTTCAGTGCAGGAAGCACAAGAACGCTTTACCATTCCCACGTTCGACCTGATCGTCAGTGACCTGCGCTTGCCAGGCGCTCCTGGCACCGAACTGATCAAACTCGGCCAAGGCACTCCGGTGCTGATCATGACCAGCTACGCCAGCCTGCGCTCGGCGGTCGACTCGATGAAGATGGGCGCGGTGGACTACATCGCCAAGCCTTTCGATCACGACGAAATGCTCCAGGCCGTCGCGCGTATCCTGCGTGACCGCCAATCGACACAGACCAGCGGTGAGCCGGTTGCCGGCAAAGTCGCCAACGGCGCGGCGAAACCGGGTATCGACAACAGCAACGGCGAAATCGGCATCATCGGTTCGTGCCCGCCGATGCAGGATCTGTATGGCAAGATCCGCAAAGTGGCGCCTACCGATTCCAATGTCCTGATCCAGGGTGAGTCCGGCACCGGTAAAGAGCTGGTGGCGCGCGCCCTGCACAACCTGTCGAAACGCGCCAAGGCGCCGATGATCTCGGTGAACTGTGCAGCCATTCCGGAAAGCCTGATCGAATCCGAGCTGTTCGGCCACGAAAAAGGCGCGTTTACCGGTGCAAGCGCCGGGCGTGCCGGCCTCGTGGAAGCAGCGGACGGCGGCACCCTGTTCCTTGACGAAATCGGCGAACTGCCGCTTGAAGCCCAGGCCCGCCTGCTGCGCGTATTGCAGGAAGGTGAAATTCGCCGGGTGGGCTCGGTACAGTCGCAGAAAGTCGATGTGCGCCTGATCGCCGCGACTCACCGCGATCTCAAGAGCCTGGCGAAGATCGGTCAGTTCCGTGAAGACCTGTATTACCGCCTCCACGTGATCGCCCTGAAACTGCCGGCCCTGCGCGAGCGCGGTGCCGACGTCAACGAAATCGCCAATGCGTTCCTGGCGCGGCAGAGCGCGCGGATCAACCGCACCGACCTGAAGTTTGCCCCGGATGCCGAGCAAGCCATTCGCCACTACTCGTGGCCGGGCAACGTTCGTGAGCTGGAAAACGCCGTCGAGCGCGCCGTCATCCTGTGCGAAAGCCCGGAGATTTCCGCCGAGCTGCTGGGCATCGACATCGAGTTGAGCGATCTCGAAGACGACGAATTCATCGGCCTGGCACCGCAACAAGGCAACACGGCGGCCAACAACAGCCACGAGCCGACCGAAGACCTGTCCCTGGAAGACTACTTCCAGCACTTCGTCCTCGAACACCAGGACCACATGACCGAAACCGAGCTGGCCCGCAAACTCGGGGTCAGCCGCAAATGCCTGTGGGAGCGTCGTCAGCGCCTGGGCATCCCACGGCGCAAGACCGGGGTAGCCAGCGAAAGCTGAACCCCACCTGTCTCATGTGCGGGTAACACATGATTTTGTGAAAAAACTGTTACCTCAGGTTTTTCACGTAACAGAAGCCGGGGCTTACGGTAACGAAGCCCCGGCTTTTTTTGGTCTCCACAAACCCCATCAGTACGGCCAAGCCCTTGTTTTGCTGGGGTTTGCAAAAGTTGGCACGCACCCTGCTATATGTTTGGTACAAGAACAATAACAAGCAATGCACAAGACAATAAAAATAAGACGAATCGACTCACGCACAATAAAAACAAGACGGCGAGAGGCGCAGCTAACTGATTCTTTTGGAGAGGCGTTGTATTTGGGGCTTGCCCCACGACCAGGCCGAGAACAACAAAAAACTGTCTTAAGACAGAGCCTGTACTGGTTGGATCGTAAGATCACTGCAACACAGCGACCAAAGCAATCCGTTTGCTCTTGGCTCCCGATTGGGAGGGTCATGAAGGAAGACTTCATGGCGAGGGCACTTAACAAAAACAAAAAGCCCGAAACCAATAACAAAAACAGAGCATGCAACTACTTCTTGGGGAGCTTCGGCTCCCCTTGTAGTTTCTGGCTTCAAGCCAGACTACGACATCTCCTTCAAGCGCTTTCGCAGCTTCCTACACCATCCCCCGACTAAATGCTAGAATCCCCGCCCATCATGCGGTCATTCTTTGTTTTTGGCCGAACATTCCTTCAAACAGTGCATCCCATGCTGAAGAAGCTGTTCCAGTCATTCCGTACTCCCCTGCGTCGTACGCAACACATCCGCAGCACGCCTGAAGTGCTCAACAGCGGCCAACACTCGCTGCAAAAGGCTCAATTCAGCCGTTATGCGGTGAATATCGTCGAACGCCTGCAGGGCGCCGGCTACCAGGCGTACCTGGTCGGCGGTTGTGTGCGCGACATGCTGCTCGGCATCACGCCGAAAGACTTCGACGTCGCCACCAGTGCCACCCCCGAACAGGTACGGGCCGAATTTCGCAACGCGCGGATCATCGGTCGCCGGTTCAAACTGGTGCATATCCACTTCGGCCGAGAAATCATCGAAGTCGCGACCTTCCGCGCCAATCACCCGCAAAACGATGAAGAGGAAGACAGTAACCAGTCCTCCCGCAACGAGAGCGGGCGCATCCTGCGCGATAACGTCTATGGCACCCTGGAAGAAGACGCGCAACGCCGCGACTTCACCATCAACGCCCTGTATTACGATCCGGTCAGCGAGCGCATCCTCGACTACGCCAACGGCGTGCACGACATTCGCAATCACCTGATCCGTCTGATCGGCGATCCGAAGCAACGCTACCAGGAAGACCCGGTGCGCATGCTGCGGGCCGTGCGTTTCGCCGCCAAGCTGAATTTCGGCATCGAAAAGCACAGCGCGCTGCCAATTCGCGATCTGGCACCGATGCTGCGTGAAATCCCTTCAGCCCGCCTGTTCGAAGAAGTGCTCAAGCTGTTCCTCTCCGGCCATGCCGCGGACACCTTCGAGATGCTGGTCGACCTGCAACTGTTCGACCCGCTGTTCCCGGCCAGTGCCGAAGCGCTCGAATACAACCCGACCTACACCCACACCCTGATCAGCGAAGCGCTGATCAATACCGACCTGCGCATCAAGCAGAACAAACCGGTAACTCCGGCCTTCCTGTTTGCAGCACTGCTTTGGCCTGCGTTGCCGGCACGGGTGCTGCGCCTGCAGGAACGTGGCATGCCGCCCATTCCGGCGATGCAGGAAGCGGCTCACGAGTTGATCGCCGAACAATGCCAGCGCATCGCCATTCCAAAACGCTTCACCATGCCGATCCGCGAAATCTGGGACATGCAGGAGCGCCTGCCACGTCGCAGCGGCAAACGCGCCGACCTGCTGCTGGACAACCCGCGGTTCCGTGCCGGTTACGACTTCCTGCTGTTGCGCGAAAGCGCGGGCGAGCAGACCGATGGCCTGGGCGAATGGTGGACGGATTATCAGGACGCCAATGAAAGCGAACGTCGCGACATGATCCGTGACCTCAGCGGCAAGGACGAAGGCACCGGCGCACCGCGCAAGCGTCGCCGCAGTGGCGGTTCCAAACGCAAGCGCGCTGCAGGCGCTTCGAGCACCACGGGCGAATAATCCATGGAACGCATCTACATCGGCATGGGCAGCAATCTGGCGGCCCCCGCCGAACAGTTGCGCAGCGCCGTCGCTGCGCTGGCACGGCTGCCGCAATCGGAGCTGGTCGGTGTCTCGGGGTTTTATCAAAGCGATTCGCTGCTCCCCGGCCAACCGCGCTACACCAACGCCGTCGCCGCCCTCGACACTGATTTGGCGCCGCTGGATCTGCTGGATGCATTGCAAGCCATCGAGAACGAACAGGGCCGCGAGCGCCTTGAACGCTGGGGACCGCGCACCCTGGATCTCGATATCGTGCTGTTCGGCGATCGACTGATCGATGAACCCCGCCTCAAGGTGCCGCACTATCACCTGCAGGAACGGGCCTTTGTCCTGTATCCGCTGGCGGAGTTGGCGCCAGCCGATCTGCGTTTGGCCGATGGTCGCGACCTCAGCGGATTGCTCGCCGCCTGCCCGTTCGTCGGCCTGGAACGGCTGTCCCCGAATTGACCGAAATACCCTAGTGGGCGCGAGCCCGTTCCCACATTGGTCTGGTATCGGTCCTACAGAATTTGCTGAATCGCATCAGTTACCCCGGTAACACCCCAGACGTAACAATGCGGTAACACACCCAATTGACTTCCCGAGTTCTCCTCACGACTATAGGCGTCCCGTTGCCGTCAACACGGCGTTGAAGGGCGCAATCCAGGCCTTACAAGCACGACAAAAGAACGTGCGCCTGTATTTAACGAAGAATCACGCGCGTTACTCGCAGTAGTTTCCACAGCGCCTGAATGAGGAACTTTTCATGCCAGCCATCACCCTGACCACGCTGCAAGGTCTTAAGCAAAAAGGTGAAAAAATCACCATGCTGACCTGCTATGACGCGACCTTCGCCCACGCCTGCAATCAGGCTGGCGTTGAAGTTTTGCTGGTGGGCGACTCCCTCGGCATGGTTTTGCAGGGCCACGACAGCACCCTGCCGGTCACCACCGCAGAAATGGCTTATCACGTGGCTGCGGTCAAACGCGGTAACACCGATGCGTTGATCCTCGCCGACCTGCCGTTCATGGCCTATGCCACCACCGAACAGGCCATGGCCAACAGCGCGCTGCTGATGCAGGCTGGCGCGCACATGATCAAGGTCGAAGGCGCGTTGTGGCTGGCGGATTCGATTCGCCTGCTCGCCGAACGCGGCATCCCGGTGTGCGCGCACATGGGTCTGACGCCGCAATCGGTCAACATCCTCGGCGGTTACAAAGTCCAGGGCCGCAACGAAAACCAGGCACGGCAGATGCGTGCCGATGCGATCTCGCTGGAACAGGCTGGCGCGGCAATGCTGCTGCTCGAATGCGTTCCCAGCGAACTGGCGGAAGAAATCACCCAGGCGGTAAAAATTCCGGTGATCGGTATTGGCGCCGGCCATGGTACCGACGGTCAGGTACTGGTCTTGCACGACATGCTGGGCCTGTCCATGACCGGCCGCGTACCCAAATTCGTGAAGAATTTCATGGCCGGCCAGGAAAGCATCCACGCAGCCTTGAGTGCCTACGTCACTGAAGTCAAAGCCGCAACCTTCCCTGGCATCGAACACGGATTCTCTGCATGAACACCGTAAAAACCGTACGCGAACTGCGAGCCGCAGTGGCTCGCGCACGCAGCGAAGGCAAGCGCATCGCTTTTGTGCCGACCATGGGCAACCTGCACAGCGGTCATATCGCACTGATTACCAAAGCCTCGCAACGGGCAGATTTCGTGGTAGCGAGCATTTTCGTCAACCCGTTGCAGTTCGGCGCCGGCGAAGACCTCGACAAGTACCCGCGCACCCTCGCGGCCGATCAGGAAAAACTGCTCCAGGCCGGTTGTCATTTGCTGTTTGCACCTACCGTCGAGGAGATGTACCCCGACGGCATGGCCGGCCAGACCCGTGTCAGCGTCCCGCAACTGTCCGAAGGCTTGTGCGGCGCCAGCCGTCCGGGGCATTTCGAGGGCGTGGCGACGGTGGTCAGCAAACTGTTCAACATGGTCCAGCCTGACCTGGCGATCTTCGGCCAGAAAGACTTCCAGCAACTGGCGGTGATTCGTGCGCTGGTCCACGACCTGAACATGCCGATCCAGATCATTGGCGAGCCGACCGTTCGAGCGGCCGACGGCCTGGCGCTGTCGTCGCGCAACGGTTTCCTCAGCGAAGAACAGCGGGCCGTTGCGCCGGTGGTGTACCGCACGCTGAGCGAGATCGCCGAGTCGATCAAGCAGGGTGAGCGCGACTACCCGGCCCTGATCCAGGCAAAACTGCAGCAGCTCGAAGCCGCCGGCCTGCGTCCGGATTACCTGGAAATCCGCCATGCGCTGACATTGCGTCCGGCAACGCCCGAGGATCGGGACCTGGTGATTCTGGTGGCGGCCTTCCTGGGCACGACGCGGTTGATCGATAACCTGCACCTGAATCTCGATACGCCAGCTTAAGAACTGCAAAACCTTGCAGGAGCCGAGCTTGCTCGGCTCCTGCAAGGGCTGGCCGTGACTTTGCTCACCGTATTGCCGCCCCCAACGCCATCAGGCAAACTGCCCGCCGTTCGATCCGACCCGGGAAACACTCATGCACGCCATCATGCTCAAAGCCAAGCTGCATCGCGCCGAAGTCACCCACGCAGTACTCGACTACGAAGGCTCTTGCGCCATCGATGGTGAATGGCTGGACCTGTCCGGCATTCGTGAGTACGAACAGATCCAGATTTACAACATCGACAACGGCGAGCGCTTCACCACCTACGCCATTCGTGGCGAAGAAGGGTCGCGCATGATCTCGGTCAACGGTGCCGCCGCGCACAAGGCCAAGGTCGGCGATCGTGTGATCATCTGCGCTTACGCCCACTACAGCGAAGCCGAATTGCTCAACTTCAAACCGCGCATGCTCTACATGGCGCCGGGCAATGAACTGAGCCACACAAGCAATGCCATTCCGGTTCAGGTCGCCTGACCACCCACTATTCTCCGCACTGAAAAACCCGCCTGTTGCCCTGGCCTGCCGTATCGGTATAAAAAAGTACCGGTCGCAGGTCAGACAAAGCCAAGACAGAGCACCCCCGCGAGGTTTACTGTTACCGGCCTGCGCTATTCAATCGTGCCTACGCAGGCTGACCGGACTCGCCCAAGTGTGGCCGGGACATTCCGGGACTTTCAGTGTCATAAAGGCAGTTCAAGTAAAAAGGAAACCAGCAGCGATGGCGTATTACCGCACCCCTCATGACGTTACCGCTCTGCCCGCCTGGCAAGCGTTGAATGACCACCGCCAGGCCATGCAGGATTTCAGCATGCGCGAGGCCTTCAATGCCGACCCGCAGCGCTTTACTCAATTCACCCTCAGCAGCTGCGGACTGTTTCTCGATTACTCGAAAAACCTGATCAATGCCGAGACCCGCAATCTGCTGGTGGGTCTGGCCAACGAAGTCGACCTCAAGGGCGCGATCAAGTCGCTGTTCGACGGCGAAATCGTCAACGCCTCCGAAGGCCGCCCTGCCCTGCACACCGCGCTGCGCCGCCCGGTTGGCGACAAGTTGTCGGTCAATGGCGTCAACGTGATGCCGGAAGTGCACAAGGTGCTGAACCAGATCACTGACCTCGTCGGCCGTATCCACGACGGCCTGTGGCGCGGTTACACCGAGAAGCCAATCACTGACGTGGTAAACATCGGTATCGGTGGCTCGTTCCTCGGCCCTGAGCTGGTGTCCGAGGCACTGCTGGCCTACGCCCAGAAAGGCGTGCGCTGCCACTACCTGGCGAACATCGACGGCAGTGAGTTCCACGAACTGGCCATGAAGTTGCGCGCCGAAACCACGCTGTTCATCGTCTCGTCGAAATCCTTCAACACCCTCGAAACCCTGAAAAACGCCCAGGCCGCCCGCGCCTGGTACCTGGCTCAGGGTGGCTCGGAAGCCGAGCTGCATCGTCACTTCATCGCGGTGTCGAGCAACAACGCCGCCGCCGTGGCGTTCGGTATCCGCGAAGAGAACATCTTCCCGATGTGGGACTGGGTTGGCGGACGTTACTCGCTGTGGTCGGCCATTGGTCTGCCGATCGCACTGGCCATCGGTATGTCGAACTTCAAGGAGCTGCTGTCCGGTGCCTACACCATGGACCAGCACTTCCTGACCGCGCCGTTCGAACAGAACATGCCAGTGCTGCTGGCCTTGCTCGGCGTGTGGTATGGCAATTTCTGGGGAGCACAGAGCCACGCGATCCTGCCGTACGACCATTACCTGCGCAACATCACCAAGCACTTGCAACAGCTGGACATGGAATCCAACGGCAAGAGCGTGCGTCAGGACGGCAGCGCCGTTTCGACCGATACCGGGCCGGTGATCTGGGGCGGCGTGGGTTGCAACGGTCAGCACGCTTACCACCAGTTGCTGCACCAGGGCACCCAATTGATTCCGGCCGACTTCATCGTGCCGATCGTCAGCTTCAACCCGGTGGCCGACCACCACCAGTGGCTGTACGCCAACTGCCTGTCGCAAAGCCAGGCGCTGATGCTCGGCAAAACCCTCGCCGAGGCGCAAGCCGAGCTGCGTGACAAGGGCATGAGCGAAGCCGAAGTGCAAAGACTCGCGCCCCACAAAGTGATCCCGGGCAACCGTCCGAGCAACACCCTGGTGGTCGAGCGCATCAGCCCGCGCCGCCTCGGTGCACTGGTGGCGATGTACGAGCACAAGGTCTTCGTACAAAGCGTGATCTGGGGCATCAACGCCTTCGACCAGTGGGGCGTGGAGCTGGGCAAGGAGTTGGGCAAAGGCGTCTACAACCGTCTGGTTGGCAGCGAAGAGTCTCCGGCTGACGACGCGTCCACCCAAGGCTTGATCAACTACTTCCGTGGTCGTCACCGCGGTTGATTTGATGGAGGGGGGCAACAATGCCCCCCATTCCCTGTGGGAGCTGGCTTGCCAGCGAAGAGGGTCGGTCAGTCAAATGAATGCTGACTGTCACACCGCTTTCGCTGGCAAGCCAGCTCCTGCGAGGGTCGCACAGCTCCCCTCTTGAACCCTTTGGTCTCTCGGCGCATCTTTATCTTTGTCGCAAAACAAGAATAAGGAACCGTCATGTTCGATATCAGCACGTTTCCCAAAGCCGATGCCGTCCGCCGGGCTGCACAGTTGAGTCAGGACGACTACCATCGCCTGTACCGCGAATCCATTGAACACCCCAGCACTTTCTGGGCCGAACAGGCCAACCGCTTTCTCGACTGGAGCGCACCGTGGCAGACCGTCCAGCGCTATGACTTGAAAACCGGCGAGGCCAGCTGGTTTGCCGGCGGCCAGTTGAACGTCAGCTACAACTGCATCGACCGTCATCTGGAAAAGCGTGGCGATCAAACTGCGATTATCTGGGAAGGCGACGATCCCGCCGAATCCACACAGATCACCTACAAAAAACTGCATCACAACGTCTGTCGCCTGGCCAACGTGCTCAAAAGCCGTGGCGTGAAAAAAGGCGACCGGGTATGCATCTACATGCCGATGATTCCCGAAGCGGCGTTCGCCATGCTTGCCTGCACGCGAATCGGTGCCGTGCACTCCGTGGTGTTCGGCGGTTTCTCCCCCGATTCGTTGCGCGACCGGATACTCGACGCCGATTGCCGCACCGTAATCACCGCCGATGAGGGCGTGCGTGGCGGCAAGTTCGTGCCACTCAAACAGAATGTCGACAAAGCGCTGCAGAGTTGCCCTGACGTCAGCACAGTGGTGGTGGTCGAACGCACACAGAATCAGGTGAACTGGGTCGAAGGCCGGGATATCTGGTACCACCAGGCGTTGCGCGATGTCACCGACGACTGCCCACCCGAACCGATGGACGCCGAAGATGCATTGTTCATCCTCTACACCTCCGGCAGCACCGGCAAACCCAAGGGGGTGTTGCACACCACGGGTGGCTACCTGCTGCAAGCGGCAATGACCTTCAAATACGTGCTGGACTACCGCGACGGTGAGGTTTTCTGGTGCACCGCCGATGTCGGCTGGGTGACCGGTCACAGCTACATCGTCTACGGCCCGTTGGCCAACGGCGCGACCACGCTGATCTTCGAAGGGGTACCGAGCTATCCGAGCACTTCTCGCTTCTGGCAAGTGATCGATAAACACAAAGTCAACATCTTCTACACCGCCCCCACTGCCCTGCGCGCCTTGATGCGTGAAGGTCCAGAACCGCTGAAGGAAACCTCCCGCGCCAGCGTCAGACTGCTCGGCACCGTGGGTGAGCCCATCAACCCGGAAGCCTGGGAATGGTACTTCCATGTGGTCGGCGAAGAGCGTTGCCCGATCGTCGACACCTGGTGGCAGACCGAAACCGGCGGCATCATGCTCAGCCCGCTGGTCAGCGCGCAACGAATCAAACCCGGCTGCGCCACCCAGCCGATGTTCGGCGTGCAACCGGTGCTGCTCGACGAGCATGGCAAGGAAATCAAAGGTGCCGGCAGCGGCGTGCTGGCCATAAAGTCGAGCTGGCCGGCACAGATCCGCAGCGTCTACCGCGACCCGCAACGAATGGTCGACACCTACTTCAAACCCTATCCCGGCTACTACTTCACCGGCGACGGCGCACGTCGCGACGAGGATGGCGACTACTGGATCACCGGGCGTATCGACGATGTGATCAACGTTTCCGGGCACCGCATCGGCACCGCCGAGGTGGAAAGCGCCCTGGTGCTGCACGACAGCATTGCCGAAGCCGCCGTGGTCGGTTATCCCCATGACGTCAAGGGCCAGGGCATCTACGCCTTCGTCACCCCCATGAACGGCACCGACCCCAGCGATGACCTGAAAAAGGAACTGCTGGCCCACGTCAGCAAGGAAATCGGCAGCTTCGCCAAACCGGATCTGATCCAGTGGGCGCCCGCCTTGCCGAAAACCCGTTCGGGCAAGATCATGCGGCGTATCCTGCGCAAGATCGCCTGCAACGAACTGGACAGCCTGGGGGATACCTCGACCCTGGCCGACCCAAGCGTGGTGCAAGGCTTGATCGACAAGCGCCTGAACCAATAACGTGCCTTTGCAGGAGCGAGCTTGCTCGCTCCTGCAGAAACTGACTGAGCCCCCATGGAATTCATTCGCAGCCGTATCGAAAGCCAAATCATGAGCCTCACCGGCCTGTCCCTGGGCAAGCTCGACCTGGAAAACCCCAAAGGCGATCCGGGCCTGTTCGGGCCTGACTCGGTGAGTTGGCAAGTGCACGGCGACTTCAGCAGCATGCTGATCGGCGGTATCAGCGCCCTGATGCTACAAGCCCTGCACCCGCTGGCCCTGGCCGGTGTCTGGGACCATTCGAATTTTCGCGAGGACATGCTCGGCCGCCTGCGCCGCACCGGACAGTTCATTTCCGGCACCACTTTCGGTTCGCGACAGGACGCCGACTGGCTGATCGAGAAAGTCCGCACCATTCATCTGCAAGTGACCGGCACGGCGCCGGATGGTCGTCCCTATGCCGCCAGCGACCCCGACCTGCTGACCTGGGTGCATGTGGCCGAGGTCAGCAACTTCCTGGCCGCGCACCTGCGCTATCGCAACCCGCATCTGTCCCTGGTCGATCAGGATCGCTATTACGCAGAAATCGCATTGGTCGCCGAACGCCTGGGGGCCCGTGATGTGCCGCGTTCCCGACTGGAAGTTGCCGAATACCTTGAACGCATCCGCCCGCAATTGCTCTGCGACGAACGCAGTCGCGAAGTGTTGCGGTTACTGTTGAACGCCCCGTCTCCCAGCCGTCTGGCCAAGCCTTTCGGGGGGATGATGATGCAGGCCGGGATCGACCTGCTGCCGGACTGGGCCAGTGACATGCTCGGCGTCAGCCAGAGCCCGTTGCAACGCAAACTGATCCGCGCCAGCGTCAACCGCAGTGCGCCGATGCTGCGCTGGGCGGTGCGTAATGGCTCGGTGCAGCGCGCCAAACGGCGCATGGGGCTGTTGACCTGATGCTCAGAGCTGCAAGCTTGAAGCTTGAAGCTCAGTAACTGTTAAACTCCCGCGCCCAATTCCCTCCTGCAAGGCGCCCAGCATGTCTTCCTTGAATCAGGCGCTGCGCGCCGCCCTTGAATATCGCCAGGACCTGCTGGCCGAACTGCACCAGCAAGGCACCGACTGCTATCGCCTGTTCCATGGCAGCCAGGAAGGCGCCGGGGGCCTGACGATTGACCGCTACGGCCCGCAACTATTGGTGCAAAGTTTCCACCAGTCTCTGGAACGCGAAGCGCTGCTGCAACTGCATGAAATCGTCAACCAACATATGGGCCTCGACCTGCTGCTGGTCTACAACGACCGCTCCCGTGGCAACTCGCGTATCGATCGCGAAGACACCGTCTACCGCGCCGACGAAGCGGCGCTGCAAGATCTGGTCGGCCACGAATGGGGGCTCAATTACCGGGTCCGCGGACGCCACGCCGGACAAGACCCTTTGCTGTTCCTCGACCTGCGCAACACGCGCGGCTGGGTCAAGGACCACAGCAAAAACAAAAGTGTGCTGAACCTGTTCGCCTACACCTGTGGGGTCGGCCTCAGCGCCGCGGCCGGTGGCGCCAGCGAGGTGTGCAATCTGGACTTCGCCGAAGGCAATCTGGCCGTCGGTCGTGAAAATGGCCTGCTCAACCCGCAATTGCCGACCATGACGTTCATTCAGTCCGATTATTTCCCCGCCATCCGCCAATTGGCCGGCCTGCCGATCAGCCAGCGACGCGGGCAGAAACTGCCGAGCTATCAGCGCCTGGAACAGCGCCAGTACGATCTGGTCCTGCTTGATCCGCCAGCCTGGGCCAAGAGTGCTTTCGGCACCGTCGACCTGCTGCGCGACTATCAAAGCCTGCTGAAGCCGGCATTGCTGACCACTGCCGACAATGGCGTGCTGATCTGCTGCAACAACCTGGCCAAGGTCAGCATGGACGACTGGCGCGAACAAGTCCTGCGCTGCGCCGAGAAAGCCGGGCGGCCGGTACGTGAGTGGACGGTGATGAAACCCGGTGCCGATTTCCCGTCCATGGATCAACAACCGCCGCTGAAAACCCTGATCCTGCAGCTTTGATCCGTGTAAGACAAATCTGAAAGATGCTGAACGGGCTGTTTGCTTCGGAACCGGAAACGCGTGCCATACTCCAAGGCACTCCGATTCAGACAGATGAAGCCACACATGTACAAAGGATTGATTCGCGCCATCGGCGCCTTGTTGACTGCTCTGGCCCTCTACAGTCTGCTGGGCTTTCTGATTTTACCGGGCATCGCGCTGCGGGTTGCCAACCAACAACTGGCCAACTACGCCACGATGCCCGCCACCCTTCAGCGGATCGAAATCAACCCGTTCAGCCTCGAAGTGACCCTTTGGGGCTTGAGTATCGGCGAGCCCGGCAAGGAGCAGGTCGGCTTCGAACGCCTGTACGCCAACCTGCAGCTCGATAGCCTCTGGACCAGGACGCTGCATCTGTCCGATATCGAACTGGAAAAATCCAAGACCGAGATCCTCTTCGGCAAGGACGGCAAACTCAACCTGCTCGGCTTGTTCAAACTGCCACAGAGCGAACCGACGCCTGCCGATCCCAATGCCAAACCGTTTCCGCTGCGCATAGACCGGATCAATCTGGCCGGCGGTGTCGTGCACTTCAAGGATGAACGCCCCAGCGAGCCCATCGAATTTCTCTACGACAAACTCGATTTCGAGCTTAAACACCTCAGTACCCGCCCCGAAGACAGTGCCGACATGACATTGGTCGCCATCGGCCCGGGCGGGGGGCAGGTCGACTGGACGGGTAACTTCAGCCTGATCCCGATTGCCTCCGAAGGTAAGCTGAAAATCACTGACGGCAAGATGAAGTCCTTCTGGCCCTACGTGCGCGACGCGGTGCCCCTGGACCTCGAAAGCGGGGTGGTCAATCTCAGCACCGACTACAAACTCAACTTGTCAAAGCAGACCGAATTACTGCTGAGCAATGTCGCGGTCAGTGTTGCACCTTTCGCCATCAAGGCCCCGGATGGCCGGCCGCTGGTGAAGCTTGAGCGGCTGGACGTCAGCGATACCACCCTGGACCTGGCCAAGCAGCAGGTAGTGGTCGGCAAAATCCGCAGCCACAAGCTGGAAACCTGGGCGGCCCTCGAAGCGGATGGTCAACTCGATTGGCAGAAGCTGTTCGCCAGCCAGCCGTCCAAACCGGCCGCCAAGGCCAACGCCGAACCGGCCAGCACGCCGGCAGCCGCCGATTCACCCAAGCCGGCCCCTGCTCCACCGAGCAAACCGTGGCAGGTCCTGCTCAACGACGTGCAACTGCGCGACTATCAGGTGCATCTGGCCGACCGCAAGGCACAACCGGCCGTCGCGCTGGAATTGGGACCACTGAATCTCGACCTGCAGAAGTTCGACAGTCTCAACGGCTCGCCTTTTACCCTCAAGCTCGACACTGGCGTGGGCAAGCAAGGCAAGCTTCTGGCAGACGGTGAGGTCAATCTGGCCCCGATCAGCGCCAGACTCAACGTCCAGACCAAGGACATCGACCTGCGGGTCGCCCAGTCCTACATCACTCCTTTCATACGCCTGGAACTGCGCAGCGGCATGCTTGGCAGCGATCTGGCGGTCAATCTGAAAAGCACTGAACCCTTGGCGTTCAGCGTTACCGGGCGCGCCCAGGTCGATCAGCTGCATACGCTCGACACCCTGAAAACCCGCGACTTTCTCAAATGGCAGCAGGTCATGGTCGAAGGCCTGAACTATCAACACGGTGACAGCCTGTCGATCGACAAGATCAACCTGATGCAGCCTTATGTACGCTTCATGATCAACGATGACCGCACCACCAACATCGATGACTTGTTGATTCCGCAGCCGGCTGATTCCGGTGCCAGGCCTGCCGCCGCCAAACCCGCCGCCAGCAAGGACAAGCCACTGGGCATCCATATCGGCGGGATTGCCATCAATGACGGCTCGGCCAACTTCGCCGACTTCAGCCTGACGCCGAACTTTGCAACCGCCATCCAACAACTCAACGGGCAAATCGGCACCATCGACAGCCGCCAGGCCAAGCCCGCCAGTGTCGACGTCAAGGGCAAGGTCGACCGCTATGCACCGGTGACCATCAAGGGCGCGGTCAATCCGTTCGACCCGATGGCCAGCCTCGACATCGCCACCAGCTTCAAACGCGTGGAACTGACCACGCTGACGCCCTACTCCGGCAAGTTCGCCGGTTACCGTATCCGCAAGGGCCGACTCAATCTTGATCTGCATTACCTGATCACCAAAGGCCAGCTCAAGGCCGAAAACAAAGTGGTGGTCGAACAACTGCAACTGGGCGAAAAGGTCGACAGCCCCGACGCCGTGAGCCTGCCGCTGAAACTGGCGATTGCCTTGCTCAAGGACGTCGATGGCAAGATTTCCATCGAGCTGCCGGTCACTGGCGACCTCAATAACCCGCAGTTCAGCATCATGCCCATCGTCTGGCAGTCCTTGCGCAACCTGATCGTGAAAGCCGCGGCGGCGCCCTTCAAGCTGATTGGCGGGCTGGTCAGCGGCGGTGGCTCGGAAGACTTGGGGAGTGTGTCTTTTGCCCCTGGTTCCAGCGACCTGAGCAAGGACACTGAAGCGGCGCTGGTCAAACTGTCCAACGCGCTCAAGGAGCGTCCTGCCCTGCGTCTGGAAATTGAAGGCACGGCGGCGCAAAGCAGCGACGGCCCGTTGATCGCCGAACAGCGACTGGAACGGGAATACCAGTACAACTACTACAAAATGCTCCAGCGCCGCGGTGACAAAGTGCCGGCCCAGGCTTCGATGCTCGTAGTGCCGGATAACGAGAAAGGCGCGCTGCTGGAAGGGATTTATCGCACCCGCCTGAAAACCCAGCCACCCGCCGAATGGAAGGACTTGGGCAAAGAGGAGCGCACGGCGAAAATGCGCGCTGACGTGATCAAATTCTGGAGTACAAGCGACGTGCTGTTGCGCCAGTTGGGGCAGGATCGCGCCAGCGCCATCAAGGATTATCTGGTCGACAAGTGCCAACTCGCCGATGACCGCGTGTACTTTATCGATGCCCAACTGGGCGAAGCGGAAAAGGACGGCAAGGTCGTTACGCCCCTGCATCTGGACGCCGAGTGAAGGAAAATTAACGCGAGAACTGATCTCCAGTTAATGTGCAGCGCCACAATAGAACAGGCCCCGACACGAATGCCGGGGCCTGTAATGGCCACATCCTTATGGCCGTTCGCATGAACTCCTCAGATGCGACAGGCGTATCACTCGGCCCGCCTGCCGCGCCTTCTCCCAGTCCAGGCGAGAAGTCGTGCCTTACTCGGCTTTGAGGCCGTCAGCGGAGACCGCTTTGACGCCTTTGATTTTCTTGGTGATCGCCACGGCAGTGGCTTTCTGAGCGTCAGTCACCGCAACGGTGGATGACAGGGACACGACGCCTTTGTTGGTTTCAACCTTGATGTCGGTGCCAGGAATACCTTTTTCGGTGAGCAGGTCACTTTTGACTTTGGTTGTAATCCAGGTATCGGAAGTAGCTTCCTCGGCTTTGGTCATTTCACCGGCCGCCAGCGTCATGGGTGCCTGGGTGGCTTGAGTCTGTGCAAATGCAGCATTGGCCATGGTCAGGGTCAGCGCGGTTACAGTAGCGGCAGCGATAGCGAACTTCTTCATACGAGTAACTCCTGTTTTTCTGGAAAGTCTGCTGGATTTCTTTTCAGCAGGGTTACCAGAGATATTGCGAACGCTGTGCCAACTTTGAAATAAACAATAAATGCATATAAATCAATAACTTATAAAAAACGTAAATTTCCGGAATCATGCAAAATGCATGACTTCGAAATTCCCTACATGCAAGTTGCGGGTTTTACCGCAGGCCTAAGGCCATGAATTAACGCGGGTTTTCCTGAAGACCTGGTTTGTATAAAACAGGACAAAAAAATACCCCGCGAAAGGCGGGGTACTGGCAATCAGGTCATGGATCAGACTTTCGGGGCAACGCCCGTGCAGCCTTTGGGTGCATAGTCCTGATCGACCGTGGTGGCGCACGTCCACCCCGTCAGGGTACGCGTCAGGGTAATGGTTTTGTTCAGCACCGGGCCGGGTGCATTCACGATTCTGCAGCCAATAGTGCCTGTGCCATCCGCCGCTTTACCGGACGCTGTCGTTGTGCAATTGGAGGTGGTCGGCGTGCCCCCCACCGTCTTCAGATCCGGATCGTCGCCTTGATTGATGACATCTTCGAACGGCACCTTCAAGGCCGAAATCTCCGCCAGCCCCGCCGTCACCTTGGCCCGGGCCTGGTATTTGGAATACGCAGGAATCGCGAACGTTGCCAGAATCCCGATGATTGCGACCACGATCAGTAGCTCAATCAGGGTAAAGCCTTTTTGTTGGTTCATTGACAGCCTCCATGCATGAGTCGAATTCTCATGATCTGAAGCTGTTAGAGCACAGCCCATGCCAGGCACCGTGCCCTCTGTTGGCGGGGTGCACGACCCGCCCAACACCCTTTCCTACTCCCAGAATCCGCACTATCTGACAGTTTTTGTCACCTACCCCTGGTGGTCTGGTTCCACCGTTTGACTAGGCTCTAGATCGCGCCCCGGGTACTTCAATGCATGGCATCGCCTTCTACGATCTGGTCAGGCAATCGGCCCCGGCCGGCGGAAACTCCCCCGCGAGGCCCGGCTCAAGAAAGTTGTCCCGAGGAACGCATCGGCACATTCACGATCTATGAGCCAGTCCGGTGCGAACACTGCAACGATGGCTACAACGGGCGAATCGGGATTCATGAAGTGGCAAGTCACCAAGGACTGAACATGGCGGTCAAAGCAGCAAAAATCAGTGTGTATGCCTGGGAAGGCACCGATCGCAAAGGTGCCCGAATAACCGGCGAGCTGAGCGGACAGAACCCGGCGCTGATCAAGGCGAAATTGCGCAAGCAAGGCATCAATCCCGGTAAGGTCCGCAAGAAAACCCCGTCGCTGCTCAGTCTGGGCAAACGCATCAAGGCCCAGGACATCGCCCTGTTCACCCGGCAAATGGCAACCATGATGAAAGCCGGGGTGCCGTTACTGCAGTCGTTCGACATCATCGGCGAAGGCTTCGATAACCCGGCCATGCGCACGCTGGTGGACGACGTGAAACAGGACGTCGCGGCAGGCAACAGCTTTGCCGCGGCCCTGCGCAAAAAGCCCCGGTATTTCGATGAGTTGTACTGCAATCTGGTGGACGCCGGCGAACAGGCCGGAGCGCTGGATACGCTGTTGGAACGGGTGGCGACTTATAAGGAAAAGAGCGAAAGCCTCAAGTCCAAGATCAAGAAAGCCATGACCTACCCGCTGATGGTGGTGTTCGTCGCGATCATCGTCACCGGGATTCTTCTGGTCAAAGTGGTCCCGCAATTCCAGTCGGTATTCCAGGGATTCGGAGCCGAGTTGCCCGCCTTCACCGTGATGGTCATTGGCTTGTCGCGGTTCATGCAGGACAGCTGGTGGATGATGCTCGGGGTCATGATCGTGGCGTTGTTCGCCATTCGTCATGCCTTGAGGACGTCCCAGGCTTTTCGCGACCGAATGGACACCGGGTTGTTGAAACTGCCGCTGGTGGGCACCTTGATGTACAAATCCGCCGTGGCCCGCTTCGCCCGTACGCTGTCGACCACGTTCGCCGCTGGCGTGCCGTTGGTTGAAGCGCTGGAGTCGGTGGCTGGCGCGACCGGCAATATCGTGTTCAAGCGCGCCGTGCAACGCATCAGGCAGGATGTCTCGACGGGCATGCAGCTGAATTTCGCCATGCGTACTTCCGGTATCTTTCCGAACATGGTCATCCAGATGACCGCCATAGGCGAGGAGTCCGGTACGCTGGACGGCATGCTCGACAAGGTCGCGGGTTTCTACGAGGACGACGTCGATCATATGGTCGATAACCTCACCAGTCTGATGGAACCGTTCATCATGGTGGTGCTGGGTGTTATCGTCGGTGGCCTGGTCGTCGCAATGTACCTGCCCATCTTCCAACTCGGCTCAGCGATCTGATATGCCCCTGAACGAAATTCTTGCCCACTACCCGCTAGCCTTTGTCGTCATCGCCGGGGTGATCGGCCTGCTCGTCGGCAGCTTTCTCAATGTGCTGATCTGGCGCCTGCCGAAAATGCTCGAGCGCGAGTGGCGCATGCAGGCCCATGACATTCTCGGGCTTCCCGGCGAAACACCGCTGCCGACCTACAACCTGCTGCTCCCCCACTCCCAGTGCCCGCACTGCGGTCACCGGATTCGGGCCTGGGAAAACATTCCGCTGCTCAGTTTCGTTCTGCTGCGCGGACGCTGTTCGGCCTGTGCGGCACCGATCAGCAAACGCTACCCGCTGACCGAGCTCGCCTGCAGCCTGGTGTCGGCATTCATCGCCTGGCACTTCGGCTTCGGCTGGGCAGCCTGCATGACTCTGCTGCTGACCTGGGGACTGCTGGCCATGAGCCTGATCGACGCCAGGCATCAACTGTTACCGGACGTGCTGGTGCTGCCGCTGATGTGGCTGGGGCTGATCGTCAACAGTCTGGGTCTGTTCGTACCGTTGCAGGATGCATTGTGGGGCGCGGTCGTCGGCTATATGGCGCTGTGGTCGGTGTTTTGGTTGTTCAAACTGATCACCGGCAAGGACGGCATGGGCTATGGCGATTTCAAATTGTTGGCGATGTTTGGCGCCTGGGGTGGCTGGCAGATATTGCCGCTCACTATCCTGCTTTCGTCCCTCGCAGGCGCGGTGATTGGCTTGATTTGCTTGCGCCTGCGCAAGGCAAAAACCTCGACACCGATCCCCTTTGGGCCCTATCTGGCCATTGCTGGCTGGATTGCCTTGCTCTGGGGTGTTCAAATAACCGACTTCTATTGGCAGTTTGTCGGTTTGAAATGAATACCCCTGTGGAAAAACCCTGGATTCTCGGCCTCACCGGCGGCATCGGCAGCGGAAAAAGCGCGGCGGCCCAACATTTCATCGACCTCGGCGTGCATGTGGTCGATGCCGATCATGCTGCCCGCTGGGTGGTCGAACCGGGACGGCCGGCGCTGGCGAAGATCGCCGAGCATTTCGGCCCGGGCGTGTTGCTGGCCGACGGACAACTGGATCGCGCCGCGCTGCGCAAACTGATCTTCGAAGTGCCGGAAGAACGCCGCTGGCTCGAAGCGTTGCTGCATCCGCTGATCGCCGAGGAAATCGCTCATCATCTGGCGCTGGCAAAATCGCCTTACGCGATTCTGGTTTCGCCGCTGTTGATCGAGTCCGGGCAGTACGCCATGACTCAACGGGTGCTGGTGATCGATGCCCCCGAACAACTTCAGATCGAACGCACTCTGCTGCGTGACCAGACAAGCGAGCAGCAGGTCCAGGCGATCCTCAAAGCCCAATCCAGCCGCCAGGATCGCCTACGACATGCCAACGAGGTGGTGGTCAACGACCGCGACCTCGCCTGGCTGCACAGCGAGGTTGAACGCCTGCATCACTTTTACCTTACTTTGCGTGGAGGCCAGTCATGAGCCAAACCCCAACCGTCGAATGCCCGACTTGCGGCGCCCCTGTCGAATGGAGTCCCGAGAGCAAATTCCGTCCGTTCTGTTCAGACCGTTGCAAACTGATCGACCTGGGCGCCTGGGCGTCGGAAGAACACAAGATCCCAGTGGCCCCCGATGCCGAGGACGAGTTGTTCAGCGGCGATTTCGATCCGCGTCACTGATGACCGTCGTCAGGGGCGCATGAAGCCGTAGTCCTGACCGTCGTCGAGGTTTTCCGCCAGGAAATGCAGCTCGTCGGCCAAATCCTCCGCACTGCGTACCGCCTTGCTTTGCTGCACCACGGCACTGAGCAAGGCGCGCAGGCTCAACCCGGGATCAAATCCCTCGGCTTGCGCCGAATCCAGACTCTGGCGCAACTCCTGCCTTGCCCACTCGTAAACACTCATGACGAAACTCCTGAAAGTTTTGCCGAGCATGGGATCGTCAGCGTTCTCAGGGTTTGATGTGAGTCAAGACTTCGGATCGTCATCCTTCCAGGGCGCCGAAAGGTAGCGTGTGCGGTTGAAGGTCTCCAGCCATTCCGGGCAGAACACCACCAATGCGCTGACCACCATGCCGTTGATAAAAGCCTCGGGAAAAATCAGCAACCACAGGTACCCGACAAAATCCTCCAGCCAGTACGGCATCTCAAAGCGCTCGTCGAACCACAGCAGCCACAACGCCAACAGCAGGCACAGCAACGCCGACAGGGCCGCCGCAAAAAAACCGGACACGAAGATATACACAAAGGGATTTCGCGGCTGAGCACGCTCCACCAGGATCGCGCAGCACTCGGTCACCAGCACCGGCAACAGGATCAGCAACGCGCCATTGACCCCGACCGCCATCAAATCCTGTCGCCCGAGCGCCACCAGCCCCAACTGCGCCACCAGCCCGCCGACGATAGCCAGCGGCCAGTCCAGCAATAGCGTCACCGCCGTCATGCCGATGAAGTGATAGGACACGCCGGTATCGAAATCCCGCCGCACCAGCCACAACATGAACAGCGCGAACACCGTGCCGAACAGTAAGTGCTGGCGACGGCTGTCGGTGAATAGCTCGACCCAGGGCGCACGCCAGATTGCCCAGAGCAACACCGGCACATAAATCAGCCAGCCGACTGTCAGACTTTGCGATGACAGCAGCTCGGCGCCGATCATGGGCGAGACGCCTCCAATGCCTCACGCAACTGCGCAGCCGTGGCGTACTCGTGCTGCGCCACCAACTGGCCGTCCTTGAGCTGTAACCACAGCACTTGATCCACGGCACCGGGATACCTCGGAGCAACGCGGCCATCGCGGTCCAGCATCACCCGGTAGGAGTAATCGCGCATGGCCGGTACGGCGAACATTTTGGCGATCAGCCGTGGCATGCGCTGAATATCCGCGAGAAACACGGCATGGCGAGCCTCCAGATAGCCTTTGGGCTGGCCTTGCAACGCAGCGTTGACCAACTTGGCCCCCTCCATGCTGCGAGCCACCAGCAGCGTCTGCGTGCGATTATCGAGGGTAAAGGCCTGATCGAACTGATCAAGCAGCGTCCAGGGCGCCACATGCTCGCCGACCTCGAGCGCATTGGCCCAGAGGGGTAGAAGCCCGAGCAACAACACCGTCCAATATTTCACATTCAACCCCTTGGTCGATCGTACGAGTGGTGGCCATCAGTCTACACCGCCGTTTCCGAGTGCCCAGTCACGCGGTTTACCGCTTAACGCTTTCTGCTTGTCGCAATTGAACGCTAAGCTTGGGCCTATGGATGACTCAGATTACTTACGCCTGCTGACCATCGCGGCCGAGCAAGCCAACGCGTTCCTGTCCAATGCCCGCAAATGGGAGCGGGAGCGTTGGGTCTGCCAGCGCCTGCTGCAAGGCTTGAACATTTCTTATCGTGCCGACGAATTCGCCCCGGCCGGCGAGCCGCCGGACGTGTTGTTTCGCGATGCCAGTTTCGAGGTGTTCTTCGTTCTCGACGAAGGCCGGCGTCTCAACGACGAATGGCGCGATGAGCTGCAACGTCGACGCAGCGCGTTCTCCCTGAGCCAGCTGGTACGGCGCGAGGCCAAGCCGCGGCGCATCCCGGCCAACGAATTCTTGCTGCGACTGGCGCCGACCTTGCGCAAAAAAGCGCACAACTACAAAGAACGCGGCATGGATCTGGGCGAACTGGACATCATCGCCTTTGCCAGCCTCAAGCGCGAAGTGCTGGACCTCAACAGCCATTTCCCGCCGCCCACCGAATACTTGCGCCAAGGCTGGCGCTCACTGTCACTGGTGGGGCCGACTTTCGCCCGGGTACTGTTTGCGCATCCCGATGCTCCGGATTTCCTGCGCAGCAACCTGGGGCGCAGCATTGTTTTCGACGTCGGGATCAGTCTGTGAGCCCATTGCAGGAACTGATCGCCGAAGTCCCGCAAATCGGTCGCGTACGCTGGATTGGCGTGCGCCCACAACCTCACGTGCGGATGATCGAACTGGAGGCCGTGGAAGCGCGACTGGAGGCTGGCTTGACCGGTGATCGAGCCCGGCCGGGTGTACGCAATGCACGGCAAGTGACGTTGATTCAATGGGAGCATCTGGCGGTGATCAGCTCGCTGATGGGCCGTCCGCCTGACAAACCGGTGTTGCCTGGTGAGTTACGGCGCAATCTGGTTATCAGCGGCATCAACCTGTTCAGCCTCAAGGGGCGTCGCTTCAAAATCGGCCAGGCCATTTTCGAAACCACTGGCTGGTGCCAGCCTTGCGCACGCCTGCAAAACAGCCTCGGCCCCGGGACCTTTCAGGCCGTTCGCGGACATGGCGGAATCACTGCCCGAGTGTTACAAAGTGGAATCATTCGCCTGGACGACACGGTGAGCGTCGAGCCGATTCCGGACAGCGGCTATGCTCCGTTCAACGTTCGTTAAATCAATCTGTAACCTCTACACACTCAGCAACGTCTACCCCTGACGAGGCCCGATATGACCAGCCGCCTGAACCCCGACGACCAGAAGCATGTCGAAGAGTACCTGCATCTGTCCCAGCACCGAGTCGAGCGCCGGCCCTTCCGGCCGTGGATGCTCCTTGTGCTGGTGTTGGCCGTGACCATTGGTCTGGGCTTGTTGAGCCGACTTATCAGTTACCTGACGCTATGAGCCGCTTCGCGCTCGCTCGGTTGACTGCACTGATTTCCTTTAGCCTTGCGAGATATCCCCATGACTCATCGTATTGTCATCGTTGGCGGCGGCGCCGGCGGTCTGGAGTTGGCTACCCGTCTGGGTAAGACTCTGGGTAAACGCGGCATCGCCAGTGTAATGCTGGTCGACGCGAATCTGACCCACATCTGGAAACCGCTGCTGCACGAAGTGGCGGCCGGTTCCCTGAATTCTTCCGAAGACGAACTCAATTATGTTGCCCAGGCAAAATGGAACCACTTCGAGTTCCAGTTGGGGCGCATGAGCGGGCTCGATCGCACACAGAAGAAAATCCAGCTGGCCGCCACTTATGACGAAGCCGGCCTGGAGCTGGTTCCGGCGCGGGAGGTGGCTTACGACTCGCTGGTGATTTCCGTCGGCAGCACGACCAACGATTTCGGCACTCAGGGCGCGGCCCAGCATTGCCTGTTCCTCGACACCCGCAAACAGGCCGAGCGCTTCCACCAGCAGTTGCTCAACCACTACCTGCGCGCGCATGCCGGGCAGACCGACAAGGTCGAACAGATCAGCGTTGCCATCGTCGGCGCCGGTGCCACCGGGGTCGAACTGGCCGCCGAACTGCACAATGCGGCCCACGAACTGGCGGCCTATGGCCTGGACCGGATCAAGCCGGAAAACATGCACATCACCCTGATCGAGGCCGGGCCACGGGTTCTGCCGGCGCTGCCAGAGCGAATTGGCGGGCCTGTGCATAAAACCCTCGAGAAGCTCGGGGTCAATGTCATGACCAACGCTGCGGTCAGCGAAGTGACGGCGGACAGCCTGATCACCGTCGATGGCAAAGTCATCAACGCCAGCCTGAAAGTCTGGGCCGCCGGCATTCGTGCACCGGGCTTCCTCAAGGACATCGACGGCCTGGAAACCAACCGCATCAATCAACTGCAAGTGTTGCCGACCCTGCAAACCACCCGTGACGAGAATATCTTCGCCTTCGGTGACTGCGCGGCCTGCCCGCAACCGGGCACCGACCGCAACGTGCCGCCGCGCGCGCAAGCTGCGCATCAACAGGCGTCGCTGCTGGCCAAGTCGCTGAAACTGCGGATTGAAGGCAAGGCATTGCCTGAGTACAAGTACACCGATTACGGCTCGCTGATCTCGCTGTCGCGGTTTTCTGCGGTGGGTAACTTGATGGGCAATCTCACCGGCAGCGTGATGCTTGAAGGATGGCTGGCGCGGATGTTTTACGTGTCGCTGTACCGCATGCACCAGATGGCGCTGTACGGGCCGTTCCGCACGGCAATGCTGATGCTGGGCAGCAAGATCGGACGCGGCACCGAGCCACGGCTCAAGTTGCACTGATACCGCACAACCACTGTGGGAGTGAGCCTGCTCGCGATGACGGTTTAACATTCAACTAATGCGCTGAATGTCATACCGCTTTCGCGAGCAGGCTCGCTCCCACATTTTTTCCGGGAACATTACACCCGGAAGCGCCGCACCATCCCCTGCAGGGCATTCGCCAACTGCGACAGTTCATGGCTCGATGCGCTGGTCTGATCGGCCCCGGCAGCCGAACGCACAGACAGGTCACGGATATTCACCAGATTGCGATCGACCTCACGCGCCACTTGGGCCTGCTCCTCGGCCGCACTGGCGATCACCAGGTTTCGCTCGTGAATCTGATGCACCGACGCCGTGATGGTTTGCAGCGCTTCACCTGCCCTCTCGGCCAGCACCAGCGTGCTGGCGGCACGGGAGGCGCTGGCGTTCATGGCCTCCAGGGCCAGGCTCGAACCATTGCGCATGCCCTGCACCATCTGTTCGATTTCCTGGGTCGATTGCTGCGTGCGATAGGCCAACGCGCGCACTTCATCGGCCACCACCGCAAACCCGCGACCGCTCTCGCCCGCGCGTGCGGCTTCAATGGCCGCGTTGAGCGCCAGCAAGTTGGTTTGTTCGGCGATGGCGCGAATCACATCCAGCACCTTGCCGATATCCTGGGATTGATTGGCCAGCGATTGCACCAGCGCACCGGTACTCTGCACGTCGTCGGCCAGTGCACTGATCGCACTGGCGGTTTCGCTGACTCTCTCTTGCCCTTGATGCGCCGACTCACTGGACTGGCGGGTGGCATCGGACGTGGAGACCGCGTTGCGCGCAACCTCTTCAACAGCAATGGTCATTTCATTGACCGCCGTAGCCGCTTGCTCAATCTCGTTGTTCTGCTGTTGCAGGCCCTGGGTGCTATCGAGGGTCACGGCACTCAACTCATCGGCGGCCGTGGCCAATTGCGTGGCCGATCCGCTGATACCCTGCAGGGTGTCCCGCAGGTTTTGCTGCATGGTCGCCAACGCTTTGAGCAAACGACTGACTTCGTCATTGCCATGGGTTTCGATCGGCCGGGTCAGATCGCCCTGCGCCACATGCTCTGCAGCGTTCACAGCGTCACTCAGGGGGCGCACGATGCTACGGGTCAGCAACATGGCCAGGCCAACCGTGGCCAATGCCGCCAGGGCGATGAACACACTCACAATGGTGCGTGAGGTTTCGTAGTGATCTTTGGACTTGTCGCTTTCCGCCGCGACTTGTCTGGTAAACAGTTCAGCCAGATCACTGAGTTGCTTGCCGGAACCGTCGACCACAGTCTTCATGTCCACCAGCAACAGTTTGGTCAATTCGTCACGACGCCCCTGTTCAGCCAGGGTGAACGACTGGGCAATGCCAGCGCGATAGGCCGCAAAGGTATTTTTGAACTGCTCGTACAGCGCCTTGCCTTCAGACGTGGTGACCAGCTTGTCGTAGGCGGCAATCTTTTCGCTCAGTTCCTTGTCGCGGGTATCCATTTGGCTGCGGTATTGCGCAATGTTCTTCGGGTCCTGATCCAGGGCCATGCGCAGGGAAATCGTGCGGATGCGCAGCATGATCTCGCGGATCTCGTCGCCACCACGAATACTCGGCAGCCACTGTTTCTCCACCGCCACCTCACTCTCGCGGATGCTCGACATTTGCCCCAGCGCAAATATTCCGAGCAGCGCCACCAGCACCGCAATCAAGGCGAAACCCAACGCAGCACGTGGGGCAATATTCAACTGTCGAAGAAACATAACGAGCGCCTTTCTTGTTGTTGGCTTGAGCGGGGGCTGTGCCCCGACAGCTCGTTATCGGCAAGTTGTACGATGACTTGAAACGAAATGCTTTTTCGCAGGCAAAAAAAAATCCCCGTATCTTTCGATACGAGGATTTTTAGTATGGTCGGGGTAAGGGGATTCGAACTCCTGACATCCTGCTCCCAAAGCAGGCGCGCTACCGGACTGCGCTATACCCCGGTAAAAAAAAGGCACCTTTGAAAGGCGCCTTCTGCGAACAGAGCTTTTGGCGTCTGATCTTAAGATTTGATCCCAGACTTAACTGGTTTCAAAAATGGTGGGTCGTGTGGGATTCGAACCTACGACCAATTGGTTAAAAGCCAACTGCTCTACCAACTGAGCTAACGACCCAAAAATGGTCGGGGTAAGGGGATTCGAACTCCTGACATCCTGCTCCCAAAGCAGGCGCGCTACCGGACTGCGCTATACCCCGGTTTGAAATTGGCTCCGTGACCAGGACTCGAACCTGGGACCCAATGATTAACAGTCATTTGCTCTACCGACTGAGCTATCACGGAACTACATATTTCAATTTACAACGGTGAAGCTTTACTGCGTTCTCTTCGACTCGTTCGCATCGCTGCGTTCGTGTGTCTGAGGCGCGCTATTCTACAATCTTCAGCACCTCTGTCAACCCCCTAAATTGCTTTCAAGTTAATGATTTGCAACTTATTTTGGATTCCTGCTTGGGGAGCGGAAACCCTGGCGGGTGACTGACTGCGGGGCGCACTTTACAAGCCTTTTCCTTTAAGTTCAACAGCCTAACGAAAAAAAGGCCTCGCAATGCGAGGCCTCCTGTTCAGTTACGCGTTTTTGTAGAAGCCAGCTTGCTCGCGAAGAACTCTTGAGCGCTGCGTTTAGCCAGATAACACGCGTTATCGTTAACGACCATCGCGAGCTGGCTCGCTCCTGCAGTGGATCAAACGAAGACGATTTCGTCGTTCTCCACAACGCCCTTGGCAGTGTCGCCGGGCATGAAACGACCCGACAGAATCAACTGAGCCAGCGGGTTTTCGATCCAGCGCTGGATCGCTCGTTTCAGCGGGCGAGCGCCATAAACCGGGTCGTAGCCTACCGCGATCAGCTTATCCATGGCCTCAGGGCTGAGTTCCAGCTTCAGTTCCCGCTCGGTCAGGCGACTGCGCAGACGCCCCAACTGGATCTCGGTAATGCCGGCAATCTGATCCCGCGCCAAAGGCTCGAAGATCACCACTTCGTCGACCCGGTTGATGAACTCCGGCCGGAAGTGCGAGGAAATCGCGTCCATTACCGCTGCACGCTGGGCCTCGCGATCACCGACCAATTCCTGGATCTGCACCGAGCCCAGGTTGGACGTCATGACAATCACGGTATTTTTAAAATCCACCGTGCGGCCATGGCTGTCAGTCAACCGCCCATCCTCGAGCACTTGCAGCAAGATGTTGAACACATCCGGATGCGCCTTCTCGACCTCGTCCAGCAGGATCACCGAATAAGGCTTGCGACGCACCGCCTCGGTCAGGTAACCGCCCTCCTCATAGCCTACGTAGCCCGGTGGAGCACCGATCAGGCGAGCCACGGAATGCTTCTCCATGAACTCGGACATATCAATGCGCACCATCGCCTCTTCAGTATCAAAGAGGAACTCCGCCAGTGCCTTGCACAGCTCGGTTTTACCGACACCGGTCGGGCCGAGGAACATGAACGAACCACTCGGGCGATTCGGGTCGGCCAAACCGGCACGGGAACGCCGCACCGCGTTGGAGACCGCGACCACCGCTTCGTCCTGGCCGATCACGCGCTGGTGCAACAGGCTTTCCATCTTCATCAGCTTGTCGCGCTCGCCTTCGAGCATTTTCGACACAGGAATCCCGGTCCATTTCGACACGACTTCCGCGATCTCTTCTTCAGTCACCTTGCTGCGCAGCAACTGGTTTTCGCTTTTGCCATGCTGGTCGACCATCTGCAGACTGCGCTCCAGGTCCGGGATCACCCCGTACTGCAACTCGGCCATGCGGTTCAGGTCGCCTTTGCGGCGCGCGGTTTCCAGTTCCTGACGGGACTGTTCGATTTTTTGCTGAATCTGCGCAGAGCCCTGAACCTCGGCCTTTTCCGAGTTCCAGATTTCTTCGAGATCCGAGTACTCACGCTCAAGGCGAACGATTTCTTCCTGGAGTTTTTCCAGACGTTTCTTCGCCGCGTCATCGCTTTCTTTCTTCAGCGCCTGGGATTCCACCTTCAACTGAATCAAGCGACGTTCCAGGCGGTCCAGCACTTCCGGCTTGGAGTCGATCTCCATGCGGATGCGGCTGGCGGCTTCATCGATCAGGTCGATGGCCTTGTCCGGCAACTGGCGGTCAGTGATATAGCGGTGGCTGAGCTTGGCCGCCGCGATAATCGCACCGTCGGTGATCGCCACCTTGTGGTGAACCTCGTAACGCTCTTTCAGGCCCCGCAGGATCGCGATGGTGTCTTCTTCACTCGGCTCGTCCACCAACACTTTCTGGAAGCGTCGCTCGAGGGCGGCGTCCTTCTCTATATATTGGCGGTACTCATTGAGTGTGGTTGCGCCGACGCAATGCAGTTCACCGCGAGCCAATGCCGGCTTGAGCATGTTGCCCGCGTCCATCGAACCTTCGCCCTTGCCGGCGCCGACCATGGTGTGCAATTCGTCGATGAACAGAATGATCTGACCTTCCTGCTTCGACAGTTCATTGAGCAGGGACTTCAGGCGTTCTTCGAATTCGCCGCGATACTTGGCGCCGGCAATCAACGCCCCCATGTCCAGGGACAGCAGGCGCTTGCCCTTGAGGCCGTCCGGCACTTCGCCGTTGATGATGCGCTGGGCCAGACCTTCAGCGATGGCGGTCTTGCCGACCCCAGGCTCACCGATCAATACCGGATTGTTCTTGGTGCGGCGTTGCAGCACCTGAATGGTCCGGCGAATTTCGTCGTCACGGCCAATCACCGGATCCAGCTTGCCCTCTTCGGCGCGCTTGGTCAGGTCGACCGTGTACTTATCCAGCGCCTGACGCGACTCTTCGTGGTTAGGATCATTGACCGCCTCGCCACCGCGCAGGTTGTTGATCGCATTTTCCAGGGCTTTCTTGCTCACGCCCTGGCCGAGCAACAATTTGCCGAGCTTGCTGTTCTCGTCCATGGCAGCAAGCAGCACCAGCTCGCTGGAGATGAACTGGTCGCCCTTCTGCTGGGCCAGCCGATCGGCCTGATTGAGCAGGCGCGCCAGATCCTGCGACATGTTGACGTCGCCGGTCGGGTTCTGGATTTTCGGCAGCTGGTCGAGCTCTTTGGTCAGCTCTTTACGCAGGCTGTTGATGTCGAAGCCTGTTTGCATCAACAGAGGTTTGATCGAACCACCCTGCTGCTCAAGCAGGGCCTGCATCAAGTGCGCCGGTTCAATGGCCGGATGGTCGAGACCGACGGCCAGGGATTGGGCGTCGGACAAGGCTAACTGCAATTTGCTGGTTAAACGGTCTATACGCATGGGTCACCTTCCTTTTGAGCAGGCCGGACCTATAAAACATCCTGAATGAAGAAACCTGCCAGATAGCACAATAGATGCGGTCGATTCTGGGAGATTCAAGCGTCGTGATGTTGATGCAGATCAGACAAGTCTAGCGTGGTGCCCTGCCTTACGAGTAACAGCACTCTTTATTCAGGGCACTACAGCCAGATAAGGGAGGCAAACCGGCCGGTGCGGGACGCACGGCGATAAGAAAAGAAGCGTTGATCGGTCACGGTGCAGAAACCGCCACCATAAACGGCGGTGACACCGCGGGCTGCCAAACGCAAACGCGCCAACCTATAGATGTCGGCCATGAATTTGCCGGCGTTTACGCTTGGCACGAAAGCATCCGCTGCTTGCGGCAATTGCTGAACGAAGGTTTCGCGCACTTCCGGGCCGACTTCGAAGGCTTGCGGGCCGATGGCCGGGCCGAGCCATACCAATACGTCGGCGGGTGGCACGTCCAGGCTGTCGAGAGTGGCTTCCAGCACGCCAGCCGCCAACCCGCGCCAACCGGCATGGGCCGCCGCGACGCGAGTGCCGGCGCGGTCGCAAAACAACGCTGGCAGGCAGTCGGCAGTCATGGCCGCGCAAGCGATGCCGGGCGTCGCCGTCCAACTGGCGTCGGCAGTGACCACCTGGCTCGGGTCGGCATGGGCCACGACAATGCCGTGGACCTGTTGCAGCCAGGCCGGTTGAATGGAGAAATGATCGGTGAGGCGACGGCGATTTTCGGCGACAGCTTCAGGACTGTCGTCAACGTGATCGCCAAGGTTGAGGCTGTCGAACGGCGCCTGACTGACGCCGCCCGCACGGGTGGTCACACAGGCCTTGACCCCGGCCGGCGCGGGCCAGTCAGGAATCAGCCAGTCACTCATCCGATGAACGCCTCGCGGTCTTGCTTGAGCAGGGTCAGCAACCAGACGAAATCTTCCGGCAATGGCGATTCCCAGCTCATGCGTTGACCGGTGGTCGGATGATCCAGCTCCAGGAAGCGCGCATGCAGCGCCTGACGCGGGAAGTTTTTCAAGGATTCGACCATCGTCGGGTTGGCTGCCGGTGGAATACGGAAACGACCGCCGTAGGCAGGATCTCCGACCAACGGGAAGTTGATGTGCGCCATGTGCACGCGAATCTGGTGCGTACGACCGGTTTCCAGCTTCACCCGCACGTGAGTGTGGGAGCGGAAACGCTCGAGCACACGGTAATGGCTGACGGCTTGCTTGCCCCCTTCCATCACCGCCATGCGCTGGCGCTGCTGACCATGACGACCGATCGGCGCATTGATCTTGCCGCCAGCCGTCACCACGCCAATCACGATGCACTCGTAGATCCGGCTGACACTGCGGCTCTGCAACTGAGTCACCAGTTGCGTTTGCGCCTGAATGGTCTTGGCCACCACCATCAGACCGGTGGTGTCCTTGTCCAGACGGTGCACGATACCGGCGCGCGGCACATTGATAATGTCCGGCACATGGTGCAGCAAGGCGTTGAGCAAGGTGCCATCGGCGTGACCGGCTGCCGGGTGCACCACCAGGCCCGCAGGCTTGTTGATCACCAGGATGTCGTCGTCTTCATAGACGATATCCAGGGCAATGTCTTGAGCGACCCATTCGCCCTGAGCTTCCTGCTCGGCAGTGAGTTCAAGAATGGCGCCGCCGTGAACGATGTCTCGCGGGCGGATAACCGCCCCATCCACAGTCAGGCGGCCGTCTTTGATCCAGGCGGAAAGGCGCGAGCGCGAGTGCTCAGCGAATAATTGTGCGGCGACTTGATCGAGGCGTTGGCCGCCCAATTCGGACGGCACCTCTGCGCGAAGTTCAATTTTATCGGACATGCTCAGACTAGGCGTCGGCACAGCCTTTGGTTTCGGCTGCGCGCTTGTGGTTAAATACGGCGTCTTTTGCCCCGAGGCTATTCAACGGGGCGCTCATCATAACAGGACGGCCACGCCCAAGACAGCGGCCGTCATAGGGACGCAAGCCGCCATGCAAGTGAAACACCTGCTGCTGATCGCCATCCTCGCATTGACCGCTGCTTGCTCATCGAAGGAAGTCGTAGACGAAAACCTGAGTGAAGTCGAGTTGTACCAACAGGCCCAGGCCGATCTGGACAACAATAGCTACACCAGCGCCACTGCCAAGCTGAAGGCTCTGGAATCGCGTTATCCGTTCGGTCGTTATGCCGATCAGGCTCAACTCGAGCTCATCTACGCCAACTACAAGAACAGCGAGCCAGAGGCTGCCAAAGCCGCCGCCGAGCGTTTCATTCGCCTGCACCCACAACATCCGAACGTCGATTACGCCTACTACCTCAAGGGCCTGACTTCTTTCGACCAGGACGTCGGCCTGCTGGCACGCTTCCTGCCCCTGGACATGACCAAGCGTGACCCGGGCGCCGCCCGCGACTCCTACAACGAGTTCGCCCAGCTGACCAGCCGCTTCCCGAACAGCCGTTACGCACCGGATGCCAAGCAGCGCATGATCTACCTGCGCAACCTGCTGGCGGCCTATGAAATTCACGTGGCCAACTACTACCTGACCCGTCAGGCCTATGTGGCCGCCGCGAACCGTGGCCGTTACGTGGTGGAAAACTTCCAGGAAACGCCTTCGGTCGGCGACGGCCTGGCAGTGATGACCGAAGCCTACCAGCGCCTGCACCTGGATGAGCTGGCCGCCACCAGTCTCGAAACCTTGAAGCTCAACTACCCGAACCATCCTAGCCTGGTCGACGGCCAGTTCGTGCCGTCGGTAGCCGAAGCTGACAACCGTTCGTGGTTGAGCAAGGCGACCTTGGGCCTGATCGAGTCCCGCCCTCCGCTGCCACCGGGAGAAACCCGCGCCAACCAAGACGTGCAGAAGCAGTTCCAGGACGCCAAGGATGCGATTCCGAGCGAACTCAAGCCTAAAGATTCCAGTGACGATGTGATCAAAGAACAGAATCACGAAGCCGAAGGCAACAACAGCGACCGTTCGTGGTTCAGCTACATGACCTTCGGCGTGTTCGACTGACACCCCGCCAGGGCCAAAAGGGAGACTCTCGAGTCTCCCTTTTTTATTACGCCGTTTTTTGTGCAGAGCATTACGCTGTGCGCCCGTGATGTACCGGGCTAAACTGCCGGCTCATCAACAAAAAAGCAGCTCACCATGCTTGGTAAATTATTCTGGATCGCCCTGATAGTTGCGGCGATATGGTTCTGGCGCAAGAACAAGCGCCAGGCGTCCTCTCCCAAGTCCCCTGCCGAGCTGGAAGCGGCTCCCATGGTCCGCTGCGCCCATTGCGGCGTGCACCTGCCCCGCGACCGGGCGCTAAGCCTTCAACAAAAGTGGTACTGCAGCCAGGCTCACCTGGAGCAAGGCCCCGGTTCCAGTGACCGCTGAGGCACCCCATACCGGCAGCAACCGGGCCCAGCGACTGCTGCGCCTGTATCACCTCTACCGTTTGAGCGTCGGCATCATCCTGGTGCTGTTGATTTCCAGCGACATGGACAATCAGTTGCTGACGTCCAGCCACGACGCGTTGCTGCGCGGCGGCAGCTGGCTGTACCTGATACTGAACATTCTGCTGGTGGTGTTCTTCGAGAACACCCGTCGTCCGGCGCAATTGTTCAGCCTGGCGTTGGTTGACGTCCTGCTGCTGTGCGCTCTGTTCTATGCCGCGGGCGGTGTGGCCAGTGCCATTGGCAACCTGTTGATCGTGTCCGTGGCCATCAGCAACACCCTGTTGCGAGAGCGAATCGGCTTGCTGATCGCGGCGGTCGGTGCGCTCGGCATCGTCGGCTTGAGTATCCTGCTGAGCTTCAGCCATCCCGCCAGCCCCAGCGATTACGCGCAGGTCGGCATCCTCGGCACCCTGTGCTTTGCAGCGGCCTTGTTCGTGCAAGGACTCACCCGACGCCTGGAATTCAGCGAAAACCTCGCCGAACAAAGAGCCAGTGAAGTCATCGGCCTGGAAACCCTCAATGCACTGATCCTGCAACGCATGCGCACCGGAATTCTGGTGCTCGACGAGCACAGACGGGTACAGCTTGCCAACCACAGCGCCTTGGCACTGTTCGGTTGCGAGGGTCTGGAGGGCCATCTGATTGACGAGCACTGCCCTTCCCTGGTCGAGCGCCTGGACATTTGGCGCAACAATCCGACGCTGCGCCCCCACAGCGTGAAGATCACCAACAGCGGTCTGGAGCTGCGCCCAAGCTTCATCGCCCTGGACACCGGCCCGAACCGCCGGACCCTGGTCTTTCTCGAAGATCTCGCCCAGATCACGCAGCAGGCACAACAATTGAAGCTGGTCGCCCTTGGTCGCCTGACCGCCGGCATCGCCCATGAAATCCGCAACCCGCTGGGCGCCATCAGTCATGCTGCGCAGCTATTGCAAGAATCGGAGGAACTGAACAGCGGGGATCGGCGTCTGACGCAGATTATTCAAGACCACTCTGAGCGAATGAATCGGGTAATTGAAAACGTCCTGCAACTGTCCCGCCGCCAGCAAACTCTACCGCAACGGCTCGACTTGATGCCGTGGCTGGAACGGTTCGTGGGCGAAACCCGCGAGGCAGCAACCGGGCGTCAGCAGATTCACTTGCACATCACTGGCGCGGACTTCAAGACGCTGATGGATCCCGACCAATTGCGGCAGGTTCTCGACAACCTGGTGGGCAACGCCTGGCGCCACAGTGGCTTGCACCGCGAGCAGGCGCAGGTCTGGCTTGAATTGTTCATCGATCCAAATAGCCAGTTGCCGATCCTGGAAATTGTCGATGACGGTCCTGGCGTGCCCTCGGATGATCAAGCACACCTGTTCGAACCCTTCTTCACCACCCGTCAGAATGGCACTGGCCTGGGTCTCTACCTGTCCCGTGAGCTGTGCGAAAGCAATCAGGCCCGCCTGGACTTCAAGCCACGCCAGGAGGGCGGCTGCTTTCGCATTACCTTTGCTCACGGACGGAAACAAGGTTGAACAAGAGACCACGGCAAAAAGTCCTGATCGTCGACGACGAACCGGACATCCGCGAACTCCTTGAAATTACCCTGGGACGGATGAAACTCCACACCTGCGGCGCCCGCAATGTTGGCGAGGCCCTGGGTCTGCTCAAGCGCGAAACGTTCGACCTGTGCCTGACCGACATGCGTTTGCCGGACGGTACCGGTCTTGAGCTGGTGCAGCACATCCAGCAACGTTACCCGCAAGTTCCGGTGGCCATGATCACCGCCTTCGGCAATGTCGAAACGGCGATCAATGCACTGAAGGCCGGCGCCTTCGACTTCCTGAGCAAACCGGTGGACCTTGGCCGCCTGCGGGAACTGGTCACCAGCGCCTTGCTGCTTGCTGTTCCCGGCAATGCCATCGATCGTCGCCTGCTGGGCGATTCGTTGCCCATGCGCGACCTGCGCAAGCAGATCGACAAACTGGCGCGCAGCCAGGCGCCGGTGTACATCAGCGGCGAGTCAGGCAGCGGCAAGGAATTGGTCGCGCGCCTGATCCATGAGCGAGGACCGCGGGGCCACCGCCCCTTTGTGCCAGTCAACTGTGGGGCGATTCCATCGGAACTGATGGAGAGCGAGTTTTTCGGCCATCGCAAAGGCAGCTTCAGCGGTGCCATTGAAGACAAACCCGGACTGTTCCAGGCGGCCCACGGCGGCACCCTGTTCCTCGACGAAGTGGCTGATCTGCCGTTGCCGATGCAGGTCAAACTGCTACGCGCGATTCAGGAGAAAGCCGTACGCAGCGTCGGCGGGCAACAGGAAGAGATGGTCGATGTGCGCATCCTCTGCGCCACCCACAAGGATCTCTCTGCCGAAGTCGCTGCCGAACGCTTTCGGCAGGATTTGTACTATCGCTTGAATGTCATTGAACTGCGGGTTCCGCCCCTGCGCGAGCGCCGCGACGACATAGAACCACTTGCCAGCCATGTGCTCATGCGCCTGGCCGCCGACACCGGGCAACCGGCGGCAAAACTCCACCCGCAAGCCCTCGACGCGCTGAAAAACTACCGCTTTCCAGGCAATGTGCGCGAACTTGAAAACATGCTCGAACGAGCCCACACCCTGTGCGAAAACAAACAGATCGAGGCCAGCGACCTGCGCCTGGCCGAGGGCAACTGCGCCGCTGAAGCGGGCTTGCGCGACCTGACACAGATCGACAACCTGGAAGCGTACCTGGAAAACGTCGAGCGCCAGCTCATTCTCCAGGCCCTGGAAGAAACCCGCTGGAACCGCACGGCAGCAGCTCAGCGGTTGAATTTATCGTTTCGGTCGATGCGCTACCGATTGAAGAAATTCGGCCTGGATTGAGCGGCTCTTGTACTGGCCTCAGATCCGCCCGGTCGGCGCATAGGGGACAGGATCAATAATCGGCTCACGCCCCAGCATCACATCAGCAAACAACTGACACGACGCCGGTGCCAGTACCAGCCCGTTACGGTAGTGCCCGCAGTTGAGCCACAACCCCTCAAAACCCGGCACCCGACCAATGTAAGGAATACCCTCCGGCGAACCTGGGCGTAATCCGGCCCAATGCCCCACCACTTCAGCATCCGCCAACGCTGGAATCAGCTCCACCGCCGACGCCTTGAGGCTCTCGAGGGCCGATTCAGTCGGCGTCTTGTCGTAGCCTTCATGTTCCAGGGTGCTGCCAACCAGAATGTGCCCGTCGCGCCGCGGAATCGCGTAACGCCCCTTGGCCAGCACCATGCTCGGCAGAAAGTCAGCCGCGCACTTGTAGAGAATCATCTGACCCTTTACTGGCTCGACCGGCAACGCCAGTCCGAGGCCCTTGAGCAAGTCGCCGCTCCAGGCGCCCGCCGTCAGGACCACTTGATCCGCATGGACACTCCCTGTCGAGGTATGCACGCCAACGACTGTATCGCCTTCACGGATAAACCCGCTGACTTCGCATTGCTCGTGGATCGTCACGTTCGGCAGCGCCAGCAACGCCGCCCTGAGCGACTTCACCAGGCGTGGATTGCGCACGTTGGCCACATCGGCCATGTAGATCGCCCGTGAGAAACCACCACCGAGCACCGGTACCGCATCGTGCGCCGCCGAGATATCCACGACCCGTAACGGACGGTTCTCCCGCGCAGCCCAGGCCAGCGCCTCGGCCTCGTCATCCAGATCCAGCCAGTACAGACCGGTGATATGCACCTCGGGATCAACCCCGGTGGCAGCAAACAGGCGCTCACCCAACTGCGGATAAAAATCCTGGGACCAATGGGCCAGTGCCGTGACCGCCGGGCTATAACGCCAAGGATAAAGCGGAGAAACGATCCCGCCGCCTGCCCAGGATGATTCCTGGCCCACGTTCGAGCGGTCCAGCAGCACAACGCTCTGCACTTCGGACGCGAGATTGAATGCCGTCAGCAGACCGATTACCCCGCCGCCGACAATCACCACTTGCTGTTGCGTGCTCATGTTCTGATCCAACCGATAAATAGACAGTGGACGCAAAGGGGCGTCCGAAAAGGAAACTCAGCGACCCCAGCAATCCTTGGTGGTCAGGCCGGCCGTGGCGTTGACCATGCCATGGACACCGGTATTGGTCATAGTGAAATCTCCGCACTTGTCCGCAGCCATGCTCGTACCAGGCTTGCGCACCGCGGTCAGCAGGAAAGTCTGATCAGTCAGGGTCGGGATAATGGTGTAGTAGTCGTTGCCGGCGCTCAGACCGGTGGCATCGGTGTAGACATTCTTTTGCGAATAGAAACGCTCAAGGATTTGTGTCTGCTCGGTCAGCAGACTGGCTATTTCGGTCCGGCGGCCCTTGTTCAGGTATTCGGTGAAACTCGGGGCAGCAATGGTCATGACAATCCCGATGATCGCAATCACGATCATGATTTCGATCAGGGTAAAACCGCGGTTGGATCTGTGCATGCCTCAACTCTCACTTACTGTATTTGTCGCCACATGATGCGGCGGCTGCCGCCGGCGGATTTTTCCATCCCTGGGGTGTCGTCGCCAGTGGATTCGTGCGCAGCCGCGTCACTGCCGTCGGCGTCCGGGGTCGAATTCTCTCCAATGAAGGTCACGCCGTCCGAAAGCCTATCGTTGCTGTCGACCACGCCATCGTCGTTGCTGTCGAGCATCTTAGCGCTGATCGCCTCAGGTAGCTTGAGGCAGACGGGTATCAGGCCATGATTGTTGCGATAGAAACCGTACCAGTTGCCATTGGCCAGACAGGTTCGCCGGTCCAGTGCCGGTGAATCCGGCAGCGTGATGGCCTGGGCCGGCACCGACAGGTTCAGCGCTACGATGACACCGCACAGCAGCGGCGAGAACCTGGCAAGTCGCTCAGTACTTGGCATAGATACTCTCCACCACACTGCGAGAATACCCCGCGATGCCTACCGCCGTTATCCGATACAAGGTTGCCTGTGTATTGATCGGCACATTCACGGCGTCGCGGGTGACGCCGATGTTTTGCACGCCATAAAAGCCCTTTCCCGACGCCACCCACATCACTCCGGAGTTGGCGTTGAAACCCGCAGAAGTAATGGTCGACGACTCGGCCGGTGGCGCGCATTGAAGGCCACCGCTGCAAATCGGCAGCGCATAACTGTCCCGCCGAACCGCACTCTCGCCCACTCGCAAGGCAGCCTCGGCGCCTTGAAACGACTGATTGCGCAAGCTCACGCTACCGGCCATTTTTTCCTGCAAGGTGGCGTTCTGCATCGAAGAGACACCTATCAGCGTCAGCAACAACAGGAATACCAGACTGACCAGCAACGCCATGCCACGCTGGCGATAAGAAATCACGGATGAAAAAATCATCGCCCTTCCCTTCATGGCAAGCGATTGCGCAGAGCGGCAACCACGTTGAAGGTTTGATCGCTCACCCGATGGTGAGGATCGAAGAGCGTCAGGCTCAGCCGCACGCTGCGAATGCGCGCCGGATCAGATGGATTGCTGCTATAGCTGGACGCGGCGATATCAGTAGCCGAGCTGGCAATGCCGAAGCTCACGTCGAAGGCTTTGACGTTATCCACCAGCGTCTGTCGGCGCTGTGCGCCACTGCCAACGGCAATCGTCAGCTGATCATTTCTCAAGCCATAGGCTATGCGCCGGATCGGAAATGCCAGTTGGCCTGGACCAGGCGAACGCGACTCGCTGTAAGCCTTCGCACTGGTCCGACAATCGGAGACCACGGTCCATGTCGGCGTTCCACCGTTACTGCCGACATCCGCCGTGACCAGCGTCAGGCTTTGGCTGGCATTGTCCCAGCTGATCGGTGTTATCCGGCTGGCATTGAAATCACCCGCCGAACTGTCCGCGGTAATGGTCTCCAGACAGCCGAACATGCCGACCATACGGATTTCCTGAATCATTTTGCTCAGCACGAAACGCGCATCTTCCTGCATGGCTGCGGCGGCGTTCTGACTGACGTAGGTGTTTTTGGCGGCGATGAACACCTGCACCACACCCAACACCACAACCAGGCTCAACGCCAGGGCGATGAGCAATTCGATCAGACCGAACCCTCGACTGGATCCCTTCATGGCGTGACCACCGGGTCGACAGTGGCTCGGCTGCTCAGAACGAAGCTGCGACGGGAATCGGCGTTGTTGGCGGCCCGCGAGTCGTCCCAGTTAATGGTGATGGTATACACGCCCTGATTGAGGCTGATGTTGCCGGTCGCAGTGGCGCCGCCAAAACTGATGATGTTGCGGGTGAAATCGTAGAGATCCTGGTCCCGGGCGACGTTCAGATTGCCCGAGGCCGGTGGCGTAATGGTGTAGTCGGCAGCAGCGTTGGCGCGAATGCGGTCCATCATGTCGTAGGCGATAAAACTGGCCTGGCTGGTCATGCGCGCACTGTCCGTGTACTTGAGCGCATTCAATTGCAATGCCGCCGCCCCCAACAGACCCACACTCAGAATCAACAAGGCAACCAGGACTTCGATCAGCGTCATGCCCTCCTGTGCAGCTTTGCTCCATTGCCTCATCCGCAACTTCCACCCAATAGAATTCGTCCGTTCAAACACAGGTTCAGCGTCCTGTTTTGCCTGCCCAATACATAACTGATCACCACCGCGGTGGACGGTGATGCCAGCCCTCCCAGATTGTTGAAATCGATGGCCGACACACCCGAGGTTAGCGTCAGAGTCGCGTCACTGCTCATTGCCGGCACAACCCGCAATACATTCGCCGGCGTGCCGATACCGTCATACACCGACAACTCCCCGGTCCATACGCTGCCATCCATTGTTGGGCGCACGCGAGTGGTCACGCCGCGATTGATTGCCTCCAGTCGCGCGAAGTTCAGGACTCGTCGCAGATCACCGATCTCGGTATCGGCCCTGGTGATTTGCGCCGAACGCGTAAACGCCGGTACAGCCAGGGTGATCAGGGCCAGAAAGATCGCAATCCCCACCAGCAATTCCAGCAACGTGAAACCATTTGAACGATGTTCCATCGGTGCCCTCTGCTGCCATTGGCTATACCTGCAATTGCTCGCCAGAACATGCGACCGCCAAAACCCGGTTGCACTGCCATCGCCCGCGCACGGATCGCTCGGGTGAGAAAACTTCAGGGAGGGAGATGTCATGCATCAGCGCGGTTTCAGCCTGATCGAACTGCTCATGGGACTGACAATTGTCGGGATTGTTCTGCACCTGGTCAGTCCGGCGTTTGCGGCACTGTCAGAATCGGCCTATCGCGAGGAGGCAGCGAAGTCACTTGCCAGCGGCATGCGTAGCGCAAGAGTTGCTGCGATCACACGAAACCAGTCTGTCGTCATTCACGGCATAAACGATGACTGGAGCCAGGGCTGGCGAATCGTTCTGGATGTCAGCGGCAAGGGGCATGAGGACAGCAGTAATCCGCTACTGATGGAGCATCGCAGCGGCACGCGAGTGCCGGTGTTCGGCAATCAACATCTCAGGACGTCGATTCGCTTCAGCCATTTGGGCGAACCGGTGAAAAAAGGTTTGCAATCGGGGACATTACACGTCTGTGCCAGCCGCGAACCGATGAGCCGGCACCAGGTGGTGCTGGCGTCCAGCGGCCGCGTCAGCCTGCGCAGCGAAAAAGCTGAACAGGCATTATGCGCAGGAGGGAGCGGAATCAGAGCAGGGAACGAACGCGTAACTCTTTAGGCATGGAGAACGTGATGTTCTCCTCGCGACCGGCCAGTTCATCAGCACCGGTAGCCCCCCAGGCTTGCAACTGCTGGATCACGCCACGCACCAGGACTTCCGGTGCAGAAGCACCGGCCGTGATGCCGATGCGCTCGACGCCGTCAAACCAGCTTTTTTGCAGGTCTTCAGCACCATCAATCAGGTAAGCCGGGGTCGCCATGCGTTCGGCGAGTTCACGCAGGCGATTGGAGTTGGAGCTGTTGGGACTGCCAACCACCAACACGACATCGCATTCGTCGGCCAGTTGCTTGACCGCATCCTGACGGTTTTGCGTGGCGTAGCAGATGTCGTCCTTGCGAGGGCCACCGATGGCCGGGAAACGCTTACGCAGAGCGTCGATGACACGACTGGTATCGTCCATGGACAGGGTCGTCTGGGTGACGAATGCCAGTTTCTCGGGGTTGCGCACTTGCAGTTCGGCGACGTCCTTTTCATCTTCGACCAGATAGATCGCACCACCATTGCTGGCGTCGTATTGCCCCATGGTGCCTTCGACTTCCGGGTGGCCGGCGTGGCCGATGAGAATGCATTCGCGACCGTCGCGGCTATAGCGCGCCACTTCGATATGCACCTTGGTCACCAGTGGGCAGGTGGCGTCGAACACTTTCAGGCCCCGGCCGGCCGCTTCAGTGCGAACGGCTTGGGAAACACCATGGGCACTGAAGATCACGATCACATCGTCCGGCACCTGATCCAGTTCCTCGACGAAAATCGCCCCGCGCGCGCGCAGGTCTTCGACGACGAACTTGTTATGGACCACTTCGTGGCGCACGTAGATCGGCGGACCGAAGACTTCCAGTGCGCGGTTGACGATTTCGATCGCGCGGTCCACACCGGCGCAGAAGCCACGGGGGTTGGCGAGTTTGATTTGCATGCTGTGCCTCGTGTCTTACGCGCGAAAACAATGATAAACAAACTGTGGGAGCGGGCTTGCCCGCGATGGCGGAATGTCAGGCACTCATCGCGAGCAAGCTCGCTCCCACAGGTTCCGGTGGCAACTGGAGTCGCCCCGTAATGCCTCAGAGCGCTTTGACGGAAATGATTTCCACGTCAAAGGTCAGCGTCTTGCCTGCCAGCGGGTGATTGAAGTCGATGGTCACTTGCGTGTCGTCGAACTCTTTCACCACACCTGGCAATTCAGTATTGGCCGCATCGTTGAAGATCACCAGCAAGCCTGGAGACAGCTCCATGTCCTGGAACTGCGAGCGCGGAATGACCTGTACGTTTTGCGGATTGGGCTGGCCAAAGGCGTTTTCCGGCTCGATGCTCAGATTACGCTTGTCGCCTGCCTTAAAACCGAACAATGCCGCCTCGAAACCTGGCAACAGGTTGCCGTCACCGACCTTGAAGGTCGCCGGGGCCTTATCGAAGGTGCTGTCCACCGTATCGCCATTCTCCAGGCGCAATGCGAAATGCAAGGTGACTTCCGTGTTCTGGCCGATGCGTTGCTCAGCCAATACCTGTTCAGTCATGAACGGCTTCTCCGGTCTTCTTACTTTTGAACATATCCAGTGCCAGCATCACGGCACCGACGGTAATTGCACTGTCGGCAAAGTTGAACGCCGGGAAATACCAGCGGTTCTGCCAATGCACCAGGATGAAATCGATCACATGCCCCAGGGCAATGCGGTCATACAGATTGCCCAACGCACCACCGAGCACCAGCGCCAGGGCGATGGCCAGCCAGGTTTCGTTACGTCCCAGGCGTTTGAGCCAGACCACCAGCACCGCACTGACCACCACAGCGATCAATGCAAACAGCCAGCGCTGCCAACCGGAGCTGTCAGCCAGGAAGCTGAACGCCGCGCCAGTGTTGTAGGCCAAGGTCCAGCTGAAGTAATCGGGGATCACCACGATTTGCTGGTACATCGCAAGCTTGCCTTCAAAGTAGAACTTGCTGGCCTGGTCGATGACCAGGACCAGCAAACTCAACCAGAGCCAGCTCAGCCGTCCGAAACGGCCAACGGCATTAGGCATAGTGGCGAACCTCGCCAGCGCCGCTGATGTTGTCGACGCAACGACCGCAGATCTCCGGATGCTCCGGATTCACGCCGACGTCTTCACGGCAGTGCCAGCAACGGGCGCACTTGGCGAAGGCCGACTTGACGATTTTCAACTTCAAGCCGCTCACTTCGGTGACTACGGCATCGGCCGGAGCCTGCACGAACGGTGCGACGCTGGCGGTGGAGGTGATCAGTACGAAACGCAGTTCATTGCTCAATTTGGCCAGGTCAGCGCTTAGTGCGTCTTCGGCGAACAGCGTCACTTCGGCCTGCAGGTTGCCACCAACGGCTTTCGCCGCACGCTGGATTTCCATCTCTTTGTTGACCGCAACCTTCACTTCCATGATGCGATCCCAGTAGGCGCGACCGAGCTCGAAACCTTCCGGCAGTTCGCTCAGGCCTTCGTACCAGGTATTGAGCATTACCGATTCGTTGCGCTCACCCGGCA
This sequence comes from Pseudomonas sp. TE12234, assembly GCF_054061835.1. Classification (NCBI taxonomy): domain Bacteria; kingdom Pseudomonadati; phylum Pseudomonadota; class Gammaproteobacteria; order Pseudomonadales; family Pseudomonadaceae; genus Pseudomonas; species Pseudomonas sp. TE12234. The sequence continues at coordinate 64,422 of NZ_JBSSEP010000005.1, forward strand.
GGTATTGCCACAGTTCGTCAGCGGTGAACGCCAGGATCGGCGCGATCCAGCGCACCAGCGCTTCAGAGATGTGGAACAGCGCGGTCTGGCACGAACGACGGGCCTTGCTGTCGGCGCCTGTGGTGTACTGGCGGTCCTTGATGATGTCCAGGTAGAAACCGCCCAGCTCCTGCACGCAGAAGTTGTGGATCTTGGAGTAGACGTTCCAGAAGCGGTATTCGCCGTAGTGCTCTTGCAACTCACGCTGCAGCAGCAAGGTGCGATCCACGGCCCAACGGTCCAGGGCCAGCATTTCTTCGGCTGGCAGCAGGTCGGTGGCCGGGTTGAAGCCGGTCAGGTTCGAGAGCAGGAAACGCGCGGTGTTACGAATACGCCGGTAGGCGTCCGCACTGCGCTGCAGGATCTGCTCGGAAACCGCCATTTCGCCCGAGTAATCGGTAGACGCAACCCACAGACGCATGATGTCGGCGCCCAAGGTGTCGTTGACTTTCTGCGGTGCGATCACGTTGCCCAGGGACTTGGACATTTTGCGACCGGACTCGTCGACGGTGAAACCGTGGGTCAGCAGCTCGCGGTACGGCGCGTGGTTATCGATGGCGCAACCGGTCAGCAGCGACGAGTGAAACCAGCCGCGGTGCTGGTCCGAACCTTCCAGGTACAGGTCGGCGCGTGGACCGTTTTCATGGCCCATCGGGTGCGAACCGCGCAGGACGTGCCAATGGGTGGTGCCCGAGTCGAACCAGACGTCCAGGGTGTCGCTGATCTTGTCGTACTGCGGCGCTTCGTCACCGAGCAACTCGGCGGCGTCCAGCTTGAACCAGGCCTCGATGCCTTCGACTTCGACGCGTTTGGCGACTTCTTCCATCAGTTCGACGGTACGTGGGTGCAACTCACCGCTTTCCTTGTTCAGGAAGAACGGGATCGGCACGCCCCAGTTGCGCTGACGGGAGATACACCAGTCCGGACGGTTGGCGATCATCGAGTGCAGGCGCGCCTGACCCCAGGCCGGAACGAACTTGGTGTCTTCAATGGCTTTGAGCGAGCGCTGGCGCAGGGTATCGCCGGTGGCCGGCTGCTTGTCCATGCCGATGAACCACTGCGCGGTGGCGCGGTAGATCAGCGGGGTCTTGTGGCGCCAGCAGTGCATGTAGCTGTGTTCGATAACAGTGGTGTGCAGCAGCGCACCGACTTCGGTCAGCTTGTCGACGATGGCCGGGTTGGCCTTCCAGATGAACTGGCCGCCGAAGAACTCCAGCGAAGTCGCGTAGACGCCGTTGCTTTGTACCGGGTTGAGGATGTCGTCGTTGACCATGCCGTATTTCTTGCAGGTCACGAAGTCGTCGACGCCGTAGGCCGGTGCGGAGTGAACCACGCCGGTGCCGGCGCCCAATTCCACGTACTCGGCCAGATAAACCGGCGACAGGCGGTCGTAGAACGGGTGACGGAAGTTGATCAGCTCAAGGGCGGAACCGGTGGCGGTGGCAATCACCGAGCCTTCCAGCGAGTAGCGCGCCAGGCACGACTCGACCAGCTCTTCAGCCAGCACCAGCAATTTGTCGCCGACGTCGACCAGGGCGTAGTTGAATTCCGGGTGAACGTTCAGTGCCTGGTTGGCTGGAATGGTCCACGGGGTGGTGGTCCAGATCACGATCGAAGCCGGTTTGGCCATCGATGACAGACCGAACGCGGCAGCCAGCCTGGCTTCATCGGCAATCGGGAAGGCCACGTCGATGGTCGAGGACTTCTTGTTCTCGTACTCGACTTCCGCTTCGGCCAGGGCCGAGCCGCAATCAAAGCACCAGTTCACAGGCTTGAGGCCCTTGAACACGAAACCGCCCTTGACGATTTCAGCCAGGGCACGGATTTCACCAGCCTCGTTCTTGAAGTCCATGGTCTTGTACGGGTTGGCGAAATCGCCCAACACGCCCAGACGGATGAATTCGGATTTCTGGCCTTCGATCTGCTCGGTGGCGTAGGCACGGCAGAGTTCGCGGGTCTTGTCCGCGCCCAGGTTCTTGCCGTGGGTCACTTCGACTTTGTGCTCGATCGGCAGACCGTGGCAGTCCCAGCCCGGAACATAAGGCGCGTCGAAGCCCGACAGGGTCTTCGAACGGATGATCATGTCCTTGAGAATCTTGTTCAGCGCATGACCGATGTGAATCGTGCCGTTGGCGTACGGAGGACCGTCGTGCAGTACGAACTTCGGACGATCCTTGCCAATCTCGCGCAACTTTCCGTACAGGCCAATACTGTCCCAGCGCTGCAGAATCTGCGGTTCGCGCTGTGGCAGGCCGGCCTTCATTGGGAAGGCGGTGTCCGGAAGGTTTAGCGTGGCTTTATAGTCGGTCATTTAAGGCTCTTCATTAGCGATTGGCGCTAGGTGCGAAAGGGCACGGGCGGCGGCGACATCCGCATTGATCGCCGTCTTAAGCGCCTCCAGAGAGGCGAAACGCTGCTCTTCACGCAGCTTTTGGTGGAAAACCACCGTCATACGCCGGTCATACAGATCGCCGGCAAAATCTAAAAGATGTACTTCGAGGTGGGCTTTGCCATCTCCCTGGACCGTAGGTCGAACGCCGATGTTGGCGACGCCGGGCCAGGTCTTGCCGTCGAGATCGACGCTGACCAGGTAGACCCCGGTAAACGGCACGCGACGGCGCTTGAGTTGAATGTTGGCCGTTGGCGTACCCAACTGACGCGCCAGTTTCTGGCCATGCAGCACGCGACCGGCAATCCGGTACGGGCGACCGAGCAGACGTTCGGCAAGGGCAAAATCAGCAGCAGCCAGCGCATTACGCACCTGTGTGCTGCTGACCCGGATACCGTCAAGCTCGACAGTCTGCGCCGCTTCGACGGTAAAACCCTGCATGACGCCGGCCTGTTGCAGGAAATCGAAGTCGCCTACCCGGTCACAGCCGAAACGGAAGTCGTCGCCGACTTCAAGATGCTGCACGCCCAGGCCATCCACCAGAATGGTGTCGACGAACTCGCTGGCGCTGAGCTTGCTCAGACGCTGGTTGAAGGCGAGACACAAGACCCGGTCAACGCCTTCGGCAGCGAGCAGTTGCAGTTTGTCGCGCAGACGGGCCAGACGGGCCGGCGCCGTATCCGGCGCGAAAAACTCGCGCGGCTGCGGCTCGAAAATCACCACGCAGCTGGGCACGCCCAACTCCAGCGCACGCTCACGCAGTCGCGCCAGGATAGCCTGGTGACCACGATGTACACCGTCAAAGTTGCCTATAGTGGCGACACAGCCCCGATGCTGGGGGCGCAGATTGTGGAGGCCTCGAACCAGCTGCATAACGCGCTTCTTGCTCATAAAGTGGTCGATTATAACCACACCCGGCGGCCGACGACAGGCAACACCGTATCCCAAAGTGATCAAGCCGACAAAAACGCCGGCCCGCCCGTGTTTACCGAGGCCTTGGCTTCAGCCCAATGCCTTGCGATTGAAGTCACGCAAACGGAAACCCATCAACACTAACATGCCGAAATACGCCACCACACCGGCGACCACCAATACCCCCAGACGCAGGAACCGTTCGAGCATATGCCCTTGATCCCAGGCCGGCATGAAGTGCATCGCCCCCAACAGCACCCCTGACATCACCGCCACCGCGATCACCAGCTTCAGGCCGAACTTGGCCCAGCCCGGTTGCGGCTGGTACATCTGCTGCTTGCGCAGTTGATAGAACAACAGCCCGGCATTGATACAGGCACCGGCACTGATGGCGAGCGCGAGACCAGCGTGAGCCAACGGACCGATCAGCATGAGGTTGAACAGCTGAGTGACGATCAGGGTAAAAATTGCGATCTTTACCGGCGTGCGGATGTTCTGTTGCGCATAAAAGCCCGGCGCCAGCACTTTAATCACAATAATGCCGAGCAACCCGACCGAATAGGCGATCAGCGCGCGCTGGGTCATGGCAGCATCAAACGCATTGAATTGACCGTACTGGAACAGTGAAACCGTCAACGGCTCGGCCAGAATCCCCAACGCCAGGGAGCAAGGCAGCACCAACACGAAGCACAGGCGCAGGCCCCAGTCGAGGATTCGCGAATATTCATGGCGATCCTTGTTGGCGTAGGTCTTGGCCAGGGTCGGCAGCAGAATCGTACCCAATGCCACGCCCAGCACGCCGGAGGGCAACTCCATCAAACGGTCGGCGTAGTACATCCAGGACACGGAACCGGCGACCAGGAACGAAGCAAAAATGGTGTTGATGATCAGCGAGATCTGACTCACGGACACCCCGAGAATCGCCGGCAGCATCTGTTTCATGACTCGCCAGACGCCGGTATCACGCAGATTCAGGCGCGGCAGCACCAGCATTCCGATTTTTTTCAGGTGCGGCAGTTGATACAGCAACTGCGCCAGCCCCCCGGCCAGTACCGCCCAGCCGAGCGCCATTACCGGCGGATCGAAGTACGGCGTCAGGAACACCGCAAAGATGATCATGCTGACGTTCAGCAGGGTCGGCACAAAGGCCGGCACCGAAAAGCGGTTCCAGGTGTTGAGGATCGCGCCCGCCAGCGAGGACAGGGAAATCAGCAAAATGTAGGGAAAGGTCACCCGCAGCAGACTGGAAGTCAGCTCGAATTTTTCCGGCGTATTGGTAAAACCCGGCGCAGTCACCCAGATGACCCACGGCGCGGCAATCATCCCCAACGCGGTCACCAGGGCCAGCACCAGCGTCAGCAGACCCGAGACGTAAGCAATGAACGTTCGCGTCGCCTCCTCGCCCTTCTGGCTTTTATATTCGGCAAGAATCGGCACAAAAGCCTGGGAGAACGCGCCCTCCGCGAAGATACGCCGCAACAGATTGGGCAATTTGAAGGCAATGAAGAAGGCGTCGGTCGCCATTCCCGCGCCAAAAATACGTGCAATGAGGGTGTCACGAACGAAGCCCAGGATCCGGGAAAGCATCGTGATAGAGCTGACGGCGGCCAACGATTTGAGCAGATTCATTGAAAGAGTTTGTGCCTGTCGATAAACAGCAGGCGAACTACGCGCCTACTTATGCGATACTCCGCGCCGCAACAGCACAGAGCCAAAGCTCGCGAGTTTACAGGTCAAGCGCCGGAAATAAATATCCCGCCACTTCATACCTACCACTTAGCGGAACGTTTCAAGCGCCCTTGACAAGACTTCTCTTCATCGGCATGATTCGCGGCCTATTTTGTTTGCTATTTCCTAAAAAGTCTTTCGAGGAGCTCGACGGTGGCCAACTCACCTTCCGCCAAAAAACGTGCAAAACAGGCTGAGAAGCGTCGCAGCCACAACGCCAGCCTGCGTTCCATGGTTCGTACCTACATCAAGAATGTAGTTAAGGCCATCGACGCAAAAGACGCTGCTAAAGCACAAGCTGCTTACGTTCTGGCTGTGCCAGTTATCGACCGCATGGCCGATAAAGGCATCATCCACAAGAACAAGGCTGCTCGTCATAAGAGCCGCCTGAATGGCCACGTCAAGGCCCTGAACGTTGCCGCTGCTGCCTAAGCGACACGCTCATTAAAAAACCGACCTCAGGGTCGGTTTTTTATTGTCTGCGATTTGATGAATTCGACGCTTTAAAAAATGCAGGAGCGGACTTGCCCGCCCCCACAGTTTGATTTGCGTGGAATTACTGGGCGTGCGCCCAAGGAAGAATCGGAATCGCTGTGACGGCATTCTGCGGACTACCCTCGATCAAGCGGTCGCTGTACACCAGATACACCAGCGTATTGCGCTTCTTGTCGAGGAAACGCACCACCTGCATGGTCTTGAAGACCAGCGAAGTGCGCTCCTTAAAGACCTCATCGCCATCCTTCAACTCACCTTTGAAGCTGATCGGCCCGACCTGCCGACACGCAATCGAAGCCTCGGCGCGATCCTCGGCCAATCCAAGACCGCCTTTCACACCGCCAGTCTTGGCACGGGACAAGTAGCAGGTGACACCATCGACCTTGGGATCATCAAATGCCTCGACCACAATCCGGTCATTGGGCCCTACGAACTTGAACACCGTCGACACCTGACCGATTTCCTCGGCCGAAGCCAATAATGGCATCGCCAACAACAATCCCAACAATCCTTTTGCCACGCGCATTCAGGTATTCCTTCAGACCAGAATCAGGTTATCGCGGTGAACCAGCTCCGGCTCCGCCATGTAACCCAATAGACCGACAATCGCCTCGGACGACTGACCGATGATTTTTTGTGCTTCCAGTGCACTGTAGTTGGCCAGGCCACGAGCGATTTCACGACCGTCCGGCGCCACGCACACCACCATCTCGCCGCGACGGAAGCTGCCCTGAACCAGCTTGACCCCGACTGGCAGCAAGCTTTTGTTGCCCTGGGACAGAGCCGTCACCGCCCCTTCATCCAACACCAATGTGCCACGGGTCTGCAGATGCCCGGCCAGCCACTGCTTGCGCGCCGCCAGCATACCGCGCTCAGGCGAGAGCAAGGTACCGATGCGCTCACCCGCCTTCAGGCGATCCAGCACGCGCTCAAGGCGCCCGCCAACGATGATCGTATGGGCACCGGAACGCGCCGCCAGACGCGCCGCGCGCAATTTGGTCTGCATGCCGCCGCGCCCCAGCGCACCACCGGTACCACCCGCCACTGCATCGAGCGCCGGATCATCGGCACGCGCCTCGTAAATCAACTGGGCATCGGGATTGTTGCGCGGGTCGGCGTCAAACATGCCATCGCGATCGGTCAGGATCACCAGCAGATCCGCCTCGACCAGGTTGGCCACCAGCGCCGCCAACGTATCGTTGTCGCCGAAACGGATTTCGTCGGTCACCACGGTGTCGTTCTCGTTGATCACCGGAATAACCTTCAGCTCCACCAGCGCACGCAAGGTACTGCGGGCATTCAGGTAGCGCTTGCGGTCGGACAGGTCGTCGTGGGTCAGGAGAATCTGCGCAGTGTGCCGACCATGCTCGGCGAAGCTCGATTCCCAGGCCTGCACCAGCCCCATCTGGCCGATTGCAGCGGCGGCCTGTAGCTCGTGCATTGCACTGGGTCGCGCCGTCCAGCCCAGACGGCTCATGCCGGCCGCCACGGCCCCGGAGGACACCAGCACCAGCTCGACTCCAGCCTCATGCAAGGCCACCATCTGCTCAACCCAGACACCCATTGCCGCGCGATCCAGGCCCTTGCCGTCCGCCGTCAGCAAAGCGCTGCCGATCTTCACGACCCAACGCCGCGCACCTGTCACCTTGCTCCGCATCATCTTCAACCTTAGCTTGAGGGCAGCGCGACCTGGCACTGCCCATGACGTTATTCGTGGCTATTCGCGACCAACTGATTTCCAGATACCAAAACGCCGCTCAATTGAGCGGCGCTTAAGTTTATCGCAACGGATCAGTCACGCACGTAAATGATTTCCGGACCGTCTTCGTCATCCACGTCTTCTTCATCCCAATCATCGTCGCCGATGTCGTGGACCGACTTCACGCCGCTACGACGCAGGGCACGCTGATCGTCCAGCGCTTGCAACTGGGCACGCGCCTCATCTTCGATGCGCTGATCGAGGTCGGCCAACTCTTCCTTGTAGGCCGGATCGTTAGCCAGACGATCAGCACGATCCTCCAGATAACGCATGATGTCGTGGCACAAGCGCTCGGTGTTTTGCTTGGCGATGGCCGAGATCACATAGACCGGACCGGTCCACTCCAGGCGATCAACGATTTCCTTGACGCGCGCATCATGCTCTTCTTCAAGAATCTGGTCGCACTTGTTCAGGATCAACCAACGATCACGCTCTGCCAGGGACGGGCTGAACTTGGTCAACTCGTTGACGATGACTTCAGCGGCGTCTGGAGCACTGGTGTCATCCAGCGGCGCCATATCGACGAGGTGCAGCAACAAACGGGTACGCGACAAGTGCTTGAGGAAGCGAATCCCCAGACCAGCACCGTCGGAAGCACCTTCGATCAGACCCGGAATGTCCGCGACCACGAAGCTCTTCCAGCGGTCAACACTGACCACACCGAGGTTTGGCACCAGCGTGGTGAACGGGTAGTCGGCAACTTTCGGCTTGGCCGCCGAGACCGAACGGATAAAGGTACTTTTGCCAGCGTTCGGCAAGCCCAGCAGCCCCACGTCCGCCAGCACTTTCATTTCCAGCTTGAGATCACGCTGCTCGCCCGGCTTGCCCGGCGTCGTCTGGCGTGGCGCACGGTTGGTACTGGACTTGAAGCGCGTGTTACCCAGACCGTGCCAGCCGCCATGGGCCACCAGCAACTTCTGGCCAGCCTTGGTCAGATCGCCAATCACTTCCTGGGTTGCGGAATCGATCACGGTGGTGCCGACCGGTACGCGCAGAACCAGATCCTCACCCTTCTTGCCGGTGCAATCGGTGCTGCCGCCGTTGGAGCCACGCTCGGCATCGAAGTGCCGGGTATAACGGTAATCCACCAGGGTATTGAGGTTTTCGTCGGCGATCATGTAGACCGAGCCGCCATCACCACCATCACCACCGTTCGGACCACCGTTCTCGATGAATTTTTCGCGCCGGAAACTCATGCAACCGTTACCGCCGTCGCCGGCCTTTACTCGAATCGATACTTCATCAACAAACTTCATAACACAACGCCTCTCGCCATACGGACGAGCCGAAAAACACTAAGACATAAGACTCTTGCAAAAATGAGCGCAGCGACCTCAATCAACGACCGCAAAAACCAGCGCCGGCAGCCCATACAAACAGTTTTGCAAGAGACTCACCCCACAAACGAAAAAGCCCCGTCGCGAGACAGGGCTTTTCCAGCGATCGCGCAATTAAGCTGCGACTACGCTCACGTAACGACGACCGAAGGCGCCTTTTACTTCGAACTTGATCACGCCTTCGACTTTAGCGAAGAGAGTGTGATCTTTACCCATGCCAACGCCGTAGCCAGCGTGGAATTGGGTGCCGCGCTGACGCACGATGATGTTGCCTGCTTTGATAGCCTGGCCGCCATACATCTTCACGCCAAGGCGTTTGGCTTCTGAGTCGCGACCGTTACGGGTACTACCACCAGCTTTTTTGTGTGCCATGAGTTCAATTCTCCTAGTGAGGAATTAGGCTGTAATTAAGCCTGAATACCGGTGATTTTGATCTCGGTGTACCACTGGCGGTGGCCCATACGCTTCATGTGGTGCTTACGGCGACGGAACTTGATGATGCGGACTTTATCGTGACGACCTTGGGAGATCACTTCAGCCACAACGGTAGCGCCAGCAACAACTGGAGCGCCGATATTCACGTCGTCACCGTTGGCAACCAACAGAACGCGATCAAAGGTAACGGATTCGCCGGTAGCGACTTCCAGTTTTTCGATCTTCAGGTATTCACCTGGGGCGACTTTGTACTGCTTGCCGCCAGTAACGATTACTGCATAAGACATGGTATTTCTCCGATAATCCTGCTCACCCAGCTCTTTATAAGAAGAGGTATTGGCTGGCATGGCTGCATAGGGCTGGAAGGCCCGATTGCAATTGCGTAAGGCAGGTGCTGCCCAGGAAGTTCAGGGTGCGCGATTGTACGCAAGGCACGAGCGCCTTGCAATAGGCCGTCCATCGCGCCTTGACACCTGCCGACGTGGGTCCTAGCATGCCGCGCAACCCTTCTGGAGCAACTGTCGCTGATGCAACCCCAAGCTTTTTACCGCGCGGTGGCGGACGATTTTAGCGCCGTCGACGGCATCATCAAGAAGCAGCTGACTTCCCGAGTGCCGCTGGTATCGAAAATCGGCGATTACATCACCTCGGCCGGCGGCAAACGCCTTCGTCCTTTATTAGTGCTGCTGTGCGGCAAGGCCCTGGGTCGCGAAGGCGATGACCTGCGCCTGCTGGCAGCCACCATCGAATTCCTGCACACCGCGACCCTGCTGCACGACGACGTGGTCGACATGTCCGGCATGCGCCGTGGCCGCTCGACCGCCAACGCCATGTGGGGCAATGCTCCCAGCGTGCTGGTGGGCGACTTCCTGTATTCGCGCTCCTTCGAAATGATGGTCGAGCTGGGCTCCATGCCAGTGATGAAGATCCTCTCGCAAGCCACCCGCATCATCGCCGAAGGCGAAGTGCTGCAGCTGTCCAAGGTCCGTGACGCCAGCACCACCGAAGAAATCTACATGGAAGTCATCCGTGGCAAGACCGCGATGCTCTTCGAGGCCTCGACCCACAGCGCCGCAGCCCTGTGCGGAGCCACGCCGGAGCAGGCCGAAGCCATGCGCACGTTCGGCGATCACCTGGGGGTAGCCTTCCAGCTGGTCGACGACCTGCTGGACTACAAGGGCGATGCAGAAGCCCTGGGCAAGAACGTCGGTGACGATCTGGCCGAAGGCAAGCCGACCCTGCCACTGATCTACACCATGCGCGAAGGCACGCCGGAACAGGCGGCACTCGTGCGCAAGGCGATCCAGAAAGGCGGTATCGAAGACCTGGAAAGCATCCGCGAAGCGGTGGAAGCCTCAGGCTCCCTGGAATACACCGCGCAACTGGCCCGCGATTACGTGGCCCGCGCGATCAAATGCCTCGAGGCGCTGCCTGCCAGCGAGTACCGCGATGCCCTGGTCGAGCTGAGTGAGTTTGCGGTCGCCCGCACGCACTGACACCACTGCAAAACACTGTGAGCGAGCTTGCTCGCGATAGCGTCCTTTCAGACAACAACAATGTTGAATGTAAGTACCGAATCGCAAGCAAGCTCGCTCCCACGAGTTTGTTCCCCCACAGGTTTTCCTGCGCTGTGCCCTCTCCCGCCTAAAACCCTATACAATGTGCGCTTTTTAGCGATCCTGAATCCAAAGGAGCCTTAGTGAGCACGTTGCCACCCTGCCCGAAATGCAATTCCGAATACACCTACGAAGACGGCGCCCAGCTGATTTGCCCCGAGTGCGCCCACGAATGGTCCGCCAGCGGTGAAGCCGAAGCCACGTCCGATGACACCGTCAAAAAGGATTCGGTCGGCAATGTCCTGCAGGACGGCGATACCATCACCGTGATCAAGGACCTCAAGGTCAAGGGCACGTCCCTGGTGGTCAAGGTCGGCACCAAGGTCAAGAACATCCGCCTGTGCGATGGCGATCACGACATCGACTGCAAGATCGACGGTATCGGCCCGATGAAACTCAAATCCGAGTTCGTCAGAAAAGTCTGATTCCGCTGTATTCCATCCCGCGCCCAGCGTGGGATGGTGCTTCGCCCTCCCCCGTCCCGCCCTCTCTCGCAATAGTCAGGCGCCAGCCGTGTTGACTTGCGCACTCTTTGCCCGGGAAAAACCACAATCCGTCGATAGACGCTTGCTATTTAATTAATAAGAATTATTCTCATAAAGCCAATCAATGGAGGTGAGACATGACTTATTTAATCGATGCGTGGCTGGATCGCCCACACCCTTACCTTCGAATCCTGCATCGGGAAACCGGGGAAGTCTGTGCGGTGCTTGAAGAAGAGGCCTTGAGCGAACTTCAGGATCAGGGCGACCTGGACTTCAACGGCCTGAGTTGCAGCGAGCCGCTGGTACTGAAGGAGCTGGTGCGTAATCTGTTTCTGTTCTGCTATGCCCGGGCCTTGCGCCCGACCAGTGAACCGCACACAAAAATCGAAGTATGAAATACGTAAAACACTGTAGGAGCGAGCTCGTTCGCGATGGTTGTTCTGACAACGCGAGCATTCAGGCAGCCCGCCTTATCGTTGACGTCCATCGCGAGCAGGCTCGCTCCTACAGGTAATCAGCGGGTATTACAGAACGTCGAGCAGCTCGACATCGAACACCAGAACGCTGTGCGGCGGAATGCTGCCAACGCCTTGAGCGCCGTAAGCCAGTTCGCTTGGCACGTACAGACGCCATTTGCTGCCGGCATTCATCAGTTGCAGGGCTTCGGTCCAGCCAGCAATCACGCCGCCAACCGGGAATTCTGCAGGCTGGCCACGCTCGTAGGAGCTGTCGAACACAGTGCCGTCGATCAGGGTGCCGTGGTAGTGGGTACGCACGGTGTCTTCACGGGATGGCTTGGCGCCTTCGCCAGCAGTCAGAACTTCGAACTGCAGGCCGGAAGCCAGGGTGGTGATACCGTCACGCTTGGCGTTTTCGGCCAGGAAGGCCAGGCCTTCGCCAGCGGCCGCTTCGGCTTTGGCTGCCGCTTCGGCTTGCATGATTTCGCGGATAACCTTGAAGCTGGCGGACATCTCTTCCTGACCCACGCGGCTTGGCTTACCGGCGAATGCGTCGGTCAGACCGGCCAGGATCGCGTCCAGGCTAACGCCCGGTGGCGGGTTGTCACGCAGCTGGTCGCCCAGCTGACGGCCAATACCGTAGCTGACGCGGGTTTCGTCGGTGGACAGATTTACTTCGGACATGACACTGCTCCGCTGTGCGGACGGCCCGGAAACTTGCCGTGCGTGCACAGCGCGTCCCGGAGCGCCCGGAATCAAAAGGGCCAGCAGACTAGCACAGATGCCATGGAGTTGATGAGGGACGTCAGCCCTGCTTTATGGAACGGAAGCTGATCGGCACCTTCAGACTTTCCTCGGCGCTGGCACTGAACCCGCACATTTCATCATGAACCGAAGTGTGCACAAGGTTGAACGGCAACTCGGGAAAGGAGTGCAGCACTTCACGGGCATGCTCGACCGAACGCAGGTGAAACATCTGTCCGCGAGCATCGCTCAACGGATACGCCGCGCCATGCATGCGCGCTTCCAGCAAGTAAATTCCACCTTCCATCGAAATCAGGTTCAGCTCATCGACCTTCCCGGCGACGGCATAGGCATTCAACTCTTGCAGGTTCATGAAGCACCTCACACAGGGGCGAGCCAAGACCTCTACAGGGATATGCCTCGGCGCGTCAAAGTACAAGCCACAAACGATGCCGCCCGTCTGTTTTGGCGAAATTCGTTGCGGCTTGCCCGGTGTCAGTGCTTGGTCAGCTTGTCCAGGTAACCCATGGCAAAGGCCGACACCACAAATGTCATGTGAATGATCACGTACCACTTCAAATGCTCGGGGTCGACGTTCTTGGCGTCCATGAAAATCCGCAGCAAGTGGATGGAGGAAATGGCCACGATGGAAGCGGCCACTTTCATCTTCAACGAAGACGAATCCATGGTGCCCAGCCAGTTGAGCTTTTCCTTGTGGTCGTCGATATCCAGTTGGGAAACGAAGTTCTCGTAACCGGAAATCATCACCATCACCAGCAAACCGCCCACCAGCGCCATGTCGATCAACGACAGCAGCACCAGGATCAGGTCCGACTCGGCCATCGAAAAGACGTTGGGAATGACGTGGAAGACTTCCTGGAAAAATTTCAGTGCCAGCGCCAACAGTCCCAGGGACAGACCGAAGTAGATCGGCGCCAGCAGCCAGCGGGATGCATACATTGCATTTTCGACAAAGCGTTCCATTGAATCTCACACGTGGTTTGAAAATGGCCGCGAGTATAACAGTCGCCTGTCTTTACCCAAAAGCAGCCAGAAACCGTTGGGAAATCCGCCACCTGCGCGTGTGTATCAAAGTTTTTCTGCTAGTGTCCAAACTGTTGACAGCCCCGTGATATCGGACAGGAAGAGTGGAAATGGATGTGCGACTACCTTTGACGAGTGCTGGAATTTGCCTGGCCCTGTTGTTGGGCGCCTGCTCACCCGGCGAAGAGAAGCGTCAGGTCAGTCTCGAGGAAAGGACCGCGCAGTTCGAAAAATCCCTGGACGCCATCACCGACCCGAAACTCAAGGATGCCGTGGCTGAGCTGGGCGGCTCGCTGTTACTGCTGGAGCGCGCGCAACTCAAGCTCAACCGCAAACCCATTGAAACCGAATACGGCGAGGACGCCCTCGCCGTACTCAAGCACTACTCCACGCCCCAGGCCCTGGTCGACACCTACGTCAACGGCCTCTTTGTGCTGCGCAAAGACTCCAGTTCCGACTACCTCACCGACCTGCAACCGGTCTTTCCCTTCAACTTCAACGCACCAGCAGCGTTTCTGTTTCCCCATGGGCTGGAATGGCAGTCGGTCACGCTGAGCAACAAGCGTGTCATAACCTTTCAGCCCGAATGGTCGGAAACCGATCCGGGCATTCAGTTGAGCCCGTCGAGCTCCAGCCTGAACAACCCCGATGACCTCACGGTCACCTACCCGTTCATCGAAGGCCTGGACATCGACCACAAGAACCAGCCGCAACCGGTAAGCCTGCAGGGCAAGCTGGAAGTCATTGCGCCGCGCCGGCTCCACAGCTTCAACCTGACGAAAAAGGACGTGGGCCAGACTCGCACCGATGACAACCTCAGCGTCACCCTGCTCAAATTGGCCCATAACTACGCCGAAATAGAATTCAACAACAGCGCGCCGCTTGCGCCGGAAATCGGCGACACCCCGCTCAATCCTCTGATCGTCCAGGCCAGGGACACCACCGGACAGTTCCTCACGCGCTCGGGCTCGATCAACGAAACCCCCACGCAAATTGCCTTCTACCAACAACAGCTGGCAAAAATGCAGCAGCAGAAGACCTGGAGCGAAGCATTCGGCAAACAGCTCGACGAAGAACAGCGCGCCTTTGAGAAGAAGCAGACCCGTCATTACTCGAAGGTGTATTTCAATGGGCCGATCGAAACCCTCGAAGTCAGCCTGCTGGATTTTTCCGGCGCCACCGTGACTCGCAAGGATTTGAACCTGCCGGTCCGTCGCTTCGACCGCAACACCACGGAGAAAACCATCCAGCCATTGAGCCTGCCGGTGGTGGTGTATGACGACCAGGCCACGACCTGGCTCAAAGGCGCGACGCTGACCGAGGAACAGCTCAAGAAAGGTGTCAGCATTAGCCAATCAGTGGATGACCCCAGCGCTGCACGGGTCGAATTCAGTCACCTGAGAAGTTTCAACGATGAACTGCTTGGCTCGTCCTTCAATCCCGGCGACAGCCCCGTCAGTTTCTTCACCGAGGACAGTCGCGGCAAACGCGACGAGCCCATCGAACTGCCGGCCGAGGCTTACCAGGTCGATCCGCTACGCGGCACGATCACCTACGACCTGAACCTGTTTCCGGAAACTCCGGCCTATGTGGTGGGCTCCATGCCGCTGTTCCTGGCGACGGTCGAAAAAAAGACCGTCGACGCCCATCAGTTGCCCAAGGGGCTTGAGCTAAAGGGCAATGCGCTGGTGGTGGATCTGAAAGTGTTTCCCGATCAGGACTGGCGTTTTTTCGCCAAGGATGACACCGGCAACTACCTGAAGGAAATTCTGGCGGTCAATCACGATGCGAGCCCGGAAGGTCCTGGATTATTTGCCGTGCATTACTTCTACGGGCAACCCACGCAGCTGGAAACCTATCAGCGAACTGACCTCGCCACTGTGCAATATGGTTTCGAGGTCAAGCTCGACAAGGCCGACACGTCCCATCTGGTCCAATAGCGATTAGTGCTCGGGCCGGAACTCGAAGCCACCGACGCTACGGCAACGACCACCGTTGATTTCCCGCAACTGGGCTTGCAGATGCAGGCACCAGATCTGCGGGTCATCGGCCAGTTCATAGCCGTGCAGGGTCAGGCTTTCAACGATGGTATCGAGTATCGACTCAGCGACAAATGGGCCATGAAACGGGCCTTGAGCCTTGATGGCTGATGGTTGCTCGCCCGCCATTCCGGCGGCGAAGAGTAAGGTCCACATGCCCGTATCGCCTGCTAACGGCTTGATGGCGCATTCGATACGGGTCACAAGACCCAGGCATTGACGGGTGAGGCAGAGGTTGCGCGACATGGCGGCGACCCTCGTTAGATCCGGTATTCAGCCCCCACGGGAAGGCTGTCTCGATCCAGTGATTACTGTCGATATCCTTGAGCAGATAATAGAAGAAAAGTCTGACTAGCACGTCAAGTGAGACCAGAAGGCGCCGAATGGTCATAGTGTGAATATTGACGCCAGAGTGATGGCACTTTGGGATACGCACAAACAAATGTGGGAACGAGCCTGCTCGCGATAACAGACTGACAGTCAACAAACATGCTGAATGTGAATCCGTCATCGCGAGCAGGCTCGCTCCCGCAGTGGACCGGTTTAATCCATGGATTGTTTTGTATCAGGCCGGTTTGGCTTCGACCAGCGCCTCCTGCGCCGCTTCTTTCTCGGCTTCCTTGAGATCGTCTTCGCTGATCATTTCCGCAATGACCCGCAAGCGTTCAACCACCCGCGCGTTGACACTGCCTTCAGGGAACTCGCCGTTCTCATCCGGCTCGCCCGCCGGCTCGCCGACCAGCAGGCTCAGCGCCTCGTCCGCCTGGCGCACAGCGTAAACGTGAAACAGCCCCGCGCGCACCGCCGCCAGCACTTTCTCGTCGAGCATCAGCGTCGCGACGTTGGCATGGGGAATGATCGCGCCCTGCTCGCCAGTCAATCCGCGGGCCTCGCAGAGACGGAAGAAACCTTCGATCTTCTCGTTGACCCCGCCCACCGCCTGCACTTCACCGAACTGGTTGATGGAGCCGGTGATCGCAAAACACTGCTTGAGCGGCGTTTTCGACAGGGCCGAGATCAGCGTGCACGCCTCACCCAGCGAGGCACTGTCGCCGTCGACGTAACCGTAGGATTGTTCCAGCGCGATACTCGCGGAAATTGCCAACGGGAATTCCTGGGCGTAGCGACTACCCAGGTAACCGGTGAGGATCATCACGCCTTTGGAGTGAATCGGCTGACCGAGGTTGACCTCACGCTCGATGTCGACGATACCGCTGCCGCCCGGATACACCGTGGCGGAAATCCGTGCCGGTACACCAAAGGCGGAATCGCCGACTTCCAGCACCGTCAAGCCATTGCACTTGCCGACGGCCGCGCCGTCGGTGTCGATCAGGATGATCCCGGCCAGCATGTCGTCGAGAATCCGCGCCGACACACGCCCGGTACGGGTGGCCTTGGCCTTGAGCGCACGCTCGATATGGCCGGCATCGGTCATTTCGTCGCCCGCCAGGTGACGGATGAAATCCGCTTCGCTGACCAACTGGAACAGATCGCCGATGCGCGCCGACAAACGCCCCTGGTGCTCAGCGAGGCGCGCGCTGTAAGTCGCCAGCCGCGCCACCGCATCGGCAGTCAACGGCGCCATGCCTTCTTCCGAAGTGCGGGTTTTGAGCAACTGGGCGAACTGCTCCAGGCTCTCGTCGACCATCGGGATATCTTCATCGAAATCCACCAGGACACGGAACATCTCCTGGAAGTCCGGATCGAGGTCCTGCAGCGTGTAATAGAGCTGGCGGGCACCGATGATTACGACTTTGACCTGCAACGGAATGTTTTGCGGGGTCAGGGTCACGGTGGCCAGGCGCCCCAGTTCGCCAAGCGGCGATTCCATCTTCAGCTTGCGCGATTGCAGAGCGCGCTTCAGCGCGTCCCACACAAACGGCTCGCTGAGCATTTTTTCCGCTTCAAGGATCAGGAAACCGCCGTTGGCCCGGTGCAACGCACCCGGCCGCAGCTGCCGGTAAGTCGTGTACAGCGCGCCCTGGTCAGTGCTGTATTCGATGCGACCAAACAGGTTTTCGTAAGTCGGGTGCGGTTCAAACACCACTGGCGCACCGCCGCTGGAGGCATGACCGACCACCAGGCTCGGCGCGTATTGTTCTTCCAGCAGTTTGCGGGCGACGGCGTCCGTCTTGCTGTCGTCCACCAGTTGCTCGACCACGGTTTTGAGCAGGTACACCTGCATGGCTTGCAGGTAACCGCACACGGCCGCGTTCTCTGCGTATTTCTCCGACAATGGAGAGAGCAATGGCTGCAGGGCCAGGGTGATGGTTTCTTCATTGAGGTGACGCAGCTGATTGCTCGACTCGCGCTTCCATTGCGGCAGACTGGCCAGTTCCTCGTTCAAACGCTCTTCCAGCGCTGAAATATCATCGTGGAAGCGATCACGCTCGGCTTCCGGCAACTGGGCGAATTCCGCCTCGTCCAGCGCCTTGCCCTCGGCCATCGGCGTGAAGGCGATGTTGCTGCTGTCGCGATAGAGCGCGACGTCCTTCTCCAGCGCCAGGCGCTCGATGACATCCAGCGCCTTGTCGTAGCGCTGGTTGAATGCGCGGTCGATGGCGCTTTTCTTTTGTTGATAGGACGGGTGCTCGAACACCGCTGGAAAGGTCGCCAGCAGGTTGTCGATCAAACCGTTGATGTCACCGATGAAGGCGCCGGCAGTGCCCGACGGCAATTCAAGTGCGCGAGGCTCGCGTGGCTCATCGAAATTATTGACGTAGACCCAGTCCGCCGGGGTCTGCTGGCGTTTGGCTTCGGCCTTCAGATAGCGTTTGACGAACGAAAACCGGCCGGTGCCGGGTTCACCCATGACGAACACGTTGTAACCGGGGCGTGGCATGGCCACACCGAACTGCAAGGCTTCGACCGCACGTTCCTGGCCAAGCACACCGCGGAAGGGCTCCAGATCATTAGTGGTAGAGAAGCTGAACTGTTCAGCGGAAAACGGACGGGTCAGCGCTTCAGGCGCTAGACGCAAGCTGGCAGCAACAGGATCAGGCATCGGGCTTCCTTACATCAGGCGGGGCAGATAGCGGCATTCTGGCGCTGCCCATGCCCGACTGGCAAGGAGCGCCTCAGGCCAAAGCATAGACAAGTCGAAACCGCGACGCAGAGCCACGCGAAATCACCGAATCCGTCGATTGTTTTGCAAAAAATCACGGAACCCCGTGATCCTGCCTAAACTCCAAACTGCGCGGCTGGACTAATAACCGGCCCAACTGGCGCCGGAACGGGCCACACCCCCTTTTCCATTGGTACGCATCTAAAAGAGAACAAAGCTATGAAACGGATTCTTCTCGGTACTCTCTTCACCGTTGCATCCCTCAACGCCATGGCTCAGGCGCCAGGCGGTCCGGATTGCGGTTGGGGCAACATGCTGTTCGAAGGTCAGCGTGGCACTCCTGCTCACTTCCTGGCATCCACCACCAACGGAACCTCCGGTAACGCAACCTTCGGCATGACTTCCGGTACCAACGGTTGCGCGACCAACGCGGCGCTGACCTATGGCGGCAAATCCTGGTTTGCCATGAATGGCATGATGAACGAGCTGTCCGAAGACATGGCTAAAGGTCAGGGCGAAGCGCTGACCACATACGCTGTGGTACTGGGCGTGGCGCCGGAAGACCGTGCGCATTTCGCCGCCGTCACTCACGAACACTTCCAGCAGATCTTCAGCAAGGCCGACGTGACCGCTGAAGATGTGCATACCAACACCCTGGCCGTTCTGAAAAACGACCCTCGTCTGGCCAAGTACGCGACTCAAGCTTAAGCTCGAAGGGACCCCGCTTCCTTTGGGAAGCGGGTTTTGTTTTTTGGACCTGCCCCTCTTGGGTCTTTGTTTTTTTCGAATTAAGTTGCCACTTATGCTCAAACGCCTTGCCTGGCTGGCGCTCTGTGTGTGCGCCCCGCTGTCCGCCGCGCCTAATGTCGATCCACAACGTTTGCAGCAACTGGCCAACGATCCTTTCTGGATTTCCCTGGGTCATTACGAAACCGCCAAGCTCGGCGGCTGGCGCAGCTACGTCAGTGACAAAAAATTCTTCCTCGCCACCGATGGCAATGAACATCCGGATCACGAACTGGCGGCCACCGTACAAGCGCTGTATGCCCCGGCCAGTGCTGGCGAACAGCATGCCCAATGCGTTTACCCGGCCCGCACCCGCTGGCTGAAAGCACAGCTCAACCTGACGGACCTGCCGACCCTGGACTGCGCTGAATTCAAACAGTGGTTCAAGGACGTTTCGCCCCACAGCACGGTGATGATTTTTCCGGCTGCGTACCTGAACAGTCCTTCATCGATGTTCGGCCACACCCTGCTGCGTATCGATCAGGCTGACGTACAGAGCGACAAGACCTCGCTGCTCAGCTACGCGATCAACTTCGGTGCTTACATCGAAGGCTCGGACAACAGCATCCTCTATGCGTGGAAAGGCCTGATGGGCGGGTATCCGGGCCTGTTTGCGCTGGTACCGTACCAGGAAAAACTCTCGGAATACCGCAGCCTGGAAAACCGTGACCTGTGGGAATACCGCCTGAACCTGACCCAGGCAGAAACCGCACGCATGGTCGAGCACGTCTGGGAACTGAAACAGATCAAGTTCGACTATTTTTTCTTCGACGAAAACTGTTCCTATCGCCTGCTGGAGCTGCTGCAAGTGGCTCGCCCGAGCCTGCGCCTGACCGAGCAATTCCCCCTGACGGCCATTCCGACAGACACCGTCAAGGCGGTGAAAAAGGCCGGGCTGGTGGAGTCCATTCAATATCGGCCATCCCGTGAGCGGGAACTGCTGAGCCGCGCCGAGCCGCTGACAGCCGAAGAACAACAATGGGTGCTGAAGATCAGCGCCGACCAAAAACAGTTACAGGATCCGGCGTTCAAGGCAAAGCCCCGCGACCGACAGGCGCTGGTCATCGATGCCGCCTACCGACTCGAGCGTTACCGGGCCAATGGCCAGGAGCGCGACCCCGTGCGGGCACAGCGCAGCTTTGAACTGCTGCGGGCGATCAACCAGAACCCGGCACCGGAACTGGACATCCCGCAACCCGGCCTGCCGGAAGACGGTCACGAATCGCGCACCTGGCAAGCCGGCCTCGGCACCCGGGGCGACAAGGCGTTTGGTGAATACGGCTTGCGCATGGCCTATCACGACCTCAATGACAACGCCGAAAGCTTCCCTCTCGGCGCGCAGATCGAAATCCTCCAGCTCAAATTGCGCCAGTACGAAGGCAATGACTGGCAGTTGCAGCAACTGGATCTGGCGACCATCCGCTCCCTGACCCCGCGCAACGAGTTGCTGCAGCCCCTGTCGTGGCAGGTCACCGGTGGACTGGAACGGGTGCCGGGCAAACATGGCGACCAAACCCTGGTGAGCCACGTTAACGGCGGCGGCGGTGGTACCTGGCAACTGGGCGACGAGACGCTGGGTTTTGCCCTGGGTACCGTGCGCCTGGAGCACAACAATGACTTCGCCGGCTTTATTGCCCCCGCAGCAGGTTTCAACACCGGCGTGCTGTGGAAAAACCCGCTGGGTCACTTCAGCCTGGAGGCCAAGGGTGATTACTTCACCAACGGCGAAGTGCGCCGTGGCCTGAGCCTGAACCAGCAATGGGAATTGTCGCGAAACCTGGGATTACGCCTGAGTGCCCAGCGCGAATTCAGCCAATTGGCCACGCCCGAGAACGAAGTGATGCTGGAGGTGAAGTGGTATCACTACTAGGTCAAACACAAGGCGTCATCCTGTCGGAATGAACGTGCCACCCGGTGATGTCATTCGCCACAGGTCGCTGACAGACATCCCTCGAAACTAAAAGCCTGCAACCATGGCCCAAATCCTATACCGGGAGAAAAACCATGAGTCGCGCCTTCGTCAATGAAGTTAATGCCGCTGCACAAGCCGATCAGCCGGTCGAACGACAGGTCAGCGCGCAGCCCAACTACGTCACCCCCTCCGGCCTGACCCAGTTGCAGGAAAAAGTCGCCGAACTGCAAACCCTGCTGGGAGAGCTGAACGCCCAGGGTGACCTGGCCGACAAGCAGCGCGAAGCTGATCTTCAGCGCGACTTGAGGTATTTCATCCAGCGCCTGCAAAGCGCTCAAGTGGTGCCACCCGCCAGCTCAAAGAAGACAGTGCAGATCGGCAGCCGGGTGACGTTTGCGGACGAGCACAACTACGAGCAAACGGTGCAAATAGTGGGCGAGGATCAGGCCGATGCGACGGTCGGCCTGATCAACTGGGCGTCGCCGCTGGGCCGGGCGTTGCTCGGGGCGCAACTCGGCGACGAGGTGCTGTGGCAACGCCCGGCTGGCGATCAACTGATTGAAATCATCCGCATCGAACCGGCTTAAACCACGCCCTGGGCGAGCATGGCATCGGCGACTTTGACGAAGCCGGCGATGTTCGCGCCTTTGACATAGTTGACCTGGCCGTTCTCTTCCCCGTAATGCACGCAGGCATGGTGGATCGATTGCATGATCGCGTGCAGCTTGCTGTCCACTTCACCACCGGTCCACAGCAGGCGCATTGCGTTCTGCGACATCTCCAGCCCGCTCACCGCAACACCACCGGCGTTCGACGCCTTGCCCGGTGCGAACAAAATGCCCGCTTCGATAAACAGATCCACCGCCTCCAGGGTGGTCGGCATGTTCGCCCCTTCCGCCACACAGGTGCAGCCATTGCGCAGCAGCGCACGGGCCGCCTCGGCATCCAGTTCATTTTGCGTGGCGCACGGCAAGGCGATGTCGCAACTCAGCCCCCAAGGGCGCTGCCCGGCGAGAAATTCCAGGCCAAAACGGCCAGCCAATTCGCTGATGCGCCCACGCTGGACGTTTTTCAGTTCCAGCACCGCTTGCCATTGCGCTTCGGTCAAACCGCTTTCGCAGTACAGCGTGCCTTCGGAATCGGACAGTGAAATCACCTTGCCACCCAGGTCCATGACCTTGCGCGCGGCGTACTGCGCCACGTTACCCGACCCGGAAATCGCCACGCGCTTGCCTTCGACGGTTTCACCGCGACGCTTGAGCATTTCCTCGGCGAAGTACACACAACCGAAACCCGTGGCTTCCGGGCGAATCAGGCTGCCGCCGTAACTCGGGCCTTTGCCGGTCAGCACGCTGGTGAACTGGTTGCTCAGGCGTTTGAACTGGCCGAACAGGAAACCGATTTCTCGAGCGCCGACGCCGATGTCCCCGGCCGGCACATCAACGTCAGCACCGATGTGGCGATACAGCTCGCTCATGAAGGCCTGGCAGAAGCGCATGACCTCCGCATCGCTTTTACCTTTAGGGTCGAAGTCCGAGCCACCCTTGCCACCGCCCATGGGCAATGACGTCAGCGAGTTCTTGAAGGTCTGTTCGAAGGCCAGGAACTTCAATACCCCGAGATTCACCGACGGATGGAAACGCAGGCCGCCTTTGTACGGGCCGATGGCGCTGTTCATCTGGATACGGAAACCGCGATTGACCTGGACCTTGCCCTGATCATCGACCCAGGAAACCCGAAAGACGATCGCCCGCTCCGGCTCGCAAATCCGCTCCAGAATGCCCGAGGTCAAATAACGTGGATTGGCTTCAAGGAACGGCCACAAACTACGCAAAACCTCCTCCACGGCCTGGTGGAATTCAGGCTGATCCGGGTCGCGTTTTTTCAGGCGGGCAAGGAAGGATTCGACGGATTCGGTCATGGAAAAGTCTCGGCAAATTTTTTGTCGTTGGAAGAGATTGGGCCGGACTGTAACAAACGATTCGCGCACAAGAACAGTGCAAAATGTCGCGTTTATGAAATTAAATGGTGCACAGGATATAAATCAGGAGAAATTTCGGGCCTTTTTTGCACCCGAATGGTGAGATCAAATTCAAGCTTTGCACCAACAGTTATACCGCCATCGCTGGCAAGCCAGCTCCCACAGTTTCAGCGGCGGTCACACATTCCGGGTACAACACAAACCCTGTGGGAGCTGGCTTGCCAGCGATGAATCAAACTCGGTCCCGCTGAAAAAAACCGGGCAAAAAAAACGGAGCCCGAAGGCTCCGCTTTTTCATGCCACCGACCCGAATCAGGCCAGCTTCTTGTGCCGTACCCGATGCGGCTGGGCAGCGGCTTCGCCGAGGCGTTTTTTGCGATCGGCTTCGTACTCGGTGTAGTTGCCTTCGAAGAACACCGCTTGCGAGTCGTCTTCGTACGCCAGGATGTGAGTGGCGACGCGGTCCAGGAACCACCGATCGTGAGAGATCACAATGGCAGCGCCCGGGAAGTCCAACAGGGCTTCTTCGAGGGAGCGCAGGGTTTCAACGTCGAGGTCGTTGGACGGTTCGTCGAGCAGCAGGACGTTGCCGCCCTCTTTCAGGGTCAGGGCCAGGTGCAAGCGACCGCGCTCACCACCGGACAGGTCCTTGACGAACTTCTGCTGATCGCCACCCTTGAAGTTGAAGCGACCGACGTAGGTACGCGACGGGATCTCGTAGTTGCCGATGCGGATCTGGTCGGAACCATCGGAGATTTGCTGGAACACGGTCTTGCTGCCGTCCAGGTCTTCGCGGCTCTGGTCGACGCACGCCAGTTGCACGGTCTCACCAACTTCGATGGTGCCCGAATCCGGCGTTTCCTTGCCCATCAGCATGCGGAACAGCGTCGATTTACCGGCACCGTTACCACCGATCACACCGACGATGGCGCCTTTAGGCATGGAGAACGACAGGTTGTCGATCAACACGCGATCGCCGTAGCCCTTGGTGACGTTCTTGAACTCGATGACCTTGTCGCCCAGGCGCGGACCGGCCGGGATGTAGATCTCGTTGGTTTCGCTGCGCTTCTGGAATTCCTGCGATTGCATTTCTTCGAAGCGTTGCAGACGAGCCTTGGACTTCGACTGGCGGGCCTTGGCGCCTTTACGCACCCATTCCAGCTCTTCCTTCATGGCCTTTTCGTGAGCCGACTGCTGCTTGGACTCCTGGGCCAGACGATCGGACTTGGCTTCCAGCCAGCCCGAATAGTTGCCCTCGTAAGGAATGCCCGCGCCGCGGTCGAGTTCGAGGATCCAGCCAGCCACGTTGTCCAGGAAGTAACGGTCGTGCGTGATCGCGACCACGGTGCCCGGGAAGTCGTGCAGGAAGTGCTCCAGCCAGGCGACGGAATCGGCGTCCAGGTGGTTGGTCGGTTCGTCGAGCAGCAGCATGTCCGGGGCGGACAGCAGCAGGCGGCACAGTGCCACACGACGCTTTTCACCACCGGACAGGTGTTCGACTTTGGCATCCCAGGCCGGCAGACGCAGCGCATCGGCAGCGACTTCCAGTTGGCGCTCCAGGTTGTGACCGTCGCTGGCCTGCAAGATTGCTTCGAGCTTGGCCTGTTCGGCAGCCAGTTTGTCGAAGTCGGCATCCGGGTCGGCGTAGGCGGCGTAGACCTCATCCAGACGCGCTTGCGCGTCCTTGATCACGCTGACGGCTTCCTCGACCACTTCACGCACCGTCTTGGTCGGATCGAGCTGCGGTTCCTGCGGCAGGTAGCCGATGTTCAGGTCCGGCATCGGACGGGCTTCACCGTCGAACTCGGTGTCGACGCCCGCCATGATTTTCAGCAGCGTGGACTTACCCGAACCGTTGAGGCCGAGCACGCCGATCTTGGCGCCAGGAAAGAAGGACAGGGAGATGTTTTTCAGGATTTCCCGCTTCGGTGGCACAACTTTGCCCAGCCGATGCATGGTGAATACGTATTGAGCCATGGAGAACCTAGGGTCAGTGACAGATGAATGATTAAAGCGCAGACGATGCCTGGCCAGACCGTGCGCGTCGTCCGCTTGATGGAGACCAAGGCGTGCGCGCTGAAAAAAGTCTGATTTTAGGAGCTGGAACGCTCCCGCGTAACCCGCAAAGCTACCTCAATGACAGATGGCCGTCCAGCCGAGCGGGGCTGGCACTTTGCCACAACTCAAGGCATGCTAGCCGCCCTTCGGGCGTCCGGCTTATAGTGCACGTCGCGCCAGTCCAGCCAAACCGCAGGATTTAAGTTTGTCCAACGTTCCTCCGTCCCTGACCACCAGCGCACCGACAACGGCGCCCGGCGCGACCCTGCCCGGAACACTCAAAGGCGCGCTGGCGATGCTTGTGCTGTTGCTGCTCGCCCTGCTGTTCTGGCAGCTGCTGGATCAACTGCGCGAAACCCAGAAAACCCAGCGTCAATACACCATCGATTACACCGCTGACCTGGCCGCACAGGTCAGTCTGAATATGGCGCTCAACGCGCAGATCGCTCTGAATCTGCTACCGATCGTCGAACAACCGCAAAGCACCGACGAACAGCAGGAGCTGCTGCGCAAGCTGCAGAAATCCTTGCCCGACCTGATCAGCCTGACCTTGCTCAGCCCGTCCGGAACCATCCTCACTGACAGCGCGCCCAATAGCGAAGACGCCGATTACCTGAGCGAACTGGTACGCCGCAGCAGTGCCCAGCCCCATTACTTCAGTAATGCCATCGACGGCTCGGTGGTGCATCTGCTGTTGCACCAGGCCAGCGGTAGTACTCGTGGCTACTGGGCCTTGCGCTTCAAACCGACGTTTTTTTCATCCCTGACCAAACTGAATGAAGCGTATGGCCGTCCGCAGTGGCTGGTGGAAAACCGCTTCAATCACCAGATCATCAGCCGCGATGAAGCGCTGCCTTTGATCAATCCGGGAATGCTGACCCAGGACGATCTGGCCAACAGCGTGCTGACCGTGCCGCTGAGCAGCAGCGACTGGCAAATGCGCGGCCTGTTCGATCGGCAGCGTGTGCTCGAAGAACTGCTGCCGGCGTTCATCGGCAAATGCCTGCTGGGCCTGGCCTTCTCCATGTTGCCTTTTATCGCCCTGCTCAACATGCGCCGCCGTCAGCGTCAGTTGCACGAAGGCCGGCGACGTTATCAGGAGATTTTCGAAGGCACCGGCGTGGCGTTGTGTGTGCTCGACATGTCCGGCCTCAAGTCCCTGTTCGACAGGGCCCAATTGCAGAGCAACGAGCAGCTGCAAGCCTGGCTGGCAGTCCCGGAGCAACGCCAGCAATTGCTGCAGGAGCTGCGCATTACCGAGGTCAACCAGGTCGCCCTGCAACTGCTCAACGTCACCACGCCCGATCAAGCCTGGAAATTGCTGGTCGATGGCAATCCACTTGAGGGCAGTGCCATCGGCAATCAGGTGCTCCAGGCGGTCCTGAACCAGCAGAAACAGCTGGAACTGGAAATCAAACTCCAGGACGCCGGTGGTCGTGACCAGCACCTGTGGCTGGTGCTGCGCCTGCCGGAAAATCCCGAGGACCATAACGCGGTGATCCTGAGCATCACCGACATCACCAGCCGCAAGCTCGTCGAGCTGTCGCTGCTGGAGCGCGAAGGGTTCTGGTCCGACGTGGTGCGTACCGTGCCCGATCACCTGTACGTGCAGGAAGTGATCAGCCAGCGGATGATCTTCAGCAACCACCACCTGGGGCAGACGCTGGGCTATAACCGCACCGAGCTGCAACAGATGGGCGAGTACTTCTGGGAAGTCCTCCTGCACCCCGACGACGCCGACTTCTACCGCCGCTCGCGTCAGACCCAAAGGCAGGCCGGCTACCGCCAGCTGATGCAGTGTCAGTTGCGCTTCCGTCACCGCGACGGCCAATGGCGGCGTTTTGAGATACGCGAGCAGGCTCTGGCGCGGGACAAGCACGACCAGGTCACGCGAATCATCGGCGTCGCCAAGGACATCACCGACCAGCTCGAGGCCAGCGAGTCCCTTCGCGACAGCGAACAGCGTTACCGGATGCTCGCCGAAAGCATCAGCGACGTGATTTTCTCCACTGACAGCCGCCTGGTACTCAACTACGTCAGCCCGTCGGTGCACGCCGTGCTGGGCTATGACGTCGAGTGGATTTTCCAGAACGGCTGGCAATCGACCATCGCCAACCCGCAGCAACTGGCCGGCATTTTCAATCTCATGGACCGGGTCAGCAAAGCACTGGATAAACCCGATCAACTGGCACTGTTGCGCAGCCAGGTACAAACCCAATTGTTCCTCTTCGACTGCCTGCGGGCCGACGGGCGCAAGATTCCCATCGAGTTGCGGCTAGTGCTGGTCTGGGACGAGCATGGTGCTTTTGAGGGTGTGCTCGGGGTGGGTCGCGACATCAGCCAGCAACGCCGCGCCGAGAAAGACCTGCGCATGGCGGCCACGGTTTTCGAACACTCGACCTCGGCGATCCTGATCACCGACCCGGCCGGCTATATCGTCCAGGCCAACGAGGCGTTCAGCCGCGTCAGCGGTTATGCCGTGGAGCAAGTACTCGACCAGTTGCCCAACATGCTGACCGTCGACGAACAACAGGAAGCCCATCTGCGTTACGTCCTCAAGCAACTGAGCCAGCACAGCACCTGGGAAGGTGAAGTCTGGCTCAAGCGCCGCAATGGTGAGCACTATCCGGCCTGGGTCGGCATCACGGCGGTGCTTGATGATGAAGGCGACCTGGCCAGTTACGTATGCTTCTTCACCGACATCAGCGAGCGCAAGGCCAGCGAACAGCGGATTCACCGCCTCGCCTATTACGACGCCCTGACACACCTGCCCAACCGCACATTGTTCCAGGATCGCCTGCACACCGCATTGCAAGCGGCGGAACGGCAGAAGTCCTGGGTGGTGCTGATGTTCCTCGACCTTGACCGCTTCAAGCCGATCAATGACTCCTTGGGCCACGCCGCCGGCGATCGCATGCTCAAGGAAATGGCCACGCGCCTGCTGGGTTGCGTCGACGATGACGACACCGTGGCGCGGATGGGCGGCGACGAGTTCACCTTGCTCCTGCAACCGCGGGCCAATCGCCAGATCGCCTTGAACCGGGCGATTCATGTGGCCGAACAGATTCTCGCCAGCCTGGTGAAACCCTTCGTGCTCGAAGGTCGCGAGTTCTTCGTCACCGCCAGTATCGGTATTGCCCTCAGCCCGCAGGACGGTAACGAACTCAGCCAGTTGATGAAGAACGCCGATACCGCGATGTACCACGCCAAGGAACGTGGCAAGAACAACTTTCAGTTCTACCAGGCGGACATGAACGCCAGTGCCCTGGAGCGTCTGGAGCTGGAAAGCGATTTGCGCCACGCCCTGGAACAGAACGAATTCGTGCTGTATTACCAGCCGCAATTCAGCGGCGACGGCAAGCGCCTGACCGGAGCCGAAGCGCTGCTGCGCTGGCGTCACCCGCGACGCGGCCTGGTACCGCCGGGGGACTTCATCCCGGTGCTCGAAGAGCTCGGCCTGGTGGTGGATGTCGGCGACTGGGTAATCAGCGAGGCTTGCCGTCAGTTGAAGAACTGGCACCTGGCCAAGGTGCGTGTGCCGAAGGTCTCGGTGAACATTTCCGCCCGGCAGTTCTCCGATGGTCAGCTCGGCACGCGGATCGCCACCATTCTCAAGGAAACCGGCCTGCCGCCGGCGTGCCTGGAGCTGGAGCTGACCGAGAGTATCCTGATGCGCGAAGTCAGCGAGGCCATGCAGATCCTCGACGGCCTGAAAAATCTCGGGCTGAGCATTGCGGTCGACGACTTCGGCACGGGTTACTCATCGCTCAATTACCTCAAGCAGTTCCCGATCGATGTGCTGAAAATCGACCGCACCTTCGTCGACGGCCTGCCGTCGGGTGAACAAGATGCACAGATCGCCCGGGCAATCATCGCCATGGCTCACAGCCTCAACCTGGCGGTGATCGCCGAAGGCGTGGAAACCCACGAGCAGCTGGATTTCCTGAGGGAGCACGGTTGCGATGAGGTCCAGGGCTACCTGTTCGGCCACCCGATGCCGGCCAACAAGTTTGAACTGCAGTTCAGCAATGATGCGCTGTACATGTTTGACTGAAGTCTTTCGGTGCTGCTGATGCCCTGTCGCGAGCAGGCTCGCTCTCACCATGGATTTTCGGTGTTCACGCACAACTGAAGACCCTGTGGGAGCGAGCCTGCTCGCGAAGAGGCCGGCAGATTCACCGCTGATCCCGTCATGAAGCCCACTTGTCTGCGACATGATGTCGTTTCATATGCCATCTAAAACCCGTTGGGTTAGAATGCCCCCCTTTTCCGCCCCCGATCCTTGAGGACCGCCATGTTCAGCCGTGATTTGACTATTGCCAAGTACGACGCCGATCTCTTTGCCGCCATGGAGCAAGAAGCTCAGCGCCAGGAAGAGCACATTGAGCTGATCGCTTCGGAAAACTACACCAGCCCTGCGGTGATGGAAGCTCAAGGCTCGGTACTGACCAACAAGTACGCCGAAGGCTACCCGGGCAAGCGCTACTACGGTGGTTGCGAGTACGTCGACGTGGTCGAGCAACTGGCCATCGACCGTGCAAAAGAGCTGTTCGGCGCCGATTACGCCAACGTCCAGCCACACGCTGGCTCCCAGGCCAACGCCGCTGTTTACCTGGCCCTGCTGTCGGCTGGCGACACCATCCTGGGCATGAGCCTGGCCCACGGTGGTCACCTGACCCACGGTGCCAGCGTTTCGTCCTCCGGCAAGCTGTACAACGCCATCCAGTACGGCATCGACGCCAACGGCCTGATCGACTACGACGAAGTCGAGCGCCTGGCGGTTGAGCACAAGCCGAAAATGATCGTGGCCGGTTTCTCTGCCTACTCGCAGGTTCTGGACTTCCCGCGTTTCCGTGCCATCGCCGACAAGGTGGGCGCCTACCTGTTCGTCGACATGGCCCACGTGGCCGGTCTGGTCGCCGCTGGCGTCTACCCGAACCCGGTTCCATTCGCTGACGTCGTGACCACCACCACCCACAAGACCCTGCGCGGTCCACGTGGCGGCCTGATCCTGGCTCGCGCCAACGCCGACATCGAGAAAAAGCTGAACTCCGCCGTGTTCCCTGGCGCCCAGGGTGGTCCGCTGGAGCACGTGATCGCTGCCAAGGCGATCTGCTTCAAGGAAGCGCTGCAGCCTGAGTTCAAGGCTTACCAGCAACAAGTGGTGAAAAACGCCAAGGCCATGGCCGGCGTGTTCATCGAGCGCGGTTTTGACGTCGTGTCCGGCGGCACTGAAAACCACCTGTTCCTGCTGTCGCTGATCAAGCAGGAAATCTCCGGTAAAGACGCCGACGCCGCTCTGGGCAAGGCGTTCATCACCGTGAACAAAAACTCCGTGCCGAACGACCCACGCTCCCCGTTCGTGACCTCCGGCCTGCGCTTCGGCACTCCGGCCGTGACCACTCGTGGCTTCAAGGAAGCAGAGTGCAAGGAACTGGCTGGCTGGATCTGCGACATCCTGGCTGATCTGAACAACGAAGCGGTGATCGACGCCGTTCGTGAGAAAGTCAAAGCCATCTGCAAGAAGCTGCCGGTATACGGTGCTTGATAAGCCCCGCTAGACCGCAGTAAAAGAACCGGCCAGAGATGGCCGGTTTTTTATTGCCAGAATACATACAAGCAACACATTTAATAAAACACCCCAAGCAACTCAGACCGCCTGTTTCAATATCCCCCCATTTAAATCCTTGCAACACACGCAATTCCAAAAACCAATAAAAACTACTTAACCTGAAACCCGCTTCATCCAACAAACTTAATGAACGGGTTACATCATGAATAGCAATACCGAAAAATCTTTCATCGCCACATTGAGAATGTTTGACCATAAAGTAAACCTACTCGAAGAACTCCATGGCAAACCGGCCATGGCCACCATCAAACACTTCAGCGGCGGCTTCTTTACCGGCAAGCCGCAGACCCAGAATCACTCCAGCCGGCTTGGCATATGCCCCAACGAGAAGATCGGTGAGGTGAAGCCATTGACGCTGCACTTCCGGCATACGGCCGATGGCTACATACTCTCAATAAAAAATACAGGCGAATATTACAATCACATCATCTGTGAAAAGTCGCTGGATACTTTTGGAGCCATTGACCCCGACGCTGATGAGCCGACAGTCTTTACCCTCCTCAACCAACAAGGCAACCCTGTTACATTGGACAATCTGCGACACACTCACTCAGCCGTTTCACTCAAGATAAAAAACAAACACTACTGGGGTGGACTCAAACTAAATGGCTCGCCCTATGTTTATCTTGGCAAAACCGAAGAGCGTTCAAAGATAACTTTCATCCTGAGCATTATTCAAAGAAACGTAGCTCACACCTCGTCCTGAAACGCCCTTCAATGTTTGAAAAGAGCGCCTCTGGAGCACCATCGACTGATGGGATTCGGAGGCTGACACGCGATGCCACCTCGACCGCCCCCTGAAAAATCGGCAGCCATTGCCGATTTTTTCTGCCAACCGCTCAAAACCAGAGCATTGCGCTCAACTGGTAAGACCGGTAAAGCCAATTACTCAATTTTTACTTGCGATCATCCGCATTCAGTGCCTAGACTGGCCCTGCACTGGACATACCGGTAAGACCACAATAATTAAGTGCTGACGTCGATCGGCTTTTGCGGACGACGGCCAGGACACCGACCAGGATTCCTCCCATGCTCAAATGGTGCTCGCGTTCAATCTTCCTCCAAGTGGTTCTCGGACTGGTGCTCGGCATCGTCTGCGGGCTGGCCCTCCCTGAATACTCCGCTCAGCTCAAGCCCCTCGGTGACGGGTTTATCAAGCTGATCAAAATGCTCATCGGCCTGATCGTGTTTTGCGTGGTGGTCAGCGGCATCAGCGGTGCCGGCGACCTGAAGAAGGTCGGGCGCATCGGCCTCAAATCGGTGATCTACTTTGAAGTGCTGACCACCATCGCCCTGGTGATTGGCTTGGTGTTCGCTTTCAGCACCGGGATCGGCAGCGGTGCGAACATTCATCTGGATCAGCTTTCCGCTGCCGACATGGGTGACATCGCCCAGCGCGGCCAGCACATGCACACCACCACGCAGTTTTTGATGGACCTGATTCCGACCTCGGTGATCGGTGCCTTTGCGGACAACAACATTCTGCAAGTCCTGCTGTTTTCGGTACTGTTCGGCAGCGCGTTGAATCTGGTGGGCGAAGCGGCGTCGGGCATTTCGCGGCTGATCAATGAACTCAGCCATGTGATCTTTCGCATCATGGGCATGATCGTGCGCCTGGCGCCGATTGGCGTGTTCGGCGCCATCGCCTTTACCACCAGCAAATATGGCCTCGATTCGCTGCAGCACCTGGGCAGCCTGGTCGGCTTGTTTTACCTGACCTGCACGGCCTTCGTGGCGTTGATCCTGGGCCTGGTGATGCGCTTGTCCGGCCTGAGAATGTGGCCGCTGCTCAAATATCTGCGCGAGGAACTGCTGATCGTCATGGGCACTGCTTCGTCCGACGCCGTGCTCCCGCAAATCATGCGCAAGCTTGAGCACCTGGGGATTGGCAGTTCGACGGTCGGGCTGGTGATACCTACCGGCTATTCATTCAACCTCGACGGTTTCTCGATCTACCTGACCCTGGCCATCGTGTTCATCGCCAACGCCACCGGCACACCGCTGGCCATGACCGACCTGCTGACCATTCTGCTGGTGTCGCTGATCACGTCCAAAGGCGCGCATGGCATCCCAGGTTCGGCACTGGTCATTCTGGCGGCCACCCTGACGGCAATCCCGGCCATACCGGTGGTGGGCCTGGTGCTGGTGCTGGCCGTGGACTGGTTCATGGGCATCGGCCGGGCGCTGACCAACCTGATCGGCAACTGCGTGGCAACCGTGGCCATTGCCCGCTGGGAAAAAGACATCGATGTGCAACGGGCGAACAAGGTGCTTTCCGGCCAGGTGGGTTATACCTTCCAGCCGCGAAAACCGGCCGCTTCGGCGCATCAGCAGGAATTCTGAATCAACGCTGTGCCGGTCCACCGGGCCGGTACGCCCCTACTACTTTCGATGCTCATGGAGCGAACAGTGATTACCTCGTCGACCGTTGTAAATTCAGTCGTGGAAAAACTTCGGGCCGCGCTGGCCCGCGGTCAGTGGCGTTCCGGCGAAATGTTGCCGGGACAACGTGAACTGGCCGAACAACTGGGCATCAGTCGCCCGAGCCTGCGTGAGGCGGTCATCGTCCTGGAAACCCTCGGTCTGGTGCGTTCCATGCCGGGCAAAGGCGTGGTGGTGCTGGAGACCAATCTCAGCGACAGCCAAAGCCACGACAGCGCCGTCGCTACGGCAAGCCTGGAAGACGTGCTGCAACTGCGCTACACCCTTGAGCCGTTCATCGTCGGCCTGGTGGCGCAATCGATCAGCAGCAAGGAAGTCGGGCAATTGCGCCTGACCCTGATGGACATGCGCGAAGCCCTGGAAGCCAACGACAGCGAGGCCGGGGTCAACGCCTACATCGCGTTCCACGAAGAGCTCTTCACGCTGACATCCAACCCGATCTTCCAGAGCGTGGTGCAGCAGACCAGCAACGCCCTCAAGCAAAGCGCCGAAGTGCTGCGCAACTCCCCGGAACATCTGGCTGAACGCCTCGAAGAGAACGAAGCCGTGGTGCGCGCGATCCGCAGCAAGAACAGCGCCCAGGCCAGCGCCGAGATGCGTCGGCACATTATTCGTGAAGGCCAGCGGATGGGCATCGAATTGAACATCCCGGAAGACAACTTCGGCAGTTGAAACCGCTTCGAACTGGAGACAGGCCATGAACAGCTTCGCTTCACCGCAAACACTCGTCGCCCTGCCCTTCCCTGGAACAAATGTCGGGAAGCCCTCAGCACAGGATCTTTATTCACGGATCTTCGACGCCATTCTCGAACAGCGCCTCCTGCCTGGCAGTCGCTTCACCGAGGACGGCCTGGGCCAGATGTTCGACGTTCGACGCAGTGAAGTTCGTAACGTGCTGACGCGGCTGTCCCAT
The DNA here is from genome assembly GCF_054061835.1 of Pseudomonas sp. TE12234. Lineage (NCBI taxonomy): Bacteria > Pseudomonadati > Pseudomonadota > Gammaproteobacteria > Pseudomonadales > Pseudomonadaceae > Pseudomonas > Pseudomonas sp. TE12234. The sequence continues at coordinate 98,690 of NZ_JBSSEP010000005.1, forward strand.
CAGCAAATCATCATCCTGCGCGCCAACCATCGCCCCCGTGTCGCCGCGCCCGATGCCGAGCAGACTCGGCAAACCCTGCACGCACGGCGCCTGACCGAGCTGACGCTGGTCAGACTGGCCTGTCAGCGACCGCTGCCAGAACAGCTGAAACGTCTGCACGCGCTGGTCGATAGCGAGCGCCAATGCACCGCGCGCGGCCCGGCGATTCGCTTGTCCGGGGAGTTTCATTTGCAGTTGGCTGAAATGGCGGGCAATGCGCCACTGGCGCATTTTCTCGGCAGTCTGGTGCCGCTCACTTCACTGGCGATTGCGCAGTTTGATACGCCGTTGGAGGGTTATTGCGTCTGGCAGGTCCATCAAGGGATTCTGCAAGCGGTCGAACTGGGGGACACCCGGAAAGCCGAGCGTTTGCTGAGCCAGCACCTGGATCATCTGGAGGCGGTGTTGCTCAATGCACAACCGATCTCCCGCCAGAATCGTGTTGCCGGTTAGATCGCCATCGCGAGCACGCGCGCTCCCACATTTGAAATGGCGGGAGCGAGGCCGGCTCGCGATAGCGACATCAGCCTCACCGAACATGGCAGCCCTTACTGCACCGCCACCCGCGCAAACCCCTCACGGATTTTCTCTTCCGGCAAATCATCGGCAATGAATACGATCACGCTCTCGCGCAATTCGTCCTCGGCCCATTCAGTGTCCCAGTCGAAGCCGTAAAGCTTGAGCACGCCCTGAAACACCATGCGTCGCGGTTCGCCAAGGATGTTCAACACGCCTTTGTAGCGCAGCAATTGCTTGCCGTGGTCTTCCAGCAGTTCGTTCATGAACTCGCTGAGCTTGTCGATATCCAGCGGTTTGTCGGTGCGCAGCACCAGGCTGGAAATGCGGTCGATGGACGGCGCCTTGGTCACGGGCCGCAAACTCACGCCACCCCCGAGGTCGGCATTGAGATTGAAACCGCGCACATCAAGCAACTCGGCAAGGTCGATCTTGCCGTGATCAACCACACGAATCGGAGCGCGACGATTGATCCGGGTCAGGCGCTCGCTCAACGCGTTGAATGTCGCGTCGTCCACCAGGTCACGCTTGCTCACCAGCAGTCGATCGGCGAAACCGATCTGCGCCTGGGCAATGGTCTGGGTCAGGTGCAGCTCGGCATGCGCCGCGTCGACCAGGGTGATGATGCCGTCAAGGATGTAACGCTCGCGCAGTTCTTCGTCGATGAAGAAGGTTTGCGCCACCGGAGCCGGATCGGCCAGTCCGGTGCATTCGATCACCAGACGATCGAAAGCGATATCACCGCTGTCCAGGCGTTCAAGCAGCAGATACAACGCTTTGGTCAGGTCAGTATGGATCGTGCAGCAGACGCAGCCGTTGGACAGCGTCATGACTTGCACCGGCTCGTCGCCCAACAGTTGGGTATCGATACCGGCATCGCTGAATTCATTTTCGATCACGGCGATTTTCAGGCCGTGTTCGGCTTTGAGCAGATGGCGCAGCAATGTGGTCTTGCCGGCGCCGAGGAAGCCACTAAGGATCGTGACGGGGATGGGAGAGGACAAAATTGATCTCCTGTTTCACAAAACTGATAAACAACACAAAACAAAAGTGGGAGCGAGCTTGCTCGCGATGGCGGCTTAACATTCAACATCACTGTTGATTGACAGTCCGCCATCGCGAGCAAGCTCGCTCCCACAGGATTTGCCGTTAACCCGCCTTCCGGATCAACAGCACTTCGGCCCACCCTTGCCACCGTAACGGGCTTCCTGGCGTTCGCGGAAGAACGCCTCGTAGCTCATCACCGGTTTGTCCGGGTGTTTGGTTTGCATATGCTCGACGTAGTTGTCGTAGTCGGGCATGCCGACCATCAGGCGCGCGGCCTGACCGAGGTATTTACCGAGGCGACTCAGGTCATTGAACATGCTGCAATCCTCGATCAAGCATCCGGCAGCGCCTGGAATGGCGATTCTTTATCCGTGCGTTCTTTTTTACCCCAGGCAGCAATGCCAACCTTGAGCGCATAGAACAGGATACTGAACACCACGAACAGGAACAGCGCGGTCAGTGTGGCGTTGGTGTAGGCGTTGAAAACCACATGCTGCATCTGCGTGATGTCCTTGGCCGGGGCGAGAATCTGACCATTGGCCAGCGCATCGCTGTATTTTTTCGCCAGCGACAGGAAGCCGATCGCCGGGTTGGCGTCGAACAGCTTGATGAAGCCGGCCGTGGTGGTGCAGATCAGCAGCCATGCCGCCGGCAACAAGGTCACCCAAATGTAGCGCTGGCGTTTCATCTTGATCAGCACGACGGTACCAAGCATCAGCGCGATACCGGCCAGCATCTGGTTGGAGATGCCGAACAGCGGCCACAAGGTGTTGATACCACCCAATGGATCAATCACGCCCTGGTACAACAGCCAGCCCCACATCGCCACGCAACCGGCGGTCGCGATCAGGTTGGCGGTCCAGGATTCCGTGCGGCGCAGCGCCGGCACGAAGGAACCCAGCAGGTCCTGCAGCATGAACCGCCCGGCACGGGTGCCAGCGTCGACCGCCGTCAGGATGAACAAGGCTTCGAACAGGATCGCGAAGTGGTACCAGAACGCCATGGTGTTTTCACCCGGCAGCACGCTGTGCAGGATCTGCGCGATGCCGACCGCCAGGGTCGGCGCACCACCGGCGCGGGCCAGGATGGTGGTCTCACCGATGTCCTTGGCCACTGCTTGCAGGGCGTCCGGCGTGATGGCGAAGCCCCAGCTGCTGACGGTTTGCGCAACGGCCACGACCTCACCACCGACCACGGCGGTCGGGCTGTTCATGGCGAAATACACGCCTGGCTCGATCACCGAGGCGGCGACCATGGCCATGATGGCGACGAAAGACTCCATCAGCATGCCGCCGTAACCGATGTAGCGGGCATTGGTTTCGTTATCCAGCAGCTTCGGCGTGGTGCCCGAAGCGATCAATGCGTGGAAACCGGACACCGCGCCACAGGCGATGGTGATGAACAGGAACGGGAACAGACCGCCCTTCCACACCGGCCCGGTGCCGTCGATGAACTGGGTCACTGCCGGCATTTTCAGCTCGGGCATGGTGATCAGGATGCCAATCGCCAGGGCGACGATGGTGCCGATCTTGAGGAAGGTCGACAGGTAATCCCGTGGCGCCAGAATCAGCCACACCGGCAGCACCGCTGCGACGAAACCGTAACCGATCAGCATCCAGGTGATCTGGATACCGGTGAAGGAAAACGCCTTGGCCCACACCGGATCGGCGGCAATCTGCCCGCCCAGCCAGATCGAACCCAGCAGCAGGACCACGCCAATCACCGAGATTTCACCGATGCGGCCCGGGCGGATGTAACGCATGTAGATGCCCATGAACATCGCGATCGGGATGGTCGCCATCACCGTGAAAATACCCCATGGACTTTCGGCCAGGGCCTTGACCACGATCAGCGCCAGCACCGCGAGGATGATGATCATGATCAGGAAGCAGCCGAACAGCGCGATAGTCCCGGGAATGCGGCCCATTTCTTCACGGACCATGTCGCCCAGGGAACGGCCGTTGCGGCGGGTGGACATGAACAGGACCATGAAGTCCTGCACGGCGCCAGCCAGCACCACGCCGGCGATCAGCCACAGCGTTCCGGGCAGGTAGCCCATCTGCGCCGCCAGCACCGGACCGACCAGCGGACCTGCGCCGGCAATGGCCGCGAAGTGGTGACCGAAAAGGATGTGTTTATTGGTGGGGACGTAATCCAGACCGTCGTTGTTGAGCACGGCGGGAGTGGCCCGTCGCGCATCGAGTTGCATGACGTTGTTAGCGATAAACAGACTGTAGTAGCGATACGCAACCAGATAAATGGCCACGGCAGCGACCACAATCCACAAGGCGTTGATCGCCTCCCCTCGGCGCAATGCCACGACACCCAGGGCGCACGCACCTATGATTGCCAGCACCAGCCAGGGTAGATGGCGTAGCGGGCTATTATTATTTTTCATTTTATTATTCCGGCCAGAGTGGACAAGAAAGACAGCCACCCCGAGTTTAGACCTCCTGACGGCAAAGGTCATACCCCGACATTGGTCTAGCCGCCCCTCTCGCTGGCAGCCTTGCGTACGGCGGGTCTATAGTCAGCGAACCTAACGAGGATTGCGCCATGAGCAACCACCCTGCCGACCGCCGCCGCTTCAAACGTATTGCGTTCGATGCACGAACCGAGCTCCGTCAGGGTGAATGCACCTGGCCGGTAAAGCTGATCGACCTGTCACTCAAGGGCTTGCTGATCGAACGGCCCACCCCGTGGCTGGGCAATCCGCAGCAGGAATTTTTCGTCGACATTCATCTGTCCGAAGACACCGACATTGCCATGGATGTCGAGTTGACCCACGAAGACAAAGGCCAGCTCGGCTTTGTCTGCCGGCATATCAGCCTGGAATCCATTGAGCGCCTGCGGCGGGTGATCGAGCTCAACCTGGCTGACGAAGCCGAACTTGAACGAGAGTTGGGTGCCCTGATCGAAATCTGACGAACCGGCACCATCCCGAAGCTTGCTTCACAGGGATCAAGTCCAGCCCGGAAACTTATTCGAAGAGTGCGTCCAGCGCCTGCTCCAGACGGGTCACAGCAATAATCTGCAGACCGGCCGGCGCCTCTTTCGGCGCGTTGCCCTTGGGCACGATGGCGCGCTTGAAGCCGTGCTTGGCGGCTTCTTTCAGACGCTCCTGGCCGCTCGGTACCGGACGCACTTCACCGGACAGCCCCACCTCACCGAATACCAGCAGATCATGAGGCAACGGCCGGTTGCGCAAGCTGGACATGACCGCGGCCATCAACGCCAGATCGGAAGCCGTTTCCAACACTTTCACACCACCGACAACGTTAAGGAATACATCCTGGTCGTGGGTGGGAATTCCGCCATGACGATGCAACACCGCCAACAACATCGCCAGACGATTCTGATCCAGTCCCAGGGTTACCCGGCGCGGGTTGGCCAGATGGCTGTCATCCACCAGCGCCTGGACTTCGACCAGCATGGGTCGGGTGCCCTCCCACGTTGCCATGACCACACTGCCCGGGACTTCTTCCTGAGCACGGGTCAGAAAAATCGCCGAAGGGTTGGAGACTTCTTTCAGGCCTTTGTCAGTCATGCCGAACACGCCCAGTTCGTTCACCGCACCGAAACGGTTTTTAACCGCCCGCAGCAAGCGCAAACGCCCATCGGATTCGCCTTCGAAATACAGCACGGTGTCGACCATGTGTTCCAAAACGCGAGGCCCCGCCAATGCACCCTCCTTGGTGACGTGGCCGACCAGGAAAATCGCCGTGCCGCTCTGCTTGGCATAACGCACCAGCAATGCGGCGCTTTCACGAACCTGGGACACGCCCCCCGGAGCCGATTGCAACTGCTCGGTGAAAATCGTCTGGATCGAGTCGATCACCATCACCTTGGGCTTTTCCTGGCGAGCCGTGGCGATAATGGTTTCGATACAGGTCTCGGTCATGACCCGCAACCGATCCTGAGGCAACCCAAGGCGTCGGGCGCGCATGGCCACTTGCTGCTGGGATTCTTCGCCGGTGACGTAAAGTGCCGGCATGCTTTTGGCCAGGTTGCACAAGGTTTGCAGCAGGATCGTCGATTTGCCGATGCCGGGATCACCGCCGATCAGCACCACCGAACCGTCCACCAGACCACCGCCCAACACCCGATCCAGCTCACTGGACGCCGTGGAAAAACGCGGAATTTCCTCCACGCTGACTTCGGCCAGGGTCTTGATCTGTGCCTGTTGCCCCGCCCAACCGGTACGACCGCTGGGCGCTGCCGCCCCGCCGCTTTCCACCATGGTTTCAGTCAGCGTGTTCCAGGCGCCGCACTCGCCACACTGGCCGGCCCACTTGGGGAACGTTGAGCCGCACTCGGTGCAGCCATACATGCGCTTGGCCTTGGCCATCGGAACCCCCGGCAAAAATCGCGATGATAACCCAGGTGACGCGCATCAGTGCGGCGCTGGCGTCCGCCGAGTCACCGTCTACAACTTTTGAGAATGGGTTAATACATGTAACTATGTAGTTAACTAAAAACCTGTACAACTTTTTTAAAATCAACCGTCAACTTCGTATATAAGCTTGTACACACCCACTACAACCAGCAAAACAACGTACAACACACACATAAAACTCTTGCAGCACACCAAACAAAAAATGCACCAACCATTTACTTAATCTTTGCTTCCTCCCTTCAACACGCCTGCTCAAACTTCAAAAACCACCAAACCTCAAGTAAAAATTAATTCATATTTCCATGCTCAATCCCGCCGCTTCCCATTCCCAACTTTCCACACCTGTACGATAAATCGGCGCAACAGATCGACCGCAAGAAAGCCTCGAAACCCTTTTTCGCTCTCGCTGCGATGATGGCATTTTCAAACTTTTTGGCGTCGATCCGGTCGACAGCAGGCAGCACTTGTAAGCAGGCGTTTCGAGCAAGATGCGTTTTGCTGATTTACACTGCGTTCACCAACCTCATCTGTAACAAGGAAATAACCTATGGGCGTGATAAGTGAGTTCAAGGCCTTCGCGGTCAAGGGCAATGTGGTCGACATGGCCGTTGGTATCATCATCGGTGCCGCCTTCGGCAAGATCGTCACGTCATTTGTCGGTGATGTGATCATGCCACCAATCGGGCTGTTGATCGGTGGGGTGGACTTCAGTGACCTGGCCATTACGCTCAAGGCGGCCGAGGGTAACGTCCCGGCGGTGGTATTGGCCTACGGTAAATTCATCCAGAGCCTGATCGACTTCCTCATTGTCGCTTTCGCGATCTTCATGGGTGTCAAAGCCATTAACCACTTGAAACGCGAAGAGGCGGTCGCGCCAACCGTGCCGCCGGTTCCGACCAAGGAAGAAGTGTTGCTGGGCGAGATCCGAGATCTGCTCAAGGCCCAGAACAACCGGCCTTGAACGCTTCCACTGAATGAAATCGGCGCCCTTGAGGCGCCGTTTTTTTTACCAGAAATTTTCCACGGCCACCTGGCCAGGTCGCCGGCTGAGGCTCAAGTGCATACCGCGCTGTTTGAGCAATTTGCGCGTGTCATCGATCATCTGCGGATTACCGCAAAGCATCACCCGCGAGTGTTCGGGCGAAAGGGCCACGCCAGCGGCCCGCTCCAACTCTCCATCTTCGATCAGGGTTGTAATACGCCCGTTCAAGACGCCCGGATGCTGTTCGCGAGTCACCGTGTTAATAAGCTGCAGTTTGTGCGCGAATTCCGCCAGGTACTCACGCTGCGCCAGCCCCGCGATAAGGTCTTGATAAGCCAGCTCCCGTGACTCACGGACGCTGTAGACCAGGATGATCCGCTCGAATTTTTCCCAGACCTCGAAGTCCTGCAGGATCGACAGAAACGGCGCCAGCCCCGTGCCTGTGGATAACAGCCACAGATCACGCCCGTCAACGAAGCGATCAAGCGTCAGGTAACCAAAGGCCTGGCGATCGACCAGCAGTGTATCGCCGACACCCAATCGGCTGAGCTCGCTGGTGAACTCGCCTCCCGGCACAACAATGGAGAAAAACTCCAGGAACTCATCAAAGGGTGAGGACACCATCGAATAGGCGCGCCAGACCGTGCTGCCGTCAGCCTTGGTCACGCCGAGCCGGGCAAATTGCCCCGCGCGGAAGCGAAACCCCGGATCCCGCGTAGCCCGCAGGGTGAACAGATTCGGCGTCAACGGCTGAACGTCGAGGAGGGTCTGGCGAGTGAATTTCTCGTCACTGACGGTCATGGGGGGGGGCTCCATTCAACAGATGGCCCAGTGTCTCGCAAAGTGCACGCCCTATACACCTATGTTTTGTAGTGCCTTTTTAGAGCAACTACTCTCAACATACAATTTACACAACTTGTTTAAATAACACGCCATCTAAAAGCGCCTTTAAATTACAGCACACATATGATGACCAAACAGTGTAATGCGCCTCTTACACCAACAGCGTTAGAACCAAACCAAAAACTCTCATGAATTAAACAAAACAAAATATTATCACCACCACTGTAGGAATTACCCTACAATTTCGTGGGCTCGCCACTTTGGATCCAATCATCCGCCATACACCAGCCCCATCGAAAACAGGAGCCGCATTATGGAGAGATGGAAGACGTCTCAACTCAACTACCTGTCGACCACAGCCGATCTTGATACGGCCTACCGGATATCACTGAACTTCGCGAAAAACTTCGGTTTCAAATTCTTCGGCTTTTCAACCAGTTATACCTCTAACACCGAACGACTGAGTGCTCTGCGGTTGAACAATTATCCATCAGACTGGAACGCTGATTACGAACAAAGAAAACTGGCAGGCATTGATCCAGTAGTGGCGCATTGCAATCAATCTGAATTACCAATCCTCTGGAGCGAAGAGCTGTTTGCCAACGCCCCCCATCTCTGGGACACCCTTGAACAAGAAGGACTTCAACACGGCTGGTCACAAGCCATTCACGACGACGAAAGCGGTCTGTTCAGCATTTTGAGCCTGGTGCGAAGCCACAGTCCGATCACAGCGTTGGAGCTGTACGAAAATCTCGGCGCTTCCGCGTTCATCTGCCATCACCTGCATAGGCTGGTTGCGCAAACCCTGCCCAAGACGTCGGCTACACAGTACGTGCCGCAATTATCGCTACGGGAAATCGACGTCTTGAAACTGGCGGCAGATGGCAAGACGGCCTATGAGAGCGCCCGGATTCTCAATCTCAGCCCGCGGACGATCAATTTTCATGTCCAGGAAGCCATCCGCAAATTCGAGGTCAATAACAAGGTTTCAGCCGTCATCGCTGCGGCCAAGGCCGGTTACCTCAATAAAGATGCAGCGCCCTGATTCGAAAACCTGCGAGTATTCCGACACAAAAAAACGTACCATTCGCGGTCCTTCCTGAGTGATGACGTGTGAAATTCCACGACGCAGTCCGCTCGGTTGGCCCCGCCCGCCAAGACGCTTCTGGGCCGCGGGATACCCGTTGATTACCCAGAGCCCCGCCCCATGCCCTTGCTCGAAACACCCTTCGCCAGCCTCGACCTGATCCGCCAACCCGAACAGCAGAACGAACCGCTGCAAGCCTTTGATGCGGCCGATGAGTACCTGCTCAACCATCTGGCCGAACAGCAACCCTCGGCCGAGACGCGGGTTCTGGTGCTGAACGACAGTTTCGGTGCATTGGCAGCCAGCCTGGCGGGCAAAGTCAACGTCACCAGCAGCGGCGACTCATTCCTGGCCTTTCAGGGTCTTGAAAAGAACCTGGCACGCAATGGCCTGCCATTTGACGGCGTACCGCACATACCCGCCAGTGAAGCGCTCAAGGGGCCCTTTGACCGGGTACTGGTCCGGGTACCTAAGACCCTGGCCCTGCTGGAAGAACAACTGATCCGCCTGCAAGACCAATTGGCTCCGGGTACCCAGGTGATCGCGGGCGCGATGATCAAACACCTGCCGCGTGCTGCGGGCGATCTGCTGGAGCGCTACATCGGCCCGGTGCAGGCGTCCCTGGCGGTGAAGAAAGCACGGCTGCTGATCGCCACGACTGAAGCAAAAGTCTCTGTGGTATCGCCCTACCCGACTCGCTATCGACTCGATGCACCGGCCATCGAACTGCTCAACCACGCCAACGTGTTCTGCCGTGAAGGCCTGGACATCGGCACGCGGACGTTTCTGCCACACCTGCCGAAGAACCTCGGCAGCGCACGGGTCGCCGACCTCGGTTGCGGTAACGGCGTTCTGGCGATCGCCAGCGCCCTGCAAAACCCCGAGGCCCATTACACCCTGGTCGATGAGTCGTTCATGGCTGTGCAATCGGCCGCCGAAAACTGGCGCGCCGCACTGGGCGAGCGCGATGTGGTTGTACGCGCGGGCGATGGTCTGGCCGGGCAGGAACCTCAATCGCTGGACGTGGTGTTGTGCAATCCACCGTTTCACCAGCAGCAAGTTGTCGGCGATTTCCTGGCCTGGCGGATGTTCCAGCAGGCCCGGGAAGCCCTGGTGACAGGCGGTGCGTTATACATCGTCGGCAACCGTCACCTGGGGTATCACAGCAAGCTCGCGCGGTTGTTCCGTGGGGTCGAGCAAGTAGCTGCCACGCCGAAATTCGTGATTCTCAAGGCCCGCAAATAACCAGGCGCAAAAAAAACCCTCCATCGGAGGGTTGTAAATCCGCGCCGCAAGGCTGCGGGATGGGATGTCAGGTATTCAGTGTGTGGTCAGGCCGGCGGCGTTCATGAACATCCGCATCAGGCTGGCGACGATAAACAATGCGCCGACACTTCCCGCCCAGATCAGGGCCAACCAGCCGAGCCGCTGCCACAGCGGCTTTTTTTCCGCTTGCTCGATGTCGTGCAGGGAATGTTTGTTGCTCATGGCCTAAACCTCCAATCAAGGTGGGTGGCGCCAGTCATGGCGCCATCGCGAACAATCTCGCTCCCACAAATCCGCGCAACAAAAGCCTAGTGGTAACCGTCTTCATGGGTGACCTTGCCGCGAAACACGTAATAGCTCCAGAAGGTGTACCCGAGGATGAACGGAATGATGAACAGCGTGCCCACCAGCATGAAGCCCTGGCTCTGCGGCGGTGCCGCGGCGTCCCAGATCGAGATCGACGGTGGCACGATATTCGGCCACAGGCTGATACCCAGGCCGCTGTAACCGAGGAAGATCAACACCAGCGTCAGCAGGAACGGCGTGTAGTGCGCATTACGGGCCACCGCGCGGATCAGGCCGTACAAGGTCACCAATACCAGGATCGGCACCGGCAGGAACCAGAACAGGTTAGGCAACGTGAACCAGCGCGCCGCAATCTCGGCATGGGCCAGTGGCGTCCAGATGCTGACGATACCAATCACCGCCAGCAATACGAACGCCAGGGGTCGCGCCAGGTCATGCATTTGTTCCTGCAACTTGCCCTCGGTCTTCATGATCAACCAGGTGCAGCCGAGCAATGCATAGGCCACTACCAGTGCAGCCCCGCAGAACAGGGTGAACGGCGTCAGCCAGTCCAGTGACCCTCCGGCGAACTGACGATTGACCACCGGCAAGCCATCGATGAACGCCCCCAGCGCCACGCCCTGGAAGAAGGTTGCCGCCACCGAACCACCGATGAACGCCTTGTCCCACAGGTGGCGCTTGTCGTCCCTGGCCTTGAAGCGGAACTCGAAGGCCACACCGCGGAAAATCAAACCGATCAGCATGAACATCAACGGCAGGTACAACGCCGAGAGCACTACCGAGTAAGCCAGCGGGAATGCTCCGAACAACGCGGCGCCCCCCAATACCAGCCAGGTTTCATTGCCGTCCCAGACCGGAGCGACGGTGTTCATCATCACGTCGCGGTCACTTTTGCCGGGGATGAACGGGAAGAGAATCCCGATCCCCAGGTCGAAGCCGTCCATGATCACGTACATCATGATGCCGAAGATGATGATCACGGCCCAGATCAGCGGAAGATCAATACCCATGATTCAAACCTCCTTGGTCGCGGTGCGGTCGGCATCGGCGTATTCATCGTCGGCTGCGGACAGCGGACGTGCCGGTGTGCGTTTCTGGCCAGGCCCCCCTTCGTTGGTCTCCTTGCCTTCGTCGATCTTCGGCCCTTTGCGCACCAGGCGCATCATGTAGCCCAGACCGGCACCGAACAGGGCGAAATACACCACGACAAACAGGATCAGGGTGATGCTCATCTGCATGAAGCTATGGTTGGACGACGCATCCGCCGTACGCATCAGGCCGTAGACCACCCAAGGCTGACGACCGATTTCAGTGGTGAACCAGCCGGCGAGAATCGCGATCAGGCCGGACGGCCCCATCCACAACGCCAGGTACAGGAACGGCCGCGAGGTATAGAGCGTGTCGCGCTTGCGCAGCCACAGGCTCCACAACCCGGTGAAGATCATCAGGAAGCCCAGGCCAACCATGACCCGGAACGACCAGAAGACGATGGTCGAATTCGGCCGGTCTTCAGGCGGGAACTCCTTGAGCGCGGGTACCTGTTTGTCCAGGGAGTGGGTCAGGATCAAGCTGCCGAGGTACGGAATCTCGACGGCGAATTTGGTCTTCTCTTCTTTCATGTCCGGCCAGCCGAACAGGATCAGCGGCGTCGCCTCGTTGCCTTTGTTTTCCCAGTGGCCCTCGATCGCGGCGATTTTGGCCGGCTGATGCTCGAGCGTGTTGAGGCCGTGGAAGTCACCGATGACCGCCTGAATCGGCGCCACGATCAGCGCCATCCACATGGCCATCGAGAGCATGGTGCGGATCGCCGGGTTGTCTTTGCCGCGCAGCAAATGCCAGGCCGCCGAGGAGCCGACGAAGAAGGCCGTTGCCACGAACGCCGCCGTGGCCATGTGCATCAGGCGATACGGGAATGACGGGTTGAAGATCACCGCCAGCCAGTCGGTCGGAATGACCTGGCCGTTGATGATCTCGAAGCCCTGCGGGGTCTGCATCCAGCTGTTGGACGCGAGAATCCAGAAGGTCGAAATCAAGGTGCCGATGGCGACCATGACCGTGGCGAAGAAGTGCAGACCGCGGCCCACCTTGTTCCAGCCAAACAGCATGACGCCGAGGAAACCGGCTTCAAGGAAGAAGGCCGTCAGCACTTCATAGGTCAGCAACGGTCCGGTCACTGACCCGGCGAAGTCCGAGAAACGGCTCCAGTTGGTGCCGAACTGATACGCCATGACCAGACCCGAAACCACGCCCATGCCGAAGTTGACCGCAAAGATCTTCGACCAGAAGTGGTAGAGGTCGCGGTAAGTGTCGTTGTGGGTTTTCAGCCACAAGCCTTCGAGTACCGCCAGGTAACTCGCCAGACCAATGGTGATGGCAGGAAACAGGATGTGGAACGAGATGGTGAACGCGAACTGAATTCGGGCGAGATCAAGAGCCTCTAAACCGAACATAAGTCTTCCTCTGTCAGGTAGTACGGCTGCCGGCGCGAAGCCTGCATCCACGGTTCCCACGGGTATGGAGTGCGGCGAATTCGAATTCGTTCTTTTTTTTACCAGCATCGCAACGCAGGGAGTCTGGCGTTCTGGTCACAGGATCAATTCCTTTCGAGGGTGTTGATCTGGATCAAGCAACGTTGAAAGAGTAGTCCCATTTGCGGGGATGAACCGCGTGGTCTTTTGCCGCGTGACAAGTTGCCTCACCGGGGCGAGCCCGACGAATCGGTGTCTAGCTAACTAAATTTCCCGAGATGGCAACTTCCTGTTACAGCTTGATGATAATCTCTCCCTTTCCCACACCCAGATCTGCCTCCAGATGCCCAGCCAAGAGCCCTTGCTGTTACGTCATCACCGCCCATTCATCGCGTTCTGGCTGGCCCGGATCTTTACCGCCAGCGGCTTTCAAATGCTCACGGTGGCCATCGGCTGGAACCTGTACCAACTGACCGGCAACGTGCTTGACCTGGGTCTGGTCGGGCTGGTGGAGTTCGCGCCGCGCGTGCTGTTCATGCTGCACACCGGGCATGTGGCGGACCGCTACGACCGGCGCAAGGTCGCGGCGATTTGCCAGTCCGTGCAAGCGCTGATTGCCCTGTCGCTGGCGATCGGCAGCGCGACCGACCATGTCACCCGGGAAATGATCTTCATCCTCGCGTTCCTGCTCGGTGCCGCGCGCTCCTTCGAGATGCCGACCACCCAGGCCTTGCTGCCGAGCATCGTGCCCGGGGCCTTGTTTCCCCGGGCCGTCGCCGCCGCCCAATCGGCCCAGCAGTCGGCAACCATCGTCGCCCCGGCCCTCGGTGGTTTGCTCTATGCGTTTGGCAGTGTCTGGGTCTATGGCCCGACGGTGATCCTTTACCTCATTGCCTGCTCGCTGATGCTCAACCTGCCCGCCCGTCAGACGCTGCTGAACAAGGGCAAAGCCACCCTTGATTCGTTACTGGCCGGAATTCGCTTCATTCGCAGTCGCCCGGACATTCTCGGGGCCATCTCCCTGGACCTGTTTGCCGTCCTGCTGGGTGGCGCGACGGCGTTGCTGCCGGTTTTTGCCAAGGACATTCTGCTGACCGGCCCGTGGGGCCTGGGTCTACTGCGTTCGGCGCCTGCGGTGGGTGCGCTGTTGATGTCATTGTTCCTGGCGCGATTTGCCGTGGAACGCAACGTCGGGCGAGTGATGTTCACCGCCGTGGGCGTATTCGGGGTGGCGACCATCGCCTTCGGCCTGTCCACCTCGTTCTGGTTCTCGCTGGGCGTGCTGGTGATCCTTGGCGCGGCCGACATGATCAGCATGGTGATCCGCGCCTCGTTCGTGCAACTGGAAACCCCGGACGAAATGCGCGGCCGGGTCAGCGCCGTGAACGGGTTGTTCATTGGCGCTTCGAACCAATTGGGAGAATTCGAATCCGGTCTGACCGCCCACTGGTTTGGCACGGTGCCGGCGGTGGTCATGGGCGGTATCGGCACGCTGGTGGTGACCGGTGTCTGGATCAAGCTGTTCCCGAGCCTGGCCGGCCGCGATCGCATGCATGTGCCGAAGGAAGAAGCGAAGGTCTGACGCTAAGCCAGCAACTCCCCGGCCACCACCGTTCGCGTGGCCTTGCCGCAGAGTTGCTCCACCAGCGCCAGGGCGAACGGCAGCGCGGCGCCCGAACCCTGGGCCGTGATGCAGTTGCCATCGACCACCACCGGTTGATCGACGAAGGTGCAGCCTGACAGTTGATGGCTGGCCGAAGGCAGGCAGGTCATGCGCCGCTGGCGCAACACGCCGAAAGCCTGCAGCGCCAGCGCGGGGGCCTCGGCGATGCCCGCGAACCAGCGACCGGCCGCGGCCTGGTCCTTGATCAACTGTTGCAAGGGTTGATGGTTCGCCAGGTGCTGCGCCCCCACCGCGCCGCCGGGCAGGACGATCAGGTCGAATGGCTGGGCCAGCAGGTCCACCAGCATGGCATCGCAAGTCAGGCGGGTGCCGCGGGCGCAGGTGAGCATGCGTCGCCCCTCGATGCTGGCCACCACCACTTCCACTTTGGCGCGGCGCAGCACGTCGACCAGGGTCACGGCTTGCAGGTCATCGATGCCCTCGGCGAGGGTAATCAAGGCTCTAAAGGTCATAAGGGCAATCCACGGAGTGATCCTTAAAGCGTAGTCAGCTTTCCCGCCTCATGTTCGAACCCCGTCTTACTTGATGTAGAGCTGCGTCGACAGGGTGTTGCCCGGGGGATTGATCGAGGTGTCGCTGAAGGTGAACGTGCCTTGCTGCTTGCCCGCCATATCGAAGATGTATAGATAGCCGACGGTTTTCCTGCCGACGGTGCATTCCGTCAGGTTGCCGTTATCAAAAGCGCAGACCGGGGTGCGGGTACCGTTCACCTCAAAACCGTCCAGGGCGACATGCGCCTCACGCCCATAACCGACTTCCAGCACGAAAACCCGAATGTTCGGCCCGGCGTGATTGCAACGCGTCTCCACTTGCCCTTCGGCAATGCTTTCAAAACCGCAGGCCGGTGACTCGACTTTGAGCACTTTCAATTGAGTCAAGGGTGGCGCCGAGGCCGCCGAGGCACTTTGTGCCCCCAGGGTCAGGGCCAGCAACATGCCAATGCCGATAAACAGACGCTTTTTCATGCAATACCCTTCCCAAAAAACAGCGCGCAGTATGGCTGACTTGGGCCAAAGGCAAAACATCGACGACGATCACCGCCATAAGCAGCCATAACCCCACGCTACTGGTATGATGCGCGGCTTTTTCCGACCCAGCGAAAATTCTCGGGCGCCTGCAACGGCCTGTGCTTTGCTGTTGAGGTCGATACATTCACGGCGCCGGGCGCGCCACGGGGAGCAGACATGCTGGAAAGGCTGTTTCAACTCAAGGCACACAACACCAACGTACGGACCGAGATACTGGCGGGCGTCACCACCTTTTTGGCCATGGCCTACATCCTGTTCGTCAACCCGAGCATCCTCGGCGAGACCGGCATGGACAAGGGTGCGGTGTTTGTCGCGACCTGTCTGGCTGCCGCCATCGGCTCCACGGTAATGGGGCTGATCGCCAACTACCCGATCGCCCTCGCACCGGGCATGGGCCTGAACGCGTTCTTCACCTACACCGTGGTCCTGCACATGGGTCACACCTGGCAAGTGGCGCTGGGCGCGGTGTTCATTTCGGCGGTGTGCTTCTTCCTGCTGTCGATCTTCCGCATCCGTGAATGGATCATCAACAGCATCCCGTTGCCATTGCGCTCGGCGATTGCCGCCGGTATCGGCCTGTTCCTGGCGCTGATCGCCCTGAACAAAGCCGGCATCGTGGTCAGCAACCCGGCGACCATGGTCGGCCTCGGTGACCTGAAACAACCGGCACCGATCCTCGCCACCCTCGGCTTTGCCCTGATCGTCGCCCTCGAAGCGCTGGCTGTGCGTGGCGCCGTGCTGATCGGCATTCTGGTGGTGACCATTGTTTCGATCGCGATGGGTTTCAGCCCGTTCGGCGGCGTGATGTCGATGCCGCCTTCGCTGGCTCCGACCTTCCTGCAACTGGACATCAAGGGTGCATTGGACATCGGTCTGTTCAGCGTGATCTTCGCCTTCCTGTTCGTCGACCTGTTCGACAACTCCGGCACCCTGATCGGCGTCGCCAAGCGCGCCGGCCTGATGGGCAAGGATGGCCACATGCCGAAAATGGGCCGCGCCCTGATCGCCGACAGTACCGCCGCCATGGCCGGTTCCCTGCTGGGCACCTCGACCACCACCAGCTACATCGAATCCGCCGCCGGCGTGAGTGCCGGTGGCCGCACAGGCCTCACCGCCGTCGTGGTGGCGATCCTGTTCCTGCTGGCGCTGTTCTTCTCGCCACTGGCCTCCAGCATTCCGGCTTACGCCACTGCCCCGGCGCTGCTGTTCGTCGCCGTACTGATGACATCCGGCCTGGCCGAAATAGACTGGGACGACATCACCGTTGCCGCACCGGTGGTGATCACCGCCCTGGCGATGCCATTCACTTACTCCATCGCCAACGGTATCGCTTTCGGCTTCATCTCGTGGACCGCGATCAAACTGCTCTCCGGTCGTGGCCGTGAGCTGAACCCGGCGCTGGTGATTCTGTCGATTCTGTTCGTGATCAAGCTGGGTTGGTTCAACGCATGACTTTTGATTCCCAGGCCTACGCCGCTCAGCTCGAAGAAAAGGTCACGCGTCTGCGTGACCTGCTGGCGCCTTTCGATGCGCCGCAGCCGACCGTGTTCGACTCGCCGCTGCAGAACTTCCGCCTGCGCGCCGAATTCCGCCTGTGGCGCGAAGCCGGCGAGCGCCACTACGCGATGTTTTCCCAGGAAGACAAGCGCACGCCGATCCTGATCGAAGAATTCCCGATCGCCAGCCAGCGCATCAACCAGTTGATGCCGCAGCTCAAGGCCGCCTGGCAAGCCAGTTCCGCCCTGAGCCACAAGCTGTTTCAGGTGGAATTCCTGACCACCCTGGCCGGCGACGCCATGATCACCCTGTGCTACCACCGCCCGCTGGACGAACACTGGCACGCGGCGGCCTCGCAGCTGGCGGAGCAACTGAACGTCAGCGTGATTGGCCGCTCCAAGGGCAAACGCGAAGTCATCGGTCACGATTACGTGGTGGAGAAGCTGGAAGTCGGCGGCCGTACCTTCAGCTATCGCCAGCCCGAAGGCGCCTTCACGCAGCCCAACGGCACCGTGAACCAGAAGATGCTCAACTGGGCGTACGAGGCACTGGGCGATCGCCCGGACGACTTGCTGGAACTGTATTGCGGCAACGGCAACTTCACCCTGCCGCTGGCCACTCGCGTGCGTAAAGTACTGGCCACCGAAATCAGCAAGACCTCGGTCAATGCCGCGCTGAGCAACCTCAGCGAAAACGCTGTGGATAACGTCACGCTGGTGCGTCTGTCCGCCGAAGAGCTGACCGAAGCCTTGAATGAAGTGCGGCCGTTCCGTCGCCTGCACGGTATCGACCTCAAGAGCTACGAGTTCGGCAGCGTATTCGTCGACCCGCCGCGCGCCGGCATGGACCCGGACACCTGCGAACTGACCCGACGCTTCGACAACATCCTCTACATTTCCTGCAATCCGGAAACCCTGGCGGCCAACATCGCCCAACTGCACGACACCCACCGCATCACCCAATGCGCGCTGTTCGACCAGTTCCCCTGGACCCACCACATGGAATCCGGCGTGTTACTGACCCGGCGCTGAGTGCAGGTGCCAGACATGAAAAAGCCGTCTCCGCGACGGCTTTTTCATGTCTGACTCACCCCGGCAAATTCTTTCGATATTCCGTGGTGGTGATGCCCTTATACCCCCAGTTATCGGTGTCAATTTCCTCGATCACGATGTGCGTCAGTTCAGGCGGTTTGCCGAGGACGCGCTGCAAGGTTTCGGTGATCTCCGCGATGACCTGGGCTTTCTGCTCCCGGGTCACGCCGTCACGGGTAATACGAACGCTGACAAAAGGCATGCTATATCTCCTGCTCGCTGATCAAGAAAGGCTCGGCACAAGGAACTCACTGTATCCGTGTGCAAGCATCTGATAAATACTGATTCACACACTTCATTTGATCCCCGGTGTAATCAATCATGCAGCGACAATTCGACGATCTTCAGCTAGGCAGTATCGAGCTGTTTTGCCTGGCCGCCGAGGCCGGCAGCTTTACATCGGCCGCACTGGTGGCGGGCGTCACCCCGGCCGCCGTGAGTCGCTCGGTGTCACGCATGGAAGAGCGCCTGGGTGTACGGCTGTTCGCGCGCACCACCCGCAGCGTCAAGCTGACCGACAGTGGTCGGCGCTACTACGAAGAATGCCGCCAGGCGCTGGCCCAACTGGTTGAAGCCCAGCGCGAAGTCATGGGCCAGCAGCAAGTACCCTCCGGGACCTTGCGCATCAGTATTCCCACCACCTACGCCCACCATCGAATCCTGCCGTTGCTGCCGGCCTTTCGCGCGCGTTTCCCGGCGGTGAAGGTCGAGTCGCACATCAGCAATCGCAATATCGATTTCGTCGGCGAAGGCTATGACATGGCCATTCGTGTGCGCGCCATTCCGGACTCCGGCCTGATCGCCAGGCCGCTCGAGGACGCCGAACTGGTGATGGTTGCGAGCCCCGATTACCTCCAGCATGCCGGCACGCCGCAAACCCTCGACGACCTCCAACACCACGAATGCATCCAGTACGAACTGCCCAGCAGCGGCCGTCGTATCGCCTGGCTGTTCAACGACCAAGGCGTGCAGCGGGAAATTCTGGCCGAGGGCAACTTCAGCTGTTCCGACGACGTATTGGGTGGCGTGACCCTGGCCAAACACGGTGCCGGCCTGTTTCAGACCTATCGCTTCATTGTCGAAAAGGAACTGGCCGATGGCTCGCTGCTGGAAGTACTCAAGCCATACGGCGGGCGCTCGCGACCGTTCACCTTGCTCTATCCGCAAAGTCGCCATGTCCCCCTGAGATTGCGGGCGTTTATCGATTTTCTGCTTGAGCATCTGCCACGTTGAACACGAAACCGTCCGATCACCGCACACAAACAGTCCGGTGACTCGCTCTTCAATTGACCGAATTAACCAGTTAGTACAATTTATCTCCACAGGCTGAAACCTCGGCCAATGCCAAAAATAATAAGTGGAGAAACTTCGATGCCCCCCATTATTCTGGTGCTCAACGGCCCGAATCTGAACCTGCTCGGCACCCGTGAACCGGAGACTTACGGCCACGAAACCCTCGCTGACATTTCCGCGTTGTGCGGTCGTACCGCCGAAGAATTCGGCCTGGCGGTGGAGTTTCGCCAGACCAACCACGAAGGCGAACTGCTCGACTGGATTCACAACGCCCGCAACCGTTGTGCCGGCATCGTGATCAACCCGGCCGCGTGGACCCACACCTCAGTGGCAATCCGCGATGCGCTGGTTGCCAGCGAATTGCCCGTGATTGAAGTGCACTTGTCCAATGTCCACGCCCGTGAGCCTTTCCGCCACCACTCCTTCGTCTCGGCCATTGCCACTGCGGTGATGGCCGGGTTCGGCAGCCACGGCTATCGCCTGGCGCTGGAGCATTTCAGCCTGCGTTTGAAGGGGTGAACATCATGAGTCAGAACCACACAGTATTGGCCGGCCTGATCGGCGCCGGCATCCAGGCGTCCCGCACCCCGGCACTGCACGAGCATGAAGGCGATGCCCAGGGGCTGCGTTACCTCTATCGCCTGATCGACCTCGATCAGCTGCAACTCGACAGCAATGCCCTGCCCGACCTGCTCAGTGCCGCCGAGCGCATGAACTTCACCGGGCTGAACATTACCTTCCCGTGTAAGCAGGCAATCATCCCGCTGCTCGACGAATTGTCGCCGGAAGCTCGCGGCATTGGTGCGGTGAACACCGTGGTGCTCAAGGATGGCAAACGCATCGGTCACAACACCGATTGCCTGGGATTTGCCGAAGGCTTTCGCCGTGGCTTGCCTGGCGTTGCCGTTGATCGCGTCGTACAAATGGGTGCCGGAGGCGCGGGTGCCGCCGTTGCCCACGCGCTGTTGAGCGAAGGCGTACAGCAACTGAGCATTTTCGATGTGGAAATCAGCCGCGCCCAAAGCCTGGCGGACAACCTCAATCAAACGTTCGGCAGCGGCCGCGCCGTGGCGGGTCTCGATCTGGCGCGGAGCCTGGCCGAGGCCGACGGCCTGGTGAACACCACGCCCATGGGCATGAAAAAACTGCCGGGCATGCCCGTGCCGGTCGAGTTGCTGCGCGCGCAACTGTGGGTCGCGGAGATTGTTTACTTCCCGCTGGAAACCGAACTGCTGCGCAACGCCCGCGCCCTGGGCTGCCGGACCCTGGATGGCGGCAACATGGCGGTGTTTCAGGCGGTGAAGGCGTTCGAATTGTTCAGCGGTGTGGTGCCCGATGCCCAGCGAATGCTGGCGCACTTTCAAAGCATGAATGGCTGAAGGTCTTTTGTGGCGAGCGAGCTCGCTCGCCACGATTCAGGCCTGCAAATAGCGCAGAACCGACTCGCAAATCATCTCCCGATGACGCTGCTTGATGCGCTCGTCCGGCAGGTCAATCTGGAAAATCTCACCAAAGGTGTGACGGTTCGACACGCGATAGAAGCAGAACGAGCTGATCAGCAAATGCACATCCAGCGGATCGAGCCCCTTGCGAAACAGCCCTTCCTCGGCACCGCGACGCAAAATCTCGCCCAATGAGTCGAGGATGGTGTTGTTCATCGCCTTGATCGCATCGGAACGCTTCACGTATTCGGCGTTGTGAATGTTTTCAATGCTGACGATGCGCACGAAGTCGACGTTGCGGTCATGGTGATCGAAGGTGAATTCCACCAGCCGCCGAATCGCCTCCACCGGGGCCAGTTCGGTCAGGTGCAGTCGGTTTTCGGTGCTGCGAATATCGCCGTAAAGCTTTTCCAGCACTTCGACGTAGAGCTGCTCCTTACTGCCGAAGTAGTAATAGATCATGCGCTTTGAAGTGTGGATGCGCTCGGCGATCGCATCGACGCGAGCCCCGGAAAGCCCCTGTTGAACGAACTCGACAATGGCTTCTTGAAGAATGTTCTCGCGGGTTTTTTCCGGATTGTTTTTGCGACTCTTGCGCGGCTCGGCAGCCGGTTCGTCGGACGCTAAGGAGAGTTCTGAAGTCATTGTCATTGCGGGCTCACGGCCATCACTGCACAGGCGGGCGATTATGGGCTGAGCCGCACACTGAAGGAAGCCGTGCGGCAACGGATTACTCCCGCGGTTACGAATTTCCTACAACTTCGCCTGACGGACGGCACCACTGCGAGACTTGGCCATGGCCGCCAGTCGCACCGCCACGTTGGCCGCGCCATAACCGGCATAACCGTTCTTGCGCTGGATGATTTCGAAGAAAAACCGCCCTTCGAACGGCTCGGTGTACACATGGAACAGCTCGCCGCCCTGGGCATCGCGGTCGTACAACACATTGTAGTAGGCCAGTTCGCTGAGGAACTCGTCATCAAAGTCGAAACGCGCGGCCAGGTCATCGTAGTAGTTGAGCGGGATATCCAGCAGCGGAACGCCCGCCGCTTTCGCCCGACTGACTTCGGCAAAGATATCGTCGCAATCGAACGCGATGTGATGCACGCCGGAGCCGCGATAACTCGACAGCGCGTGTGAGATCGCGGTGTTGCGGTTCTCGGAAATGTTCAGCGGCAGACGAATCGAGCTGTCCCGACTGCGCAGCGCGCGGCTCTTCACCAGGCCGTAAGGGTCAGGCAGCACCACTTCGTCGTCGGCCTCGAAATCGAGCAAGCTCTTATAGAACAGCACCCAACTGTCGAGGCTGTCGGCCGGCAGGGCCATCGCCATGTGATCGATACGCTTGAGGCCACCGCTGGCCACCATATTGGGCTGCAAGTTGAAGTCGGTTCCGTAGACGTCGGCGTCCTGATCCACCAGGTAAATCAGGCTGCCGTCCGGCGCTCGCACCGCAGCCAGTTCCAGTTCATTGGGGCCGACCAGCCCGCGATAAGGCTGGCCCTTGTAAGCCACGGCGCGGGCCAGTGCACTGGCACTGTCCTTGACCCGTACGGCGGTGGCACACAGCGATGGACCGTGCGCCTCGAAAAAACTATGGCCGAACGAGTACGGCTCGGAGTTGAGGATCAGGTTGATATCGCCCTGGCGCAACAGGCTGACGCTCTTGGAACGATGCTGGCCGGCCTTGACGAAGCCCAGCCGCTCCAGCCAATTCGAGAGTTTGGCACCGAGGCTTTCATCCACGGCGAACTCAAGAAACTCGATGCCGTTGTATTCGCTGGCCTTGGGCGTCTCGAACAGAATGTCGAGGTTGGCCGCAGGTCGGGATTCCTGCTCCAGGCGCTGACGGGTTTTCTCTTCGAGGTACAGCAACGAGCGCAAACCGTCGGCGGCATTGGCCCGTGGCGGCGCGGCGCGAAAGCCGTCGTTGAAGATCTCCAGCGACAGCGGCCCGGTGTAACCGCTCTTGATGATCGGTGCGAGAAAGCCCGGCAAGTCAAACTCGCCCTGGCCCGGGAAGCAGCGGAAATGCCGGCTCCACTCCAGCACATCCATGGCCAGGATGGGCGCGTCGGCCATTTGCACGAAGAAGATCTTGTCGCCCGGGATGTCGGCGATAGCGCTGGGGTCGCCCTTGAGCGACAGCGTATGAAAGCTGTCGAGCAACACGCCGAGGCTTGGATGATCGGCCTGACGCACGATGCTCCACACCTGTTGATACGTGTTCACATGCCGGCCCCAGGCCAGGGCTTCATAACCGATACGCAAGCCTCGCGCGCCGGCGCGTTCGGCCAGCAGCCGCAAGTCATCGACCAGAATCTGTTCATCACCGACGGAATCGGCCGAGGCGTTGCTGCACACCAGCACCAGGTCGGTGCCCAGTTCCTGCATCAGATCGAACTTGCGCTCGGCGCGCTCCAGATTGCGCGACAGACGGTCACGGCGGCAGCCTTCGAAATCCCGGAACGGTTGAAACAGGGTGATGGCGATCCCGAGATCGGCGCACATCTGTTTGATTTCCCGGGGACTGCCGTCGTAGTAGAGAAGGTCGTTCTCGAAAATCTCGACGCCGTCAAAACCGGCGGCGGCAATGGCTTCGAGCTTTTCTGGCAGGGTACCGCTCAAGGAAACGGTGGCAATGGAACGCTGCATATCTTCGACTCCCGGTGGTGGAGGCAATCTTGTTAGGGACATCGCACGCTGTTTGCAGGAGCCGGCTGGCTGGCTCCTGCAAGGATCACGTTTAGCTTTGAGTGAATTATTGGCTGCGCGATCCCGCACAGCAATTTAAAGTGTACTACCCAGTTAGTTTTGCGTGCGATTATCGAACACAATGGCGATTGGCGAATTGACGATTTTTCGTCCACTGCGCAACATCAACACCACATTGGTCCCGATCACAAATCATCGGGGCCAGTTAACAACGACCCAGAACACCACATAAAAATTTCAAAAAACGGGTATACGCTCATGCGCTCATTCATCGCCCTGCTCCCTCGAACCACCGTCATTACGCCTTGCCCGGCGTCCATCCGAACACTGCGCACCGCTGGCACGCCCGTGCCGCTCGCTGAATAACTCGTCAGTCGACGAAACAGCCGATCAGTCCTCACGCGCACGCCGCCAGCGATTGATCACGCGCCCTTGAAGTCCCGACGAGCTTAGCTTGTCAGTCATTGAACGGATGGCACACATGAATCCTACACAAAGCTCACGCATGGCCCCGGCCATGAGCGCTGCCACTGCTGGCATCGGCGACAAGATCCGCGGCGCCATGGCCGTTGGCAAAACCCGTTGGGGCATGCTGGCGCTGGTGTTTTTCGCCACCACCCTGAACTACATCGACCGTGCCGCCCTTGGCGTCATGCAGCCCATCCTGGCCAAGGAAATGAGCTGGACGGCGATGGACTACGCCAACATCAACTTCTGGTTCCAGGTCGGTTATGCCATCGGTTTCGTGCTGCAAGGCCGCTTGATCGACCGGGTCGGCGTCAAGCGCGTGTTCTTCTGCGCCGTACTGCTCTGGAGCCTGGCGACCGGCGCCCACGGCCTGGCCACTTCAGCGGTCGGCTTCATGGTCTGTCGCTTCATCCTCGGGCTGACCGAAGCCGCCAACTACCCGGCTTGCGTGAAAACCACGCGCCTTTGGTTCCCGGCGGGTGAACGGGCCGTGGCGACCGGCATTTTCAACGCCGGGACCAACGTCGGCGCGATGTTCACCCCGATGCTGCTGCCACTGATTTTGCACGCCTGGGGCTGGCAAGGTGCGTTCCTGTGCATGTCGTCACTGGGCGGTATCTGGCTGGTGTGCTGGGGCCTGAAATACTTCAACCCGGAAGATCACCCGCGCGTCAAACAGTCGGAACTGGACTACATCCAGCAGGAAGTCGAACCCGAACAAGCGCGCGTACCGTTCTCGAAAATCCTGCGCATGCGAGGCACCTGGGCCTTCGCCCTCGCCTACTCGATCACCGCGCCGGTGTTCTGGTTCTACCTGTACTGGCTGCCACCGTTCCTCAATCAGCAATACAACCTGGGCATCAACGTCACCCAGATGGGTATCCCGCTGATCATCATCTACCTCACTGCCGACTTCGGTAGCGTCGGTGGCGGGATTCTCTCCTCGTTCCTGATCGGCCGCGGCGTCAACCCGATCAAGGCGCGACTGATGTCCATGTTCCTGTTCGCCTGCTGCATCATCGGCGTGATCATGGCCGCCGGCTCCAGCAACCTGTGGGTCGCGGTGTTCGCCATCTCCCTGGCCATCGGTGCGCACCAGGCCTGGACCGCGAACATCTGGAGCCTGGTGATGGACTACACGCCCAAGCACATGATGAGTACGGTGTTCGGTTTCGGTGGCATGTGCGCCGCCATTGGCGGGATGTTCATGACCCAGTTGGTCGGCCACATCCTGACCGCCACCAACAACAACTACACCGTGCTGTTCACCCTGATTCCGGCGATGTACTTCATCGCACTGATCTGGATGTACTTCATGGCACCGCGCAAGATTCCGAAAGTAGAAGACTGATGTTGCCTCGGCGCAGGCCCGATTTCGGGCCTGCGCTTTTTTTGTGCCTGCGTTTCATGAATCCACGATTTTTTGTTCATCGCCAAGGAGGTCAATCCATGTCGCCAGGTCGCCTGAGCATCGCCCAACGCGCTGTGATCAGCTTCGGTCTCATCGCCCTGCTGGTGCTGTTGCAGGGCTTGTTCGCCCTCAAGCAAGTCGCCCAAGTGCGTGCCACCGGTCAGCACACCGAAAACATTTCCCTGCCCAGCACCCGCTACCTGGGGGAAATCCGCGACTACGCCCTGAGCATTCGCGTACTCAGCCTGCGCATGGCGCTCAACCGCGATCCCAAGGTGCTCGACGCCACGGTGAGCCGCCTGCATCAAGTGCAGGGCTGGCTGGAACAAGCCCTCAACAAGTTCACGCCCCTCGTAGGCGATTACAACAGGGAGCCGTACGAAAAATTCGTCGCGACTGTCACCTCTTACCGTCAGGCCCTGGCGCAATACGAAACCCTGTCGCAGGAAAACCGCCTGGAAGAAATGACCGCGCTGCTCAACGGCAAGATCCAGGATTACTCGACCCTCAGCGGTGACCAGTTCGCCGAGCTGGTGGCCCTCACCACCAACGAAGTCAGTCAATCGGCGCAACAGGCCGACGCCCTCTACAACCAGGTAAAAGTCACGGTGATCGGGGCCTTGATTGCAGTCTCGCTGCTGACGGTGCTGCTCGCCTGGTTGTTGATTCGCAGCATCGTGGCGCCCATCCGTCAGGCCGTGGACGTGGCCGAGCAAGTAGCCGCTGGCGATCTGAGTACGCCGATCCGCAGCCATGGCGCGGATGAAACCGGGCGTTTGCTGACCGCGTTGTCGATCATGCAAAGCAGCCTGCGCGAGCCCCTGCAACGGATCAGCGCGGCGTCCACGCAACTGGCCGCTGCCGCCAACCAGATGAAACAGAGCACCCATCAGGATTCCGGCCGCCTGCAACAGCAGCACAACGAAATCGAACAAGCCGCCACGGCGGTGAATGAGATGACGGTGGCCGTGGAAGAAGTCGCACGCAATGCCGTATCGACGTCAGACAGCACGCGCCAGTCGACACAACAGGCAAGCCAGGGTCAGGCACGGGTGATTGAAACACTCGACTCGATCCAGGCCATGAGCGCCGACGCCGGCGGCGCCCTGCAACAGGTGCAGACCCTGGCCGAGCAATCCCGGGAAATCGGCAAGGTGCTGGATGTGATTCGCGCCATCGCCGAACAGACCAACCTGCTGGCGCTCAATGCGGCCATCGAAGCCGCCCGGGCCGGGGAAGCCGGGCGCGGCTTTGCGGTAGTGGCCGATGAAGTCCGCGCACTGGCCCATCGCACCCAACAGTCGACCCGGGAAATCGAACAGATGATCGGCCGGGTTCAGGGCGACACCGAAGGTGTGGTGCAGTCGATGCACAGCAACAGCCAGCGCGTTGCGCAGACCCTGTCACTCGCGGAACAGGCTGGCATCGCGCTGGCAGAAATTACCCGGGCCATGGAACAGATCCATGAGCGCAACCTGGTGATTGCCAGCGCGTCGGAAGAGCAAGCGGCGGTGGCGCGCGAGGTGGACAGGAATCTGCTGAACATCCGCGACCTGTCACTGCAAAGCGCCGACGCCTCGACCCGCACCAGCGCCACCAGCCAGGAACTGTCGCAACTGGCGGCGGGCCTGCAAAACCTGGTGGTGCGTTTCAGGTTCTGAGCGGCCTCAACGGCGGCTTTGCTGCCAGGCTGCCGCCAGACCACTGCAGCAAATCACCGCGATCCCGAGCACCGTGGTCAGGGTCGGCGTGTGGGAAAAGAGCAACCAGCCCAGCAGGCCGGCAAACACAATCTGGCAGTAACTGAAGGGCGCCAGCAGTGCCGGCGCGGCATGGCGGAAGGCCTGGGTCAGAAACAGATGCGCCGTCATGCCGCAGGCGCCCAGCGCCAGCATCAGCGCGCCATGCGGCAGGCTCGGCACCTGCCAGAAGAACGGCACCAACGCACTCATCACCAAGGTGTTGCACAGCCCGGCGAAGAAGTTGCTGGTGGTCGGGCTGTCGATCTCGCTGAGCTTGCGGGTCAGCAGTTGATAGAAGCAGAAAAACAGTGCCGAGCAGAACGGCAGCAACACCGCCGGAGTGAACAACTCGCCGCCAGGGTGAACGATGATCAGCACGCCGCTGAAACCGAAAATCACCGCCAACCATTGCCCGCGCGTCACACGCTCCTTGAGCAACGGCACCGACAACGCCGTGACCAGCACGGGCGCGAGGAAGTTGACCGAGGTCGCCTCCGCCAGCGGGATGTACATCAACCCCGTGGTGAAAAACAGGCTGGTGCCCAGCAGGCACAACGCCCGGACCACCTGCAACAACGGGCGCTTGGTGCGCAGCACCCGCAACCCGGATTGCGGCAGGAAAATCCCGGCCATCAACAAGGTGTGCACCACATAACGCGCCCACACCACCATGACAATCGGATAGAACCCCGAAAGGTATTTGGATATCGCGTCATGACTGGAAAACAGGAAGGTGGCAACGACGATCAGCAAGATGCCCTTGAAGGGCTGATTGACGCCGGAAAGCGGGGTGCTGACTGTCATGAAAGCCTCTGAGTGAAATCGGTATGTGGCGAGGGAGCTTGCTCCCGCTGGACTGCGCAGCAGTCCCAAATCAACATCCGCGACCGCTTCGCGGTCGAACGGGAGCAAGCTACCTCGCCACAACGGCAGGTCAAACCCGCGCCAACAATTCCCGGGTTTTATCCAACGCCATCTGCGCCCGGTCCAACCCACTCACGCCCTGCTCCAGCAGCTGCACGGTAGGAATCTCCAGGCTCAATGGAATGTTAGCCGGCAAACCGCGCAACAGACCCGGCAGGTCACAATCGCCTTCGCCGGGAAACCGTCGCTCGTTACGGGCCTGACGCAAGATCTCGGCCATGTCGGCCGGACGCGGCCCGGCCACATCGCACAACTGCGCATACCGTAACCGCGAGGGCGCCACCCTGGCCAGATCTTCCAGCCGTGACCCGGAACGATCGAAATGGAACGCATCCACCAGCACCGCACCATTTTCGCGCCCGGCCGCCTCGACGATGCGCACGGCTTGCTCAAGGTTGCGCGCATCGGTCCAGGGCATGAACTCCAGGTGCGGATGCAGTCCATAAGGCGCGGCCAGATCACACAGCCGGGCAAAGTTTTCGGTCATGCGTTGCTCATCGAAATCATTACCGGCCACCAGCAATTCAGTCGCACCGAATTCGGCACCGACCGCCAGCACCTTCTCGAACTCGGCGACGACGGTATCCGGCTTCAACCGCAGGATTTCAACATCCAGTACACGTACGCCGGTATCGCGCAGACGCGCCAGGGTCTGACGGCGCAAACCTTCATCCGCCACCAGGGCAAAGTGGTGTTCCTCCGGCGTCGCTGGCACCAGGCGCAAGCCGACATGGCTGTACCCGGCCCGTGCCGCGACTTCGACCATGTCGGGTGGCGAAAGCTCCAGCACGGTCAGACTGGCCAGGGAAAAAATTCGTTCACTCATGGTCAGGCCTCAATCAGGGAAGGCGTGCAAGCGCGACCGGTTTCGGCCGCTTCGCGGATGGCCTCGATCAGCGCCAGGGTGCGGGCGGCATCGGCGGCGCTCACCAGCGGCTCGACTTCCCGGCGCACGACGCGCACGAAGTGCTGCAACTGCAAGCGCAACGCCTCATCGGCGCTGAAGCTTTCCTGCATCTGCACCAGAGACTGATGCCACCCGCCATCGGCTTCGGTGTAATGCCAGCGTTTGAGTTGTGGAATACTCAGCGCCCCACCGGTCCCGGCCAGCAAGTAGCAGGGCTGGTCAGCCTGACGCGGATACACCGGGTTCTCCCCGGAATCCAGCTCCCAACTCCAGGGCGCCGCCACCGCGTCGGACCCGGTCAGGCTGCCCAGGGCACCGCTGTCGAACTGCAGCAACACAGCCGCGCAATCTTCGTTGGCGAAACCGCGGATGGCGTTGCTGGTGATGGCCTGCACCTGACGCACTTCACCGCACAAGTGGCGCAGTAAATCGAGGTCATGGATCAGGTTGGTCAACAACATCCCCGCACCCGCCTCGCGGCGCCAGGGCGTCTCGAAATAACTGTCGGGCTTGCGCAACTGCCAGAGCGCCGTGACCGTGGTCAACCGACCCAGGGCGCCGCCCTTGACCAGTTCATGGGCACGCACGATCAAGGGATTGTGCCGCCGATGATGGCCCACCAGCACCGGTACGCCAGTGGCCTTTGAAGCCTCCACCAAGCCGCGCACCTCATCCAGGTGCACGCCGACCGGCTTCTCCAGTAACACCGCGACCCCAGCGGCGAGGCAATCGAGGGCGGTGCTGACGTGCAGGTTATTCGGATTGGCGACGATGACGGCGTCCGGCTTCGCCTGCTCCAGCATCTGGCGGTGATCGGCGAAATACCCCACTCCCCATTCAGCGGCGAGCGTTGCCGCTTGCGGGCCGGGATCGGCCACCGCACACAGCGTCGCGTCAGTCAGGGTTTTCAGATGCCGGTAATGTTGCTGACCCATGATGCCAGCGCCGATCAGGGCAATTCGAAGGGGCGAATTCAAGGCGCGGTCCTCTTGTGCTTATTGTTGGAAGGAAGATTTCCAACAATTTAGAACCTGGTTCCAGATTCTTACACAAGCGTGCAATGAAAGTGTTCGAACAGCGCACGGTTTCAAGATTGATGGCGATCAAACTGTGGGAGCGAGCGCGCTCGCGATGAGGGCAGTTCATCCAATCATCGTGCTGACTGACAAACCGTAATCGCGAGCAGGCTCGCACACAGGGCTTATCCAGGCCTCAGTTAAACAACTCCGACGCCAGACTCGCCGCCGACAATTCCTCAGTAAACCTCAACAGCAACGGCGCCAGTTCGTGCAGCCGCGCACCCGGCATCCGCGCACTCGGCCCGGCAATGCTGAGTACGCCGATCACCCGACCATCGCCGGGGTGACGCACCACAGCAGCAATCGCCGAGGTGCCGACCGCCGAACTTTCCTCGACACAGGCGTAGCCCTGCTCCCGCGCCAGGCGCAGGCGCTCGAGCAATTCAATGTTGGAACGCGGCGCATTCGGCCCCAGATCCAATGGCCGATCCACCGCCTGGCGCTCGACCAGCGACAAGGCTTCGGCATCACTCATGCACGCCAGCCAGGCATGCCCCGAGGCCGTGTAAAACAGCGGTGCATCACGGCCCATATCGGGGTCGTAGCGCAAGCCGGATCGCGCCCCCTGGGACTTGGCGATCCAGGTCTGCCGCTCGCCATCTATAACGCCAAGGCGCACCAGTTCACCGGTTTCCTGGGCCAGACGATCGAGCACCGGCTGCACGATATCGGCGCCACTGCTCGACAGATAGCGGAAACCCATCGCCACCAGTTTGGTTGACAGGTGGTAGCGCAGGTTCTCTGGATTCTGTCGCACATACCCGAGGCGGATCAGCTCGGCGAGCAAGCGATGGGTTGCGCTCTTGGGGATGTCCAGTTGCTCCGCCAGTGTCTGCATCGGCAGGCCACGGGGGTCGCTGGTGAGGCTTTCAAGCACACTGAAAACACGTTCGATCTGACTGCCGGCCATGGGAGCTTCCACGAAAAATTTGCTCGATTCTAGAAGACAACCGACTGAATGCGAAATCTGGAACTCAATGTCCGATTACCGCCCGTTTTGTGCGCCTGGAACTTGCCCGGCACGGCATGCCTCTTTTATTTTCTGGAATCTAATTCCAAAACAATAAATCGCTGGAGTGTTCACAATGCCTGCCGAACCGCACTTTCTTCCCGACATCGACTGCGATGTGCTGATCGTCGGCTCCGGTGCGGCCGGGCTATCGGCCGCAGTCACGGCGGCGTGGCATGGCCTGAAAGTCATTGTGGTGGAAAAGGATGCGGTTTTCGGTGGGGCCACGGCCTGGTCCGGCGGCTGGGCGTGGGTGCCTTGCAATCCCCTGGCCCGGCGCGCCGGTATCGTCGAAGACGTGGCGTTGCCGCGCACCTACTTGAAACACGAATTGGGCGAGCACTTCGACCCGGCAATGATTGATGCCTTCCTCGAAGCCGGCCCGCAGATGGTCGCGTTTTTCGAACAGCACACCTCGCTGCAATTCGCCGACGGCAATGCCATTGCCGACATTCATGGCGACACGCCAGGCGCAGGCACCGGTGGGCGCTCGGTGATCGCCGCCCCCTATGACGCACGAAACGTCGGCACGCTGCTCAAGCGTCTGCGCAAGACCATGCGCGAAACATCGTTCATGGGCATGCCGATCATGGCGGGCGCTGACCTCACGGCGTTCCTCAACCTGACCCGCTCGCTGTCCGCCGCCTGGCACGTCACTCGACGTTTCACCCGCCACCTGCTCGACCTCGCCGTGCATGGCCGCGCGATGCAACTGGTCAACGGTGTGGCGTTGGTCGCACGCCTGGCAAAATCCGCCGAGGACCTCGGCGTATTGCTGTGGGAGTCGGCGCCCGTGACCGAGTTACTGTACGAGCGCAATCAGGTCCGTGGCGCGGTGGTCAGCACCGCCAAGGGCTCGGTGTGCATCCGCGCGCGCAAGGCCGTCGTGCTCGCGGCGGGCGGTTTTGCCAATGACATCGAACGGCGCAAGGCATTGTTTCCACGTACACCAACCGGGCGTGAACACCTGGCCTTGCCGCCGCTGGCGGTGTCCGGCGACGGGCTGCGACTGGGCGAAAGCGTCGGTGCTCGAGTCAATACCGATGTGGCGTCGCCAGTCGCCTGGGCACCGGTCTCGCAGGTGCGACACAGCGACGGCAGCGTCGGTCATTTCCCGCACATCATTGAACGCGGCAAGCCGGGGATCATCGGCGTCCTGAGCAACGGCCAGCGTTTCGTCAACGAAGCCAACGGTTACTACGACTACGTCAAGGCCATGGTCAGCGCCGCCCCGCCAGGCGAAGAGGTCGCTTCGTGGCTGATTTGCAGCCATGGCTTCCAGCGTCGCTACGGGCTGGGCATCTCTCGGCCGTTTCCGGTGCCACTGTCATCCTTTATCCGCAGCGGCTATCTGAAAACCGGCACTACCCTTGAAGAATTGGCATCGGCCTGCGGCATCGATCCGAACGGTCTACGCCGCACGGTGGACGACTACAACCGCCATGCGCGCAACGGCGAAGACCCGCAGTTTGGACGCGGTTCTACCCCCTATAACCGCAAGCAGGGCGATGCGCTGCAGCAACCCAACCCGTGCGTCGCACCGATCGAACAAGGCCCGTTCTATGCGGTGAAGGTCCAGCCCGGCTGCTTCGGCACCTTTGCCGGGCTCAAGGTCAACGCACACGCCCAGGCCCTCGACGACGCGGGTCAGGCCATCGCCGGGCTA
Source organism: Pseudomonas sp. TE12234 (assembly GCF_054061835.1). NCBI lineage: Bacteria > Pseudomonadati > Pseudomonadota > Gammaproteobacteria > Pseudomonadales > Pseudomonadaceae > Pseudomonas > Pseudomonas sp. TE12234. The sequence goes on from NZ_JBSSEP010000005.1 coordinate 131,596, forward strand.
TATGCCGCAGGCGGCGACATGGCCAGCATCATGGGCGGGCACTACCCCGCCGGCGGCATCAATCTGGGTCCGGCGCTGACCTTCGGCTACATCGCCGCGCGCCATATCGCAGGTATCACCGCTTTTGAAAAGGAGATCGACCATGCAGCACATCGTTAACGCCCAAGGGTTGAACATGCCAAAACTGGGCCTCGGCACCTGGCCGATGCTGGGCGAGGAATGCACCCGCGCCGTGGAACAGGCCCTGGCGCTGGGTTATCGGCACATCGATACGGCCGCGGGCTACAACAACGAAGACGCTGTCGGTCAGGCGCTGGCGAACAGTCCGACACCCCGCGAGCAGATCCACGTCACCACCAAGGTCTGGTGGGACCAACTGCAACCCGACGCCATGCGCCACTCCATGGACCGCAGCCTCAAGGCCTTGCGCAGCGATTACGTCGACCTGTTCATGATCCATTGGCCCACCACCGACTGGGACCTGCCGAGCACGATCGAAACCCTGGTGTCATTCAAGGAACAAGGTCTGGCACGCAACATCGGCGTGGCGAATTTTCCGCTGCCGCTGTTGCGCAACGTCGTCGAGGAACTGGGCGCTCCGCTGTCAGCCATTCAGGTCGAATACCACGTGCTGCTCGGCCAAAACGCCCTGCTGAACTACGCCCGTCAGCATGACCTTGCACTGACGGCCTACACGCCCCTGGCTCGCAACAAGGTGTCAGACATCCCCCAGATCCGGCAGATCGCCGCCAAACAGGGTGTGTTGCCCACCCAGGTCGCGCTCAAATGGCTGCTGGATCAGGCGAACGTCGCCGCCATTCCCAAGGCCAGTAGCGAGGCCAATCAACGGGCCAACCTGGCGGCGCTGGACGTTCAACTGGACGATCAGGACCGCGCCTTGATCGCCAGCCTTTCCAAGCGCGAGCGTCAGGTCAGCCCGCCCTTTGCCCCTGTGTGGGACGCGTTCGACGAGTAACCGCATAGACCGGCTCCTGCACGCTTGATGTTCCCCCGATAAAAAAACGGCGCCCGACGGAATTCGTCGGGGTGCCCGCGTTCAATACAAACCTGAAACGTGCCCGGCAATCCATCAGGGGTTGCCGGGCTTACGGGCGCGCGCGACAAAAGCCGGACGACCGGACTGGCGCCTCCCCCACACAGCAGCAACACTCATCCCACGGTTCTTTACCCGGAACAAAAGAGGAATCCCACATGCTATGGAAAAAAGGCCGACGCAGTGACAACGTGGTCGATGCCCGTGGCGATGATGTCGGCGGTGGCGGAATGCGTTTTGGCGGTGGCAAGGGGCTGAGCCTGACGGCCATCATTCTGATCGTCGGGATCGGCTGGATCACCGGCCAGGACCCGCTGCAGATCCTCGGCCAACTGACCGGGCAGATGAGCCAGCAATCGGCACCGACCACTAATCAGACGCGCAAGGCACCACCGGCCAATGACGAAGGGGCCGAATTCGTCCGATCGATTCTGGGTGATACCGAGGACACCTGGCAGCAGATTTTCCAGCAGGCCGGCAAGCAATACAAAGACCCGACGCTGGTGTTGTTCAGCAATCGCGTTAACTCGGCGTGCGGCCTGGCCACCTCGGCGACCGGTCCGTTCTATTGCCCGGCGGACCAGAAGGTCTATCTGGACATGGCGTTCTTCCAGGAAATGTCTCAACGCTTTTCCGCGGCGGGGGACTTCGCCCAAGCCTACGTGATCGCTCACGAAGTCGGACACCACGTGCAGACCTTGCTCGGCGTTTCCGCGAAAATTCAGGCAGCGCGCCAGCAAGGCCGGCAGATGGAAGGCGATGGCGGCTTGCTGGTGCGTCAGGAACTGCAAGCCGATTGCCTGGCCGGCGTCTGGGCCAACCATGCACAACGACGACTGAACTGGCTGGAGCCGGGCGATGTCGAAGAAGCGCTCAACGCGGCCAATGCCATTGGCGATGATCGTTTGCAGCAACAGGGTCAGGGGCGTGTGGTACCCGACTCGTTTACCCATGGTACGTCGGCGCAACGAGTGCGCTGGTTCAAAACCGGATTCGCCCAAGGCCAGGTTGGCCAGTGCGATACCTTTGCGGCGAAAAATCTGTAAATGAAGAAGTGGCTGTTGGCGTTGTTGATCACTTGCGCGAGTCACTGCGCAAGTACTTGGGCTGCCGAGCATGGCGTCGAGGAGATCAGTCCCGGACGCCTGCTGTTGAAATCAGGCGAGATGGCGGTAGGCATCAGCCCGGCCCCGACAAAGATCGAACGTGTGCTGATCATCGTCCATGGTCGCCTGCGCAATGCACAGACCTACCTGCACAGCGCAGAACACGCGGCGGAACTGGCCGGGCAAAGCGCGACGACGCTGGTCATCGCCCCGCAATTTCTCAATGAAACCGACGTTGCGATGCATCCCGTCGCCGAAACGGTTCTGCGCTGGCAAGGCAATGAGTGGATGGCGGGGGGCGAATCCACAGCGCCGTTCCGTCTCAGCTCGTATGAGGCACTGGACGAAATCATCGCCCGCCTGGGTGATCGCGAGCAGTTTCCGGATGTGAAGCAAATCGTCATTGCCGGCCACTCCGGTGGTGCTCAAGTGGTTCAGCGATACGCCATGCTCGGGCACGATCAGCCGGCCCTCGACGCCGCTGGCGTGCAGGTGCGCTATGTGATCGCCAATCCATCTTCCTACGCCTACTTCGACGAACGCCGGCCCGTGGCGTTCAGTCATGCCCGCTGCCCGGACTTCAATCGCTGGAAGTACGGGCTGACGGATCTACCCGCCTACGCCGAAGGAAAAACGCCTGCGCAACTGCAGGAAAAGTACGTCAAGCGCAACATCGTTTATCTGCTGGGGCAGCAGGACATCGACCCCAATCACCCGGCGCTGGACAAGGGTTGTGAAGCCCAGGCCCAAGGCCCCTATCGATTGGCCCGCGGGCGCAATTACTTTGAGTATCTGAAGCGGCTGCAACCGCAAGGGCTCAATCAGCAACTGATCGAAGTGCCCGGCGTCGGGCATAACGGGGACGGGATGTTTACTTCGCCCGAGGGGCAGAAGGCGTTGTTCGGGCTGTAGGTTTTGCGCTGGCCGGGCCGGCGCCATCGCGAGCAGGCTCGCTCCCACAATTAATCGCATACCACTGTGGGAGCGAGCCTGCTCCGGGCGGCATTCCGACGATGGCGTCAGATCAGGCAACCATGCGCTCAAGCCGACAACATCTGCCGCAACTCAATGCAATCGGCCGCATGCCAATCGGTCAATTCCGGCCATGGATTTTCCGGCAGGTTCACCAACACCGTCCGCGCCCCCGCCGCCCGTCCGCAATCGAGATCAAAGCGGTAATCACCGACCATTACCATCTCGCTCGCCGGCACCTTCCAGGCCTCGGCCAGTTTCAGCAAGCCACCTGGATGCGGTTTTGGCGGTGCTTCATCCCGACCGAGCACGTCCTCCACCGCGAAGCAGTCAGCCAGGCCAATCGCCTCCAGCGTAACGTGCGCCAGCTCCCGGGCATTGCGCGTGAGAATGCCCAGGCGATAACCACGCCCGGCCAGGTCACGCACCAGCTCTACGGCGCCGGGTGCCGGTTTCGACCCGAGCGCCAGGTCACGCTCGTGCTCCAGCAGCCACGCATGTTTGGCGGCGGCTTCATCGGGCGGCAGCGCAGCGAGGTGGGTCAGAATGTCGTCTTCCGCCGGAATCGCCAGCGCCACGCGAATCGCCGCGAAATCATGCACCGCCACCGTCAGGGTGCCGTCCATGTCGAACACCCAGTGACGCACTTCAGCCAGGCTCATGCCCAGTCCTTGCGGTGGCGAATCAGGCCTTCCTGCGTGACCGAGGCCACCAGTTGCCCGGCGCGATTGAACACGCTGCCACGGGAAAAACCACGGGAGTTGCCGGCCCAGGGACTGTCCATCGCGTAAAGCAACCAGTCATCGGCGCGCAGATCGGCGTGGAACCACAACGCGTGATCGAGGCTCGCGACCTGCATGTCCTTGTGCCAGACCGTTTTGCCGTGGGGCTGCATCGAGGTGGTCAGCAGACCGAAATCCGAGGCATAGGCCAGCAAGTACTTGTGCAACGCCGGAGCGTCGGCCAGGGCACCATCGGCACGAAACCAGACGTACTTGATCGGGTCGGAAGGCAGCGGGTTGTAGGGGTCTTTTTCGGTGATGGGTCGAAACTCGATCGGCTTGGGGCACAGTAGCTTTTCGCGCATTTTCTCGGGGATCAGGTGCGCGCGCTGTTGGGTGATCTCAAGTTCCGATGGCAGGTTTTCCGGCCCCACCACTTGCGGCATTTCGCTTTGGTGCTGAAAACCTTCTTCGTCGTACTGGAACGAGGCGCTGCAGGTGAAAATCGGGTGGCCCTTCTGGATCGCCGTCACCCGACGCGTGCTGAAACTGCCGCCGTCGCGCACCCGGTCAACCTGATACACCACCGGCAACCCGGCGTCGCCCGGACGCAGGAAATAGCCATGCATCGAATGCACGTGGCGCGCCTCTTCGACGGTCTGACTGGCCGCCGACAGCGACTGGCCGAGTACCTGGCCGCCGAACAACTGCCGAAAACCCAAGTCCTGGCTACGGCCACGGAACAGGTTTTCTTCAATCGGCTCCAGGGTCAGCAGGTCGACCAGATCATCCAACACTTGGCTCATTCAGACTCTCCTCACACAACGCAATGCCGCGCAGTCTGGGCTGCGGCGGTCGATTCAGTTTCTGGCCAAAGCCGATGGGGTCATTGTAAACATCCGCGCCGGCTTATCCATGCAAGGTTTGCAGCCATTGTTCACGGCTGATGCGATACAGCACGTGGTGGCGCAAGGGATGATCGACGGCAAGCCTGGGGTGTTCAAAGTCATCGGCAGGGTCATGCTGCATGCCGATCGCCTGCATGACCTTCTGCGACGGCAGGTTGCTGTCAGCGGTGAAGGACACGACTTCGTTCAACGCCAAACGGTCAAACCCGCAGCGCAGAGCGGTCCACGCCGCCTCGCTGGCATAGCCCAGGCCCCAATGCTCACGCGCCAGGCGCCAGCCGATCTCGATGGCGGGGGTGAACGGCGCATCGAAACCCACCACCCCGAGCCCGGTAAATCCGATGAACTGCCCGGTGTCCTTGCGCTCCAGCGCCCACAGACCGAAACCATGCTCAGCGAAATGACCACGGATTCGCCCGATCAATGAAGCACTTTCCAGCCGGCTCAAGGGCGCCGGAAAATAACGCATGACCTGTGGATCGGCACACATCGCCGCAAATTCCGGCAAGTCTTCGTCGCTCCACTGCCGCAACAGCAGCCGCGCGCTCGTCAGTTCCAGTATCGGCTCCATCGTGCTCCTCCCCCCATTTCCATGCCGCGAGTCTACAACGCTGGTAGGATCATTCACTCATTCCTGTACGAAAGCATCATGCCGCTGCCGCTGATTTATCACGAAGACTACAGTCCCGAATTCCCGGCGGATCACCGCTTCCCCATGGACAAGTTCCGCCTGCTGCGCGATCACCTGGTGGACAGCGGCCTGACTCGCGACGCCGACCTGCTGCGCCCGGAACTCTGCCCTGCAGAGATTCTCGCCCTCGCCCATGACCCTTCGTATATCGAACGCTACATGGGCGGCGAGTTGTCCCGAGAAGATCAACGTCGCCTTGGCCTGCCCTGGAGCGAAGCCCTGGCCCGGCGCACGGTGCGGGCGGTCGGCGGCTCGTTGCTGGCGGCCGACCAGGCGCTCGAACATGGCCTGGCCTGTCACTTGGCCGGCGGCACTCACCACGCCCACTATGATCACCCGGCCGGCTTCTGCATCTTCAACGACCTGGCGGTGATCAGCCATTTCATGCTGGAAAGTGGCCGGGTGAACCGGGTACTGATCTTCGATTGCGATGTGCACCAGGGCGACGGGACTGCACGCATCCTGCAGAACACCCCGGAAGCCATTACCGTTTCCCTGCATTGCGAGAAGAATTTTCCTGCACGCAAAGCCGAAAGCGACTGGGACATTCCATTGCCCAACGGCATGGGCGATGTCGATTACCTGAAGGTGGTGGATGACGCGCTCAACTACCTGTTGCCGCTCTACCAGCCGGACCTGGTGCTGTATGACGCCGGCGTCGATGTACACAAGGACGACGCCCTCGGTTATCTGAAGCTGACAGACGAAGGCCTCGCCGCCCGCGATGAAGCCGTGATGCGCCATTGCCTGGGCCGCGATATCCCGGTGGTCGGGGTGATCGGCGGCGGCTACAGCAAGGACCGCAAAGCCCTGGCCCGCCGCCACGGCATTCTCCACCACAGCGCGCAACGGGTCTGGCAGTCATCAGGTTGTCACTGATTTGTGGATGCTTTACCCACAATGCCTGTGGAGCCGCCTGTGGATAACCTGAGTGAAAGGGACTACAGGCCATATGGAATGCAGGCTACAGACCGGTGATCATTTTTTAACCACCCTTTTCCAACCTCACACAGTCCCTGTGGGAGCGGGCTTGCCCGCGATGAGGCTGGCACCCTCAACCTCTTCGGTGACTGACACTCCGCTATCGCGGGCAAGCCCGCTCCCACAGGGATTTTGACTGCTAGAATGCCTGCCTTCATTCCGCCAGACCGCAGCGCAGCCCATGACCCAGCCCTCGACACTCTCCGCCCCTCACGTCGCCATCATCGGTGGCGGTCCCGCCGGCTTGATGGCGGCCGAAGTGTTGAGTCAGGCAGGGATCAAGGTCGATCTGTACGACGGCATGCCTTCGGTTGGTCGAAAATTCCTCCTGGCCGGTGTTGGCGGCATGAACATCACCCACTCCGAAGCCTACCCGGCATTCCTTTCGCGCTACGCCGAACGGGCGCCACAGATCGCCCCGCTACTGCGCGGCTTTGGCGCCGAAGCCCTGTGCCAATGGATTCACGACCTGGGCATCGACACCTTTGTCGGCAGCTCGGGCCGGGTCTTTCCGACCGACATGAAAGCCGCGCCGCTGCTCCGTGCCTGGCTCAAGCGTCTGCGTGACAGCGGCGTGGTTATCCACACCCGCCATCGCTGGCTCGGCTGGAATGAAAACGGCGGTTTGCGCATCGACAGCCCCGACGGCGAAAAAACCGTTCAGGCCGACGCCACGCTGCTGGCCCTCGGTGGCGGCAGTTGGGCGCGCCTGGGCTCGGATGGCGCCTGGATGCAGCCACTGGCGCAACGCGGCGTAGGACTCGCACCGCTGCAACCGAGCAATTGTGGCTTCGAGGTGCAGGCCTGGAGCGAATTGATGGTCAGCAAATTCGCCGGCAGCCCGCTGAAAAACATCGCCATCGGCCTCAATGATGACGTGCCGCGCCTCGGCGAATGTGTGATAACCGCCACCGGCATCGAAGGCAGCCTGATCTACGCCCTGTCGGCGCCGATCCGCGAAGCGATCAACCGGCACGGCTCGGCAACCCTTCATCTCGACCTCCTGCCCGGCCGGCCTGTGGATAAAGTGCAGGCAGCATTGAGCAAGCCGCGCGGCTCACGCTCGATGGCCAAACACCTGCACAGCCAGTTGGGCATCGACGGGGTGAAAGCTGCGCTGCTGCGCGAACTGACGTCTGCCGAAACCTTCGCGGACATGGCATTGCTGGCCCAAGCGATCAAGGCATTGCCACTGACCCTGGTGAAAACCCGGCCATTGGACGAAGCCATCAGCAGTGCGGGCGGCGTGTTGTTCGAAGCGATGGATGAACGCTTGATGCTCAAGCAGTTGCCTGGCGTGTTCTGCGCGGGGGAAATGCTGGATTGGGAGGCACCGACGGGCGGTTATCTGCTGACCGCGTGTTTCGCCAGTGGGCGAGCGGCGGGGTTGGGGATCATTCAGTGGTTGCAGCACAAGGGCTGAGTACCGTGGCGCGCCCATCGCGAGCAGGCTCGCACACATTGGACCTGTGTCGTTCACAAATCCCCTGTGGGAGCGAGCCTGCTCGCGATAGCGATTTGGCCGGCGCCGTAACTACTAAGGCTTACGCTTACGCGGCCCGGTATTGAACACCGGCACCTTGCGCACAGGCTTGACCGAAGGTTCCGCTGGCGCGACTTCACCGCTGTCGACCCACTTGCCGAGGTTACGCTTGCCGCCACCACCCGACGTTTTCGGTTTCTTCGGCTTTTTCGGCTTCTTGATCACCTGACCACTGGCATCGGTGTCCGGCACCCGGTGCTCAGGCTCGAAGTCCGGCTCGTTCTGACGCTTCAAGGTCTGACGGGTGAGCATCTCGATGGCCGACAGCAGGTTCACTTCATCGGCACACACCAGGGAAATCGCCTCGCCGGTCGAACCCGCGCGGCCGGTACGGCCGATGCGGTGGATGTAGTCCTCGGCGACGATCGGCAAGTCGAAATTGACCACCAGCGGCAAGTCTTCGATATCCAGACCACGAGCCGCGACGTCGGTGGCGACCAGGATCTGCACTTCACTGAGCTTGAAACGGTCCAGTGCACGCTGACGGGTCGCCTGGGGTTTGTCGCCATGGATGCCGTCGGCATTGATGCCCAGGCCCTGCAGCTTCTCGACCAACGCATCCACGCCATTACGGGTTTTGGCGAACACCAGCACCTGCTTCCACTTGCCCTTGCGCATCAAGTGCACGAACAGCTCGGGCTTGCGCTTCTTGTCCACCGTCACCACCCATTGCTTGACGGTGTTGGCGGCCACATTGCGCGGGCTGACTTCAATGGTCAGCGGGTCGTTGAGCATTTGCCCGGCCAGCAGGCGGATGTCGTCGGAGAAGGTGGCGGAGAACAGCAGCGTCTGACGTTTCTTCGGCAGCGCGCGGTAAATGTTCGCCAGCTCCTCGGAAAAGCCCAGGTCGAGCATGCGGTCGGCTTCGTCCAGCACCAGGGTTTGCAGCTGGTTGAACTTGAGCGCGTTCTGGCGGAACAGATCGAGCAAACGGCCCGGGGTCGCCACCAACAGATCGACACCGCTGCGCAGCTTCATCATTTGCGGGTTGATGCTGACCCCGCCGTACACCGCGTAGGTGCGCAACGGCAGGTTCTCGGCGTACTGGCGCACGGCTTCGTGAACTTGCTCGGCCAGTTCGCGGGTCGGCACCAGGATCAGCGCGCGCACCGAGTTGGCCGTGACTTTCGGCCCTTCCATGGCCAGCAATTGCAGGAGTGGCAGCGCGAAACCGGCGGTCTTGCCGGTTCCGGTCTGGGCGGCGGCCATCAGGTCGCGACCGGCCAGCACCGCCGGAACAGCTTGCGCCTGAACCGGCGTCGGGGTCTGGTAGCCAAGCTTCTCGAGGGAGCGCAGCAAGGGTTCGATCAGGCCAAGGGAGGCGAAAGTCATGGGAATACCGTAGGAAAATTCAGCGCGGGTGTGCAAAACAAGTGTGCAAAACAAGATGCAATGGCGCGCAGTTTACCCTAATTCACACGGGATTCTGTCGGCACCGCCTTCACCACCGGCAGCTGCGGCGAACGGCGCCACTGCGGCAAGCCAATCAACACCACGGCACTGATGATCACAGCCATCGCCAGCGCTTCTTCGATGCCAATGGTCTCGCCGACAAACACGATCCCCAGCAACACCGCCACCGCCGGGTTGACGTAGGCATAACTGGTGGCCGCCGCCGGACGCACGTGCTTCAACAGGTACATGTAGGCGTTGAAGGCGATGATCGAACCGAACACGGTCAGGTACGCCAGCGCGGCCCAGCCTTCGATCGGTGGCATCTTTTCCAGGTGCTCGCCGCTCACGGCACTGCCGATCAGCAACACCACCCCGCCCACCAGCATTTCCACGGCACTGGCCATTGCGCCCTGAGGCAATGGCAAGTGTTTGCTCCACACCGAGCCGAAGGCCCAGGTGGCCGCGGCAAATACCAGCAACGCAGCGCCCAGCGGGCTCGATTGCAGGTTGGAACCGAGGTTGAGCATGGCGATACCGATCAGCCCGAGGACGATCCCGGCCCATTCGAGGCGGGTATTTCGCGCGCCCCAGAAGTAGCCACAGAGCAACGTAAACAGCGGCACCGTCGCCACCGCCAATGCCGCGACACCTGAGGCCACGCCTGTGTGCTCGGCCACGCTGACCGCGCCGTTGCCGCACGCCAGCAACAACACGCCGATGATGCCCGCGGCTTTCCATTGCGCCCAGGTCGGTGCCGGCGCCCCGCGCCAGCGCAAAAAGGCGTACATCAAGCTCCCGGCAATGACGAAGCGAATTCCGGCCAGCAACAGCGGCGGCCAATACTCCACGCCGATGCGGATCACCAGGTAGGTCGAGCCCCAAATCACATACAAGGCGAAGAAGGCGGCGATCAGCGGTAAGGGAAAACGACGTAGGCCAGGCATGGGGGCAGCTCACAGGCAAGACAAGTGAGCCGCTATTCTAGAAAGGCTGACAGCGGAAAATAAGTTACAAAACCTTTTTAAAGCGCCGGTACACTTTTCAAAACACGGACTTCAGCGCTATATACCGTTGTTTCGAAAGTCATCCCTTTTCAGGAGTCGCCCGTGGATAAATACGACCGCATGCTGCTCAGCGCCTTGCTGGAAAACGGTCGCGCGTCCTACGCGGACCTGGCGCGCAAGGTCAACCTGTCCGCCCCCGCCGTCGCCGAACGCGTGGCCAAGCTTGAGGCCAGCGGCGTCATCACCGGTTACCAGGCGAAAGTCGACATGGCCAAGCTGGGCCTGCCGATCCAGTGCGTGATCGAACTGCGCCTGAACCAGCACGGCAATCAGAAAGCCTACGACGACCTGATCAAAATCCCACAGTTGACGGAATGCCACCGCGTGACGGGCGATCCGTGCGTGATCATGCAGGCGGCGGTGGGTTCGATGCCGGAGCTGGAAGAGCTGATCAACCGGATTGCCACGTTCGGCTTCAGCAAAACGTCGATTGTGTTGTCGAGCGCCATCGAAAAGCGCGTGCCGCTGGGGCACATCGAGGGCAATGGCAAGTGAACAACCTGTAGGAGCGAGCTCGCGATGAACCGGAGAACAACGCGGGGTGTCAGGTTCCCCGCGATATCGTTGGCGCCCATCGTCGGAACGCCGCCCGGAGCCGGCTCGCTCCTACGAGCAATACATCACATGCCGCTGTAACCGCCTGACAACAATCCCGGCATATCCCGCAGGCGAATCCACGGTTCTTTACGCCATTGCAGCAGCCTCAGCGTCCCGCCCGCCCAGTCCATCGAACGCAGGCGGGGGGCTTGATAGGAGACCGCTCCAGCCTCTTCGCGCAACAGCGGAATCACGTGGTGGGTCAACCAACGCCGCAAATGGCGATTTTCCGGGCAGTAGTGATAGACCAGCATCGCGTACACGCCGGACTCGCTGAGCATCAGGGTTTCTTGCAACCCGTCGTGTCCCGACACAACCATCATCCGCCGCTGATCCGCGTCGAGCTTGAGCACTTGCCTTGGGTTGATGTCCACACCCATCAACCGGCCGATGTCCCGGGCTGAAAACCACGGTTCGGCATGCAGCAACAGCGCTCGCAACTGGATGTGATGACGGATGAAGGTTTGGGGGGTGAAGTGATCGGAGGATTCAGGGGGGTTGGGGGTAACTTTGATCATGGCTAGTCTCCTTAAAAGTCGGAGCTGCCAGCATCACTTGCAGTTGATGGGTGGCAGCTATGCGCGGGTCTGCAAGACCGAGTAGGAGGCACCCCCGGCAGACCCGAAGGTCTCCCGCACACAGCTACCATAAATCGACGGACGCTAATTTATAGCGACGCGATTATAGGTGCGTATGTTGTCTCCTACTACGGGCTTGCAGTCCCGGTCGCTGAGTTTTCAGCGACACAGAGAGGTTAGAGATGCGGGGTTGGGCGGGCAAGACAGACAATCCCTAAGTTTCGGTAGGATCAATCGCCGAATCAGAGACATCGTTAAACACATTCCCTGTAGGAGCGAGCCTGCTCGCGCCTACAGGGAATGGTGGTCAGGCGCTGCGATGGCGCTTGAGATGCTCATTGATTTTCGCCGCCGGCACTTTCTGCAATTTGCACAGCAGATCGTGGGACAACTCGCGCAAGCCGTGTTTCTGGCGCAATTCTTCGGCCAGGTGCGCCGTGAGGTTGGCGGCCATTTCCGCGTCGGCCATGGCCCGGTGGGCCTTGCCGGTGTGGGGCAGGTTGGCGAAGGTGGTGAGGGTGCCGAGCTTGTGGTTGGGCGCGGCGGGCATCAGACGGCGGGCCAACAGCAGCGAACAGGCAAAATTCTGCAAGCGCGTGCGTTTGATTCGCCCCAGCTCGAAGTCCCAGAATTTCTGGTCGAACGCGGCGTTGTGCGCCAGCAAGGGCGTGGTGCCGACAAATTCGTTGACCTCATTCATCACCTGCTCGGCCGATGGTGCGGTGCGCAGCATGGCGTTGCTGATGCCGGTGAGTTGTTCGATGAAGGCCGGGACGCGCACGCCGGCATTCATCAGGCTCTGGTAACGCTCGACGATGCGCCCCTGTTCAAGGATCACCACGGCAATTTCCGTGGCCCGGCAACTGCTGCTCGGGGAGATCCCGGTGGTTTCAAAGTCGATGACTGCGATGCGTTCCAAACCTGTTTGAACTCCGTAAAAATCAATTCTTGAGCAGCAACGCGCCTTCGATCGGCACGTAGCGGCTGGCCGCGCGGATCAGCGAGTTGGCGGTCAGGCCCGGCACGCCGTAGGCCACCGCCTGCACGCCGTGCTTGCTGATGATGCGTTCGAGCAGCATGTCGAAATCACCGTCGCCGGAGGCCAGCACCACTTCGTCGACATGGTCGGCGGCGTCCATGATGTCGAGGGTGATGCCCACGTCCCAGTCGCCCTTGGCCGAGCCGTCGCTGCGCTGGATGAAGGGCTTGAGCTTCACGGTGAAGCCGAGATTGCGCAGGATCTGCTGAAACTGCTGCTGTTTGCTGTCGCCACGATCGATGGCGTAGGCGTAGGCCTCGACAATCTGCCCCTGCTTGCTGATTTCAGCCCACAGCGCGGCGTAATTGAAGTGACAACCGTAAGCCTGACGAACGGTGTAGTAGAGGTTCTGGACATCGGCGAACACTGCGATTTTTTTCACCGCACATCCCCTTGGGCGCAGGCAGGATCAGGCACCAGGCCCGAAAAGTCGCCCAGTATGCCAGCCTGAAGGAGTGTTCCGCGAATAATCGGCCCGAGACACCCGGGCACCCCGGACGAATGGCACCTGCGGAATGGGCAACGCCGGGGGTAACACCCGTGGCGAGCGAGCTTGCTCGCCACGGGTCAGCGGCTACAGAAGGGTCAGACGAAAGAGTCGTCGTCGCCGCCAAAGAACGAGGAGCTGTCATCGCTGTAGTCGGCGTCGGCAAAGCCGCCCCGGTCGTTGCCGTAGGAATCGTTACCGGCCATGCGCTGATCGTCGCCCCAGCCATTGTTGCCCTGGTCGTTGACCTGGGCCGGCACTTCCTTGATGACTTCGACGATTTCTTGCGGCTGCTGATTGTGATGGAACAGGCTGCTGATGCCTTCTGCCAGCATTACGCCACCCGCCACGCCCGCTGCGGTTTTCAGCGCGCCACCGAGGAAACTGCTACCGGCCGCTGCTGGAGCCTGTTGCTGCGGTGCATAGCCCTGCTGTGGATAGTTCTGTTGCGGGGCACCGTAGTTTTGCTGTGGCGGTTGGCCACCGAACGACGAACGGCCAGGCTCACGCCAGCCGCCACCGCTCGATACCGGTGCGCTTTGGCTCGGCGCCGGCTGCGGCTCGCGGGAGCTGCCGCCAAAGATGCTCGACAGGAAGCCGCCACTGGTCGGCGCCGGCGCCGCTGTCTGCGCCTTGGCCTGTTGCAGTTCGGCCTGTAATTGCTGGACTTGCGCCGTCAATTGCTTGTTCTGCTCGTCGAGGCTCTTGATTGCCGCCTCTTGCACCAGAATCGCCTGGGTCATGAAGTAGCCAGCTGCGGGTTGGCGAGTCAGGTGTTCCTTGATCCGCGCCTCGGCCAGGGCGTCGCGCGGAGCTGAATTCGTTTCGGCCTGTTGCAGCCGGGAAAACAGTCCATCGATCAGGGTTTGTTCTTCGCTGTTCATGGCGACCTCTTAGATTGCCGGGAAAATCGTTGCCTGTATCCACAGAGGATAAGGTGCAATACCTTAATGGAGGCTGAAACAACTTGTTTCAATGACCTTTACCGAACGTTTACGTTTGTGCCCTTGTGCACATCATCGGTTAAAGTGGGCCACTGCTTTCAACCTGCGATACCGACTGATGAATCCGTTCGATGTACTGCGTGACTCCCTGTATTTCTTCAAACGCAATCTGGGCCAGATTGTGCAACTGTGCCTGCCGCTGGTGATCATCGAGGCCCTGCTGCAACAAGTGGTCGACCGTTCCACCGAGCCGGACAGTTTTCCCGGCGTGAGCGTGATCGTCGGTTTGCTGGTCTATCCGCTGTACACCGCCGCGCTGATTCTGTTTCTCGATGCCCGCAGCCGGGGGGAATCGCCCCGTAACCGCGATCTGCTGGCAAGGTCCGCCTACCTGTGGCCGCGCTTTGCCTTGCTGACCGCCCTCAATACCGTGCTGATTCTGCTCGGCCTGTCCCTGTATTTCCTGCCCGGCATTTACCTGATGGTGACCCTGGCCTTCGGCGAGTACCTGCTGGTGCTGCGTGGCCTGGCCCCGCTGGCGGCGATGAAGGAAAGCCTGCGCCTGACACGCGGGCATTTCATACGCATCCTGGTGTGCATTCTGTGCGTGATGGGGCCGTTGTGGGTGCTCAAGGGCGCGACGCTGGCGGTGTATCCCGACCCGCAGAACCCGGCGATCTCGCTGTTGATCGACAGCGCCCACAGCTTCCTGCAACTGTTTACCAGCGTGGTGTTGTTCCGCCTGTTCATGCTGATCGGCGATGCACCGGAAAAAATCGAGGGGCCACGCTGACCTTGGGCGACGGTTCGTCACTCGGGTATGCTCGGGGTCAATTTTCGTAACACTGATAAGCCGAGCCATGACCCGACCACTGCGCTACGCCCTGCTGGGATTGTTGATCGTGACCGGCCTGGCAGGCGCGATGGTCTACAGCCTGACCTGGCGCCCTGACGCCAGGGAAGTGCTGCCGGTCAGTTGCAGTACTCAGGCCCCCCTCCTGGCACCTGGCCAGGCATTGAAGGTGATGACCTGGAACGTCCAGTACCTGGCGGGCAAGCGCTACGTGTTCTGGAATGACCAGGCGGCCGGCACCGACGAAGCCCCCACCGCCGACGACATGGCCTTCAGCCTCGATGAAGTGGCGCGGGTGATTCGCGACGAGCAACCGGACGTGGTGTTGTTGCAGGAACTCGATGACGGCGCCAAGGCCAGCGATTACCAGAATCAGCTCAAACTCTTGCAGGAACGGGTCGCCGATCTCTATCCATGCAGTGCCCACGCATTCGACTGGAAAGCCGATTTCATCCCTGATCCGCACATTTTCGGCAGCGTTGGCCGGCAATTGGCGACCTTGAGTCGCTACGAGATCGAACACGCCGAGCGCCTGCAACTACCGGTGTCACAGGTCAACCTGATCAGCCGTCAGTTCAAGCCGAAAGACGCCCTGCTGCTCACCTACCTGCCGTTGAGCGACGGCGGCCAGATGGCGATCCTCAACACCCACCTGGACCGTGCGACCCAACCCGACGACACCCTGCAAACGCAAATCTCGGCCGTGACCAAGGTCCTCGACAAATTCGAAAGCCGTGGCACGCCCTGGCTGATCGGCGGCGATTTCAACCTCCTGCCGCTGGGCCAATACCAGCGCCTGCCCAGCGAGCAACGCACACCCTATTCCGCCGACAGCGCCTTGCATGCGCTGTGGGACAAATACCCGATGATCCCCACCAACAACGAGGCCAGTGGCATCGACCGGGCGCGCTGGCTGACGCACTACCCGAACGATCCGGGCGTGAGCGGCCCGGACCGGACGGTCGACTACCTGTTCTACAGCCCGCGCATCAAACGGGTTGAAGCGAGGGTGCGACAGGACGATACGTTGCGCATCTCCGACCACTTGCCGGTGATCGCCCGGTTCCTGTTGCCGGCGGCGCCGTAGCGCCTACAGAGGGGATGCATTACAGGCTCAATGCACCTCTTCCAGATCGTCATGCAGCAAGCCGAAAATCCTGCGTTTCATGTCGATGAATGAGTGCTCCATGACCATGTCCAGCGTGCGCGGGCGCTCGATCGGCACGTCGAGAATCTGCTTGATCCGCCCCGGCCGCGCGCCCATCACATAGACCCGGTCACCGAGCAGAATCGCTTCATCGATGTCATGGGTGACGAACAATACGGTCTTCTTGCTGTTGCCCCAGACCCGCAACAACAGCTGCTGCATTTGCAGGCGCGTCTGGCTGTCGAGGGCGCCGAAGGGTTCGTCCATCAGCAGGATCTGCGGGTCGTTGGCCAGCGCGCGGGCGATCGCCACGCGCTGCATCATGCCGCCGGACAGCTGCTTGGCGTAGTTGTCGGCGAAGTTGCTCAAGCCGACTTCGTTGACGTAGTAGTCGACAATGTCCTTGCGTTGCGCCGCCGACATGCCACGGCGCTTGAGACCGAACTCGACGTTCTGGCGCACGGTCAGCCACGGAAACAGCGTGTAGCTCTGGAACACCATGCCGCGATCCGCACCCGGCCCCTGCACTTGCTGGCCTCCCACATAAATCTCGCCCGACGTGGGTTCGTTCAGGCCGGCGGTGAGGTACAGCAGGCTCGACTTGCCGCACCCCGAAGGGCCGACCAGCACGGCGAATTGCTGATCCGGCACTTCGAACGAGACCTGCTCCAACGCGGTAAACGTGCCGCCATCGGGCTTTTTGTAACGCAGGCTGACCTTGTCCACTTGCAGTCGTGGCGCGGCCTGCACCGCAGTGGCCTGGGAGTTGGCGAATCGATGATTGGCAGCGGTTACTGAGCCCATGCGGTGATCCTCAGACGAAGGAAACGGAACAGTTGATCGGTAGCGAGGCCCAGCAGGCCGATGATGGCGATGGCCAGGAAAATCACATCCACCTGAAAGCCGCGCATGGCTTTGAGGCTCAGGTAGCCCAGGCCACTGGAGGCCGCGACCAGTTCGGCGACGACCAGGTAAGTCCAGGCCCAGCCCATGGTCACGCGCAGGGTGTCGAGCACGCCCGGCAATGACGCCGGGGCAATGACATGCAGCACCGCGTCGCGGCGGTTTGAGCCCAGGGTGTAAGAGGCGTTGATCAGGTCCTTGGAGATGCCCTTGGACACGTCCGCGATCATCACCAGTTGCTGGAAGAACACGCCGAAGATGATCACCGACACCCGCTGCTCCAGACCGATGCCGATCCACAGAATGAACAGCGGCACGAAGGACGTGACCGGCAGATAGCGGATGAAGTTGACCATCGGCTCGAGGAACGCCTGGACGATGCGGAAGCTGCCCATCAGCAACCCCAGCGGCACGGCGACCAGGGACGAGACAATGAAACCGACCATCACCACTTCGACGCTGGCCCATACGTGCTGGCCGAGGGTGCCGTCGCGACTCAGGCGCACGGCGGCCTCGACCACGGCGCCGGGTGTCGGCAGGAACATGCCCGGCACCACGCCACCGTAGGACAACCCGGCCCAGAGGCCGACCAACAAGACCCAGGCCAGGCCGCTCGCACTCCAGATCACCGACACCGGCAAACCGGTCTTGGGCGTGATGCAGCGGCTCAGCCATGAATTGCGCTTGAACATGCAAACCTCCTAGAGCGGGCTGACGAAACGGTTGTCGATCAGGTCGTCATTGCTGACGTTGTACGGCTTGCCCTGCAGCTCGCTGGCGGTCTCGTTGGCCAGTTTGATCAACGGTTCGCTGTCACCCGGCTTGCCCGGTGAGCCGAGCAGTTGTTCGCTCATGGCCTGATCGTAGAAGCGCACGCCTTTGGCAGCTGCGGCCAGTTCCTTCGGATCGGCCAGGTAGCCGCCGACGCCTTTGGCCATGATTTTGTAGGCCTGCTCCGGATGGTCCTTGGTGTACTGCACGGCTTTGTACAGACCGGCCACCAGGGCCCTGACGTCTTGCGGTTGTTTTTCGATGACGGTGCAGTTGAGTGCCACCACGTCAACGATCACCCCCGGCGTGCTGCTGCTGTCGATCAGCACCTTGCCCTGTTGCTTGTCGCGGACCATCGACAGGTGCGGTTCCCAGGTCACCGCGGCGGGCACGCGACCGGCGATGAACGCGGTGGCGGCGTCGTCAGCCGTCATGTTCTGCACGGTGATGTCGCTCATGGTCATGCCCTGTTTTTTCAGCAGGTAAGACAACCAGAACTGCGAGGTCGACCCTTCGTTGACCGCCACGGCCTTGCCTTTGAGCTCCTGCAGGCTCTTGACGTCCTTGCCCACCAGCACGCCATCGCCACCATGGCTGTCATCCAGCGCGGCCACCGCCTTGAAGCAAAATTGCGGACGGTATTTCAGCACTTCGTCGATGGTCGAGGCCGAGCCCGACAACTCGCCCGACGCTTGCGCCGCCATGTACATCGAAGCTTCTTCGACGACCGGCAGTTCCACGGTCAGACCGTTTTCCTTGAAGTAGCCCAGGTCCTGGGCGAGGTAGAGGGTGCCGTAGCCGACCCAGGTGGTGTGACCGATGGACAGGGTGCCGGCCTGGGCGCTGGTGGCGACCGTCGCGGCGATGGCGGTGACCGCCAGTGGATAGGTAACGCGGGTAAGCAAGGACTTGATCATGGAGCACTCCCAAAGCTGTTGATTTAGTTTTGATGGGCAGTACGGCCAGCGGCCCCGGATATCAGCTGCCACCGGCGGTCTCTGATGGACCTTGGGTTGGGCAGCATGGGGCTGACTGGCAAAGTCGATGTTGGCCCAAGGCAGGGCTTAGGAAAATGAGGAAATATGTCGATGGGAACGATGAAAAAACTGGGTAGCGTGCGCGGTAAAAGGGCGGACTTGGCGGGGATGCACAGGGTGGGGGCAAAAAAGGAAAGGTGTGTTGAATGGACGAAAGCAATCGCGGGCAAGCCCGCTCCCACAGGTCATGTGTCGGTCGTACGTTTAAGCACGACACATAACCTGTGGGAGCGTGGCTTGCCCGCGAAAAGGTCCGCAGGACCTTCAGACGGTGTCAGAGCCGACCATATTCCTGCGCCGTGCGATCGACCGCTTTCAGGGTCTTGCCCACCAGCTCGTCAATCTCTTCACGGCTGGCAATCAACGCCGGCGCCATGATCATCCGCCCCAGCGTCGAACGAATGATCACCCCTTCTTCAAAGCCAATCGTGCGGCAGCGCCAGGCGATGTCGTTCTCGTTGGCAAAGCGTTTACGGCTGGTTTTGTCTTCGGCCAGTTGCAGTGCCGCCACCATGCCCGTGCCCTGGATATCGCCCACCAGCGGGTGATTGCCGAACACCTCGCGCAGACACTGTTGCAGGTACGGGCCGATGTCGTCCTTGACCCGCGTCACCACCCCTTCATCACGCAATGCCTTGAGGTTGGCGATCGCCACCGCCGCCGCTACCGGGTGCCCGGAATAGGTCAGGCCGTGGGCGAACACACCGCCCTGCTCCACCAGCACCTGGGCCATTTTTTTCGACAGTACCAGGCCACCCATCGGGATGTAGCCCGAGGTCAGGCCCTTGGCGATGGACAACGTATCCGGCTCAAAACCGAAGTACTCGTGGGCGAACCATTCGCCGGTACGACCGAAGCCGCCAATCACTTCGTCGGCGCACAGCAGCACGTCGTACTTGCGGCAGATGCGCTGGATTTCCGGCCAGTAGCTTTCCGGCGGGAAGATCATGCCGCCCGCGCCCTGGAAGGGTTCGGCGATGAAGCCGGCCACCTTGTCCGCACCCAGTTCGAGAATCTTCGCTTCCAGCTGCTGCGCTGCACGCAGGCCGAATTCGGCCGGCGTCAGGTTGCCCTCGTGGGCGAAGAAGTACGGTTCGTCGATGTGCTCGATGTCGGGGATCATGCCGCCCATTTCGTGCATGAATTTCATACCACCGAGCGCCGTCGCGGCCAGGGTCGAACCGTGGTAGCCGTTCCAGCGGCCGATCATGATTTTCTTCTCGGGCTTGCCGAGCACTTGCCAATAACGGCGCACGGTACGGATCAACACCTCGTTGGCTTCGGAGCCGGAGTTGGTGTAGATCGCGTGGCTGTAGTGACCCGGCAGCAGGCTGAACAACAGCTCGGATAGCTCGATCACCTGCGGGTGGGTCGTGTGGAAAAACATGTTGTAGTACGGCAGCTGTTCCAGTTGCTGGCTCGCCGCCAACGCCAGGTCCTTGCGCCCGTAACCGAGGTTGGTGCACCACAGCCCGGACATGCCGTCGAGGTAACGCCGACCGTCGCTGTCCCACAGGTGCAGGCGCTCACCACGGACCATCACCCGCGGCCCTTCGTCGTTGAGTGCCTTTTGATCGACGAACGCGTGGATGTGGTGCGCGGCGTCGGCTGCCTGGTAGTCGCGGGTTTCACGTGGGGTGGTCATCGCCAGTTCTCCGTTTTTGTTATCAGCGCAATTGAAACCAGGTGGTCTTCAACTGGGTGTATTTATCGAATGAGTGCAGCGACAGGTCACGGCCAAAACCGGACTGTTTGCCACCGCCGAAAGGCACGGTCACGTCCAGCGCATCGACGCTGTTGACCGACACGGTCCCGGCTCGCAATTGTCGCGCCACGCGGTGGGCGCGATTGAGGTCGTCGGTCCACAGCGATGCCGCCAGACCGTAGACGCTGTCGTTGGCCAATTGCAAGGCGTGGGCCTCGTCATCGAATGCCGTGACCGCCAGCACCGGGCCGAACACTTCGTCGCGAAACAGCGGCATGTCCGGGCTCACGCCGGTAAAGATCGTCGGCTGGATGAAGTTGTCCGAGCCGTTGAAGATCGACTGCCGGCCGCCACAGACGCGGGTCGCGCCCTGCTGCTCGGCCTGCTGGATGAACTTCATGATGCGGGCTGTCTGGCGGCTGTCGACGATGGCGCCGGCGGTGCTCGACGGGTCCAGAGGATCACCTGGCTGCCAGCGCTCGGCCTGGGCCTTGAGGCGCTCGACGAATTCATCGTGAATCGAGCGCTGCACCAGCAACCGCGAGTTGGCGGAACAGACTTCACCCTGATTGAAGAAGATGCCGAAGGCCGCCTTCTGCGCCGCCAGATCAAGGTCCTGACAGTCGGCGAACACCAGGTTCGCGCTCTTTCCGCCGCACTCCAGCCACACCTGTTTCAGGTTCGATTGCGCCGAGTACTGCATGAAGTATTTGCCGACTTCGGTGGAACCGGTGAACACCAGGCAATCAACGTCCGGGTGCAGGCCGAGGGCTTTACCGGTCTGTTCGCCAAGCCCCGGCAGCACATTGAGCACACCGGCTGGCAGTCCGGCTTCCAGCGCCAGTTCAGCCAGGCGCAGCGCGGAAAACGGTGACTGTTCGGCCGGTTTGAGGATCACCGAATTGCCCGCCGCCAGCGCTGGCGCGAGTTTCCACGCGGCCATATCCAGTGGAAAGTTCCAGGGCACCACGGCCGCGACCACGCCCAACGCTTCGCGGGTGATGGTCGCCAGCACGTTCTGTGCGCTGGGGGCGACCTGATCGTAGAGTTTGTCGAGGCTCTCGGCGTACCAGCGGAACACCCCGGCGGCGCCCGGCACGTCGATGTTGTAGGCGTCCATGACGGGTTTGCCCATGTTCAGCGAATCGAGCAGCGCCAGTTCTTCGCGATGGGTCAGAATCAGATCCGCCAGGCGCAACAACACTTGCTTGCGCTCGCTTGGGGAACGCGCCGCCCAGGTGCCGGCTTCGAACACCTGGCGCGCGTTGCGCACCGCCGCCTCGACGTCCTCCTCGCCGCAGGCCGCCACGTTGGCCAGATGCTGGCCGGTAGCGGGGTTGATGGCCGCGAATGTCTGTCCCGACTGCGCTGCACGGGATTTGCCGTCGATCACGGCCTGGTCGGGTAACCGCAGCGCAGCGGCCTTGTTTTGCCAGTATGCAAGCTCGAACACGTTCAGATGCTCCATGGGCTTTTCTTGTGCATTGATGGTGGCCCAGGCCCGTGTCGAGGAAAAATAGTAAAAATGTCTTCGCAGACGATGAAAAAACTGGGTAGCCAATCTCCCGGGTTGCGCTGCATGTGGTTATTGTTCAAACACAACAAAAACTTCGCCTGACGGGATGCGGGCGGTGCGCAAATTGCTTGGATGCCTTACCCGTCCGTCCCGAGGTTTGTCGTGGCTGCCTACAACCTGCGTCAATTGAAGTACTTCATTACCACCGTCGATTGCGGCAGCGTCGCCGAGGCTTCGCGCAAGTTGTACATCGCCCAGCCGGCGATCTCCACGGCGATCAAAGGCCTGGAAGACAGCTTCGGTGTGCAACTGCTGATCCGCCATCACGCCCAGGGCGTCTCCCTGACACCCAGCGGCGCGCGCTTCTATCGCAAGGCCCAGGAGCTGCTGCGCATGGCCAAGGAGTTCGAGCAGAACGCTCTGGCCGACAACGATGTGGTGGCCGGGCAAATCGACATCGGTTGCTTCGAAACCGTCGCGCCGCTGTACTTGCCCCAGCTGATTGCCGGGTTTTCGGCGCTGTACCCGGGGGTGAAAATCCGTATCCGCGACGGCGAGCAGCAGGAGTTGGTGCAAGGCCTGACCTCGGGCACCTTCGATCTGGCGATCCTGTATGAACACGACCTGGACGCCACCATCCAGACCGAACCCCTGATGCCGGCGCAGCGCCCTTATGCCTTGCTGCCGGCGGATCATCGCTTTGCCCAGTTGAAGCAAGTGTCGCTGCGCGACCTGTGCCTGGAGCCGATGATTCTGCTGGATGTACAGCCGAGCCGGACCTACTTCGTCAGCCTGTTCGAGGAACTGGGCCTGACGCCGCACATCGCTTTCAGCTCACCGTCGATCGAGATGGTGCGCGGAATGGTCGGGCAAGGGTTTGGTTTTTCGATCCTGGTCACACGGCCGCATTCGGAATGCACCTATGACGGGCAGAAAGTGGTGTGCGTGGACATTGTCGAGGATGTCACGGGGTCTGGATTGGTGGCGGCGTGGTTGAAACGTGGCCAATTGACCAAACCGGCGCAGATGTTTGCCGATTATTGTCGCGAGCAGCTCACCGAAAAATCCGAACAATCATCGTGACCGCTTGTGGCGAGGGAGCTTGCTCCCGTTGGGTCGCGCAGCGGCCCTGAAAAAAGGGCCTGCGATGCAGTCCTGCGGGACGGTGCGGCGTTCCGACAAGCGCCCTCGCCACACGATTTTATGCTCGACATCAGCGATCACTTGCGCGGCTTGATCCGCGCGGTCGCTTCGGCCACCAACGGGTCATCCGGCCAGTAGTGTTTCGGGTAGCGCCCCTTCAAGTCTTTCTTTACCTCGGCGTAGGTGCTGCGCCAGAAGTTCGCCAGGTCCTGGGTCACTTGCACGGGTCGACGCGCCGGGGACAACAGATGCAGTTTGACCACTTGCCGGCCACCGGCGATGCGCGGGGTCTCGGCCAGGCCAAACAGTTCCTGCAGACGCACCGCCAGAATCGGCGGCTGTTCGCTGTAATCCAGACGGATCGACGAACCCGACGGCACGCTTAAATGATGCGGCGCCAGCTCGTCGAGCCGTTGCGGCAAAGGCCAGGGCAACAGGTTATGGACGATGCTCGACAGGTCCAGGTTGGCGAAGTGACTGAGCCGCGAGACCTTACCCAGATAAGGCATCAGCCAGTGTTCCAGGGTTTTGAGCAACGCAGCGTCGCTGACATCCGGCCACTCACTCTCGCCCTTGCCAGCCAGATCCAGTTGGCGCAACAAGGCTACCCGCGCCTGCCACTGACGCAGCTCCGGCGTCCACGGCAACAATTCCAGCCCCTTGCGGCGGACCAGATTGACCAGCGCCCGACTGCGGGCGGACTCATCAAGGCCGGTCAGCGGTTCACGGCTGAGGATCAGTTCCCCGACCTTGCGCTGACGCTCGGCTCGCAACACGCCTTCGCGTTCGTCCCAATCCAGTTGATCGACCACCCGCACCTGCTCGGCCAGCACCGAGTCGAACAGCGCCGGATCGAAATCCGTCGCCAGATAAATCCGTTCTTCACGCTGGCCCTGACGACTGCCAAGGTCGGCAATCACCAGCCAGGGTTGTTTCATCAGGCTGTCCGCTTCGGCAAACAAGGCTGCCCGGCCGTTGGCCAGGCGATACTCGGCGCCACCCGCGCGGCGCTGCTGGGCGACGCGGTCGGGGTAGGCCAGTGCCAGCAGCGCACCGAGCCAGCGCGGGTGATCGGGATCGCTGACCGGCTCCGTGGCCTTGCCGCGCAGATAGCCTCGATATTGCCGCGCCAGTTGCCGAGCCCGCTGCACCCCGCCCTGGGCACCGCGAGCGGCGCGCGCTTCGCCGGACAACAACACCAGTCGGCTGTGCAGATCCGCGCCGGCACCACGCAAGATGTCGCGCTCGCCGAGCAGCGCCGCCACATCGCAGGCCATGTCTGCCAAACCGAGGGCCTGCCCGCGCAACAGCAAATGGGCGATGCGCGGATGCGCCGGCAACTCGGCCATGGCCTGACCGTGACGGGTCAGCGTTTCGCCGTCCAGTGCGCCCAGACGTTCGAGCAGATCCTGCGCCTGGGCGTACGCGGCGGCGGGCGGCACATCGAGCCAGACCAATTGCCCGGGTGCCACACCCCAGCGGCCGAGTTGCAAGGCCAGGCCGGCGAGATCCGCCGAGAGAATTTCCGCACTGCCGTAGGCCGCCAACTGTTCGTGTTGATCCTGCGACCACAGGCGATAGCAAACGCCAGGCTCCAGTCGCCCGGCGCGGCCTGCACGCTGGGTAGCACTGGCCTTGGAGATACGTTGCGTGTCGAGGCGGGTCATGCCGCTGCCGGGGTCGAAACGCGGTACGCGCGCCAATCCGGCATCGATGACGACGCGCACGCCGTCGATGGTCAGGCTGGTCTCGGCGATGTTGGTGGCCAGCACCACTTTGCGTTTGCCTGACGGCGCCGGATCGATCGCCGCCCGTTGTGCGGCCAGGTCCAGCTCGCCGTGCAACGGGCAAAGCAACACTTGAGGGTTGTCGCCCAGCGCATCGGCCAGTTGTTGATGCACGCGTCGAATTTCCGCCTGCCCCGGCAGGAACACCAGCACGCTGCCGGTTTCATCGTTCAAGGCTTCGAGAATGGTTTGCACCAGGCGTGGCTCGATGAATTCACCGGCCTGGAACGGCCGCCCCCAGCGCATCGCCACCGGGTACATGCGCCCTTCGCTGCGCAGGATCGGCGCATCGTCCAGCAGCCCGGCCAGGCGTTCGCCCTCCAGGGTCGCGGACATCAGCAGGATTTTCAGCGGTTGATCGTCGCGGAACAGCTCCCGGCCATTGAGGCTCAGGGCCAACGCCAGGTCGGCGTCGAGGCTGCGTTCGTGAAATTCGTCGAAGATCAGCAGGCCCACGCCTTCCAGCGCCGGATCGTCCTGCAAGCGCCGGGTGAGGATGCCTTCGGTGACCACTTCGATGCGGGTGTCGGGGCCGACCTTGCTGTCGAGCCGGATGCGATAACCCACGGTTTCGCCGACTTTCTCGCCCAACTCACTGGCCAGACGCTCCGCTGCCGCGCGCGCCGCCAACCGGCGCGGCTCGAGCATGAGGATGGTTTGCCCGGCCAGCCACGACTCGTTGAGCAAGGCCAAGGGCACGCGGGTGGTTTTACCGGCGCCAGGCGGTGCTTCAAGCACGGCTTCGTGGCGCGTAGCCAAGGCTTCACGCAGGGCGGGTAAAACTTCATCAATCGGCAAAGAAATCATGCTGGCTCCCAAACAGAGCGGCGAGTATAACGGCGAACTGCCCAGTGTTCGTTGCGGTCCTAATTCATACCGATGACACTTCGTTTTGAAATGACCCAGGAGATTTCATATGCGTATTCCCGTTCGCCTGATTGGCGGTGTTCTGGTCGCGACCCTGCTGACCCAAGTAACAGCCTGCGGTTCGATCTTCTATCCGGATCGCCGTGGACAGATCGACGGCAAGATCGACCCGGCCATTGCCGCGCTCGATGCCGTTGGCCTGCTGTTCTATATCATTCCCGGCCTGATCGCGTTTGCCGTGGACTTCGCCACCGGCGCGATTTACTTCGAACCGGGCAAAACCGCCCAGGTCGACCCGGAAAAACTCAAGGAAGCCATCGGCGCCGACGGCAAGGTCGATAACCTCAAGTTGCAGGCTATTCTGCAGCGTGAACTGGGCCGCAGCTTCCCGCTGGATGATCCACGCCTGATCCAGCACAAGGGCAGTGCCCAACAACTGGCCATGTTCGGCCTGCAACCCGCCGCGTAATCGGTGCATTTCAAGGAAAGGCCGCCCTTATGATCTCCAGCTCCGAACACGCCCGCCTGCTGCGGCTGGCGACCCGTGCCTCGGTGGCGGTGGCTTGCACGCTGGTCGTCGCCAAAGCCATCGCCTGGTGGCTGAGCGGATCGGTGAGCATGCTCGCCGGGTTGACCGACTCGGCACTCGACGGCATCACTTCGATGCTCAACTTGCTGGCCGTGCACTACGCCCTGCGCCCCGCCGACGACGATCATCGCTACGGGCATGGCAAGGCCGAATCGCTGGCCGGCATGGCGCAAGCGTTGTTCATCGGCGGCAGTGCGGTGCTGATTGCGATGCAGGCATTCGAGCGGATCAAGCATCCAGAGCCGGTGGGCGCGCCATGGATCAGCATCGGGGTGATTGTGTTCTCGCTGGTCCTGACCCTGGCACTGCTGATATTGCAGCATCGTGTGGTCAAGGCCACGGGCTCCAATGCCGTACACGCCGACTCCTTGCATTACCGCTCGGACATGCTGCTCAACGGCAGCATACTGTTGGCGCTGGTGCTGGCCGGGTTTGGCTGGCATCAGGTCGACGCCTGGTTCGGTCTGGGTATCGCCGCGTACATCCTCTGGAGCGCGGTGCAGATCGCCCGGGAAAGTTTCACGGTGCTGATGGATGAAGAGCTGCCGCCGGATGTCAGCCAGCACATGCTCGAACTGGCATGCGGCGTTCCGGGGGTGCTGGGCGCGCATGACCTGCGCACGCGGGTGTCCGGCAACCAGTGGTTCGTACAACTGCACCTGGAATTGCCGGGGGACCTGACGCTGTCAGTTGCCCACGGCATCAGCGATCAGGCCGCCGATGCGATTCACGCCGCCTACCCGCGAGCCGAGGTGCTGGTGCACGCCGACCCGCAGGAAGCGGTGAACGCCGCCCGGGCTCAGTAACTCACCTGATAGCCGCGACTGCTCAGGCAATTGCCCTGAGACTGGCGGTAGGCCTGCACCACCGAAGGGTCCGGTTGGTAGGTTGCGGTTCGCGGATCGAAACCGCTCTGCTGCACCGCGTATTGATAGCACTCGTAGCCATCCTGATTGACCTGTTCCTGGGACTGGCCGTTGGCCGGGTACGCCACCACGTCATAACTGTTGTTGACGGGTGGTGGCGGCTGTTGTGGCTGTGGCTGCGGTTGAAGGCTGCCAACCGGTGGCTCGACCACGACGTA
Source organism: Pseudomonas sp. TE12234 (assembly GCF_054061835.1). Classification (NCBI taxonomy): domain Bacteria; kingdom Pseudomonadati; phylum Pseudomonadota; class Gammaproteobacteria; order Pseudomonadales; family Pseudomonadaceae; genus Pseudomonas; species Pseudomonas sp. TE12234. The sequence continues at coordinate 159,079 of NZ_JBSSEP010000005.1, forward strand.
GTCCTGGGTGCTCTCCTGATAGGCGTAATACGCGCCCGCCGCCAAAAATAGCACCGTACCGCCGATCAACACCTGCTCGGCGTAATCGGGCAAGTAACTGACGCGAATTCCGCGCGGCGGTTCGACCACCACATAGCGTGGGCCCAGTGGGCGATACCAGTAGCCGCCGGAGTAGAAATAATCCATGCCGCGGTACGGCACGCGGTATTCGCGGTCGGGGAAGCGATCGATCACGTGGCCAGGGCGATACTGCGGTCCTGGGCCCCAGCCATTGCCGTGTCCGTTCGGGTGGCCCTGCCACTGATTGTTACTCGACGGCGAACCGGTGTAGCCGCCCCAGTGCTGGTTGTTGTCGTTGCGACGCGGAACGTCCTGGTAATACCCGCGCTGCGGTGGCTGGGTCTGGCGCACCGCATCGGGCCGGGGCTGGATCGGCAAATCATTGGCCGGCAATTGCGGTGACGGCGGCGGCGGGCGAACCGGGCTGTTGTAATCGGGCGGCGTATGGCGCTGCCACTGACCCTGGTTCTGATGCTGGTCGTTGTGTTCGAACTGCCGGCTGTTTTCGCCACGATTGACGTCGTTGTTCTGCGGACGTGGCAGGTTCTGTGGTTGACCTTCCTGCGGGTGCGGCTGATTGTTGCCGCCATGCCCCTGATTGTTTCCCTGATGACCGCCCTCCCAGCGCTGCCCACCATCGGGCCCCCGGTTCTGCGGCTCGTCGGCGAGCGATTGCGCAGTGACACTGACACACAGCAAACCAACTCCGGCCAAACGCCAGATGCGCGACTTCATGCTTTTCCTCACTGTGGGGACTGCTGGGGTACGGATTGCGTAGGAGCGAGCCTGCTCGCGATGAACTCAAGCGCAATGCGTTTATTCAAAAAGCACGCGCGTCATCGTTAACGTCCATCGCGAGCAGGCTCGCTCCTACAGTGAAGCGAACAGCGCTTGTACGTAAGACTGGAAATGCACAGGCTGGTTCTGCAACAGGTTATCAGTCGCGCAACTTATTTATTGAGGACGGGCGTCAAATGACGGGCAAGAAAAAGGGGAGACCCGTCGGCCTCCCCTTGAGAACTTCGTCCGTGCTCGACGCTTTTGACGTCGGCTCACCTCACGCCGTCTTCTGGACAGTGTGTAGCTCGGGGGCCGGCACATCCCCTGTGGGGGTGGCGACCGCAGCTGGCCTGATTGGGCGAGCCGCACTGGACTGTTTGTCCGAGCAGTGATTCTGGTGATAAGAATAGGCTCGGAGGGCCGGCAGAAGATTGCGAAGATTGCTCAAATAAACATTACTTGCGCAATTTTTAACCCTGGATAGATAATCTGCCGCAATAGTTATGACAAAGGCCTGATTGATGAGCAAACTCGACCGATACGACCTGAGCATTCTGGCTGAATTGCAGCGTGACGCACGCATCTCCAATCAGGAGCTGGCCGAACGCATCGGCCTGTCACCGTCGCCTTGCTCACGGCGGGTCAAGCAACTGGAGGATGACGGCTACATTTCCCGCCAGGTCGCCCTGCTCGACCGCAAAATGCTCGGCCTGAGCCTGACAGCCTATGTGCTGATCGGCATGGACCGCCATACGCCGGAGCGCTTCGAGAACTTCGAAGCGGCCATCCGAACCTTGCCGCAAGTCCTGGAATGCAGCCTGGTGACCGGGATGGATGCCGACTATCAGCTCAAGGTCGTGGTGCCGGACATGGATCACTACCAGAAACTGCTGCTGGGGCACCTGACGCGGATTGAAGGCGTGACGAGCGTGCGGTCGAGTTTCGTGTTGAATCAGGTTTTGAACAGCACTGAGCTGCCGCTGACTCATCTGCGAAGCTGAGGACGCCATCGCGAGCATGCTCGCGATGGCGTCCTCAACAGCCGACGAATGACTGCGACACACCGCCGCAGGTCAATACTGCCCTCCACCAGCGAGGCGTATACTCCCCGCGCCCTTTTAGCCTCGCCCGCGTGGAGATGTTCGATGGATCCTGCAGTTTTCGAAGAGTGGATGATGACCGGCCTGGTCTCCATCCTGATCATTTTCATGGGTTTCATCGTCTGGGATCTGGCGAAGAAGTCCAAGGCCGGGCGTTTCGGCTCGTTCATTCTGTTCTTCGTACTGGGCCTTGGCGTAGCGGCATTCGTCATCAAGAGCGTGGTGATCGGACTGATCGAGTCCGGCACTTTATAAGCGCGCCGGCACTTCCTTCCACTGGCCTTGATCGAGCCCTTCGAGAGTCCAGTCGCCGATTCTGACCCGCACCAGGCGCAACGTCGGCAGTCCGACCGCCGCCGTCATGCGCCTTACCTGACGGTTACGTCCCTCGCGAATCACCAGCTCCAGCCAACTGGTCGGCACACTCTTGCGAAAACGCACGGGCGGATTGCGCGGCCACAACTCGGGCTCGTCGAGTTGCCGCGCCTCGGCAGGCAAGGTCATGCCGTCGTTCAACTCCACGCCATCACGCAAACGCTGCAACTGCTCGGCGCTCGGCTCGCCTTCCACTTGCACCCAATAAGTCTTGGCCAGTTTGTGTTTCGGGTCGGCGATCCGCGCCTGTAGCTGACCGTCGTTGGTCAGCAGCAGCAAGCCTTCGCTGTCACGGTCCAACCGTCCGGCGGGGTAAATCCCCGGAATCTCGATAAAGTCCTTGAGCGTCGCCCGACCTTCGCCATCGCTGAATTGCGTCAGCACATCGAACGGTTTGTTGAACAGGATCAGTTTTGGCTCGGCCGGTGGTGCCTTGGCGACACGGCGCGGGGCCGAAGGGGATGGCTTCGCGCCAGGACGGCGGGAAACGGGACGTTGAGGACGGGACATGGCAAAAGAGACATCTAACGGTCAGGGCTGCTAATGCTAGTGCGCTGACCGCTAAATGACCATGACTAACCCTTAGCGGAACGGCGGTTCGTCGAAGCTGCGCAGTTTGCGCGAGTGCAGCGAGTTGAGTTCGGTGCGCAGCAAGTCCACCGCCTCGATGCCGATCTTCAAGTGCTGGCTGACCGCGCGCTCATAGAAAGCGTTGGCCGAACCCGGCAGCTTGATTTCACTGTGCAGCGGCTTGTCCGACACACAGAGCAACGTGCCGTAAGGCACACGCAGGCGATAGCCCTGGGCGGCGATGGTGCCGCTTTCCATGTCTACCGCGACGGCGCGAGACAAGTTGATCAGCGGACGCTCCTGGGCCCAGCGCAATTCCCAGTTGCGGTCGTCGTAGGTCAGCACGGTGCCGGTGCGCAGACGCTTTTTCAGTTGGTCGCCCTGCTCGCCGGTGATGTTGGCCGCCGCTTGTTGCAAGGCCATCTGCACTTCGGCCAGGGCCGGGATCGGAATGTTCGGCGGTACCACCCGGTCGAGAATCCCGTCGCGGCGCATGTAGGCGTGCGCCAGCACGTAGTCGCCAATGGTCTGCGACTGACGCAAGCCGCCGCAGTGACCAATCATCAGCCAGCAGTGCGGACGCAGCACCGCCAGGTGATCGGTGATGTTCTTGGCGTTGGACGGGCCGACGCCGATGTTCACCAGGGTCACGCCGTGACCGTCGCTGGCGATCAGGTGATAGGCCGGCATCTGGTAGCGATGCCAGACCACGCCGGCGGCAATCGCCGAGGCTTCACCGTGGTCCATGCTCTTTTCGATGATCACGTTGCCCGGCAGCACCATGCGGATGAAACGCGGGTCTTTGCGCAATTGTTCCAGGCCGTGGACGATGAACTGGTCAACGTAACGGTGGTAGTTGGTCAGCAGGATCCACGGCTGCACATGACGCCAGTCACTACCGGTGTAATGCACCAGCCGGCGCAGGGAGAAATCCACCCGCGCGGCATCGAACAGCGCCAGCGGCAGCGGGTCGGTGTTTTCCCAATCGTACAAGCCATCGGCAATGCCGTCGGTCGCCGCCGACAGGTCGGTACTCGGGAACACCCGTGCCAGCACGGCCGCGGTGACGCCCGAGCCAGCCAGCTCATCGCCCTGCTCGACTACGTACGGATAAGGAATGTTTTGCTGACTGACACCGACCTCTACGGTCACGGTGAAGTCGTGCATCAGAGGTACGAGCTGTTCCAGCAGGTATTTACGGAACGCCGACGGGTGGGTCACGGTGACGCTGTAGGTGCCCGGTAACTGAACCTTGGCGTAAGCGCGGGTGGTCTGCGGTACTTCGCCCTGGCAATGGTAGGTCAGACGCAATTCGGGATAACGGAACAATGCCCGCTGCTCGGCATCGGGCTCGACGCGATCCTTGAGGTAGCGCTTGAGCGCCTGGCTCAATGCGGTGGTTGCACGATTGTGCAAGAGCGCAAGCCGGTCAACGGCTTGCTCGGCGGTTTGAACGACAATAAAAGCTTCGGTCACGATCAGCATCCTGTGTTCTGACTTGCAGGCCTTCATCTTGCCTGCATCGTCGCTTCACGGGAACAGTGGCATGCTGATACAAAAATATTGCACACACCGAAAACCCTGTGGGCTTGCCCGCGATGAGGGCCTATCAATCGACCTATCTGTTGACTGAGATACCGCAATCGCGGGCAAGCCCGCTCCCACAGGTTGTGCAGTGTTTTTATTGTTCGTGATCAAAAACCCTGCGGAGTCGATCGGGCGACGATGGCTTCAACATCCAGCCCCCGTGGCAACGCGCCATATACGCGTCCTGCGGAGCCGAGGCGGCTGGCAATGAAGGCATCGCTCACCGCCGCATTGCCCGCCTCCAGCAGCAGTTTGGCTTGCAGTCCCAGGGCGATGTCTTCGGTCAATTGCCGGGCACGGTACTGAATGTCGCCGGTGTCCTTGAAGGCCTTTTGCAACTGACTGATATGCGCAGCCAGGCGCTTGTCGCCATGGCCATCACCCAACTCCGTGAACAAGGCATCGAGGGCGCCCGGCTCTTTCGACAGCGCTCGCAGCACGTCGAGGCATTGCACGTTGCCGGAGCCTTCCCACGTCGAGTTGACCGGCGCCTCGCGGTACAGCCGCGGCAGGATGCTGTCTTCGACATAACCGGCCCCGCCCATGCACTCGGCGGCTTCGTTGATCATGGCCGGCGCGCGCTTGCAGATCCAATACTTGCCCACCGCCGTCACCAACCGCGCGAATTTTGCTTCCTGTTCGTCACCCAGATGATCCAGCGCCCGGCCCATGCGCAAACTCAAGGCCAGGGCCGCTTCGCTTTCCAGTGCCAGGTCCGCCAGCACGTTTTGCATCAAGGGCTGTTCGCTCAGTAATTTGCCGCCGACCGAGCGGTGTGCACAGTGATGGCTGGCCTGGGTCAGCGCCTGACGCATCAGCGAACTGGAGCCGACCATGCAATCGAAGCGGGTCATGGCCACCATCTCGATGATGGTCGGTACACCCCGCCCCTCCTCGCCGACCATCCAGGCCAGGGCGCCACGAAACTCCACTTCGCTGGAAGCGTTGGAGCAATTGCCGAGTTTGTTTTTCAGGCGCTGGATGTAGAACTGATTGCGCGTGTCATCCGGGCGATGGCGCGGCAGCAGGAAACAGGTCAGGCCTTTGTCCGTCTGCGCCAGGGTCAGGAAGGCATCGCACATCGGCGCCGAACAGAACCACTTGTGCCCCACCAGTTCATAAGCCTGGCCAGGACCGCTGGCACCGACCGGATAAGCCTTGGTGGTGTTCGCGCGAACGTCGGTGCCACCCTGTTTCTCGGTCATGGCCATGCCGAGGGTGACCCCGGCCTTGTGGGCCATGCCGACGTTGCGCGGGTCATATTCGGTGGCGAGCACTTTCGGCAGCCATTGTCTGGCCAGATCCGGCTGCAGGCGCAGGGCCGGCACGCTGGCGAAGGTCATGGTCAGCGGGCAGCCGCTGCCGGCTTCGGCCTGGCTGTGCAAGTAGGTCATGGAAGCCCGGGCGACATGGGCGCCGTCCTGCGGGTGCGCCCAGGGCAACGAGGTCAGGCCATGTTCGATCGCCGTGCGCATCAGTTGGTGGTAGGCCGGATGAAATTCCACCAGGTCGATGCGATGCCCATAGCGGTCGTGACTGCTGAACACCGGCTTGTTCTCATTGGCCAGGAATCCCGCCTCCATCAGCGGCCCCCCGGCCAGTGCACCGTAAGCATCGATCCGCGACTCAGCCCAACCGGCCCCGAAACGCCGCGACCACTCCTGCAACGGCAAGTCGATGCGATACAGGTTGACGCCATCGAGGGACGGCGGCTGATTGGTGACTTCGTGGGTTTCGGCGAACTGGTGCAGGTTCATGACGGGGCTCCTTTGGTTAGCCAAGGAGACCAGTTAAGCACCGCACCTCGGCCGAACAAAGTGTCATATCCGCCTAACTTCCGGCGCTTTCACCCTGTTTCGCGCAGAGCACCCGACGATAGAGCGCAACCTGCAAATCTTCGAATTTCACCGGCTTGCTCAGGTAGTCGATCATTGCGCCAGTCGGGCAGCGCTCCCGGTCAACACCCAGTGCGATCATGAATATCGGCACGTCGGCGCAGCCCGGCAAGGCGCGGATCTGGCAGCAGACCGACACATCGTCCAGCGCTGGCAACTGACAATCGAGCAAAACGGCGTCGAAGGTTTCACGCTGCAACAACTCCAGTGCAGTGAGGCCGCTGTCAGCGGTGCGGACCCGGAAACCGAGCTTGAGCAACATGCCGCGCATCACCAGCTGATTGATACTGTTTTCGTCCACCAGCAGCACCGAGCAATCCTGCGGCAGGCGCAGGCGCGGGAAATCCCGAGCCATGGAGGGCGCTGTCGATCGCTCCAGTGCCGGCACTTCGAACTCGACATCGAGCTGGAAGCGACTCCCACGTCCAGGCTCCGAGCGATGAGTCAGGCGTCCACCGAGCAATTCCACCAACTGCCGGCAAATGGCCAGCCCCACGCCCAAACCGCCGTATTCACGGGTCATCGAACCGTCAAGCTGGAAGAAGCGCTGATACATGGTCGCCTCCCCCAGATCGGTAAAGCCGATGCCGGTGTCGATCACTGCGAAAGACAGCGCCAACCGGTCAGGCTCCACAGCCTTCCCCGTCACCCGCAACGCCAGCCCGCCCACTTTGGTGAACTTGATCGCGTTATCCAGCAGGCATTCAAGGCATTGCGCCAACTTGGTGCTATCGCCATGCAGTCGATCCGGCACGCCGGGTGCCACGTCGACCTTGAAGTCCAGCGACTTGCCCGACGCATTGCCGTCGAATTGCACACGCAATGCCTCGATCACACCGCGCAAACTGAAGGTCTCGGGGTAGACCTTGAGTTTGCCGGCCTGCAACTCGGTCAGGGTCAGAATGCCGTTGACCATGCGCATCATTTCCCGCGCCGATCCCGCGGCTGTTTGCTGGTATTGCTCCAGCTCGGGGTCCATCTCGACGGTCTGCATCAGCTCCAGCGAACCGATCACCCCGTTCATGGGCGTGCGCAGTTCATGGGTCAGGGTGGCGAGGAATTCGTCCTTGAGCTTGTTACTGCGGGCCAGTTGCTGGTTGAGCACTTCCAGTTTTTGCCCGGCGTCGAGCAACGTCTGCGCCTGCTGCTCGCGCATGGCGTTGATGCGGTCGGCCAGGGCCAGAGATAGCAGCGCCACTTCAATGGCCGAACCGATCTGGCTGGAGTACATGGTCAGGAATACGTTCGGCAGGTAACCCAGCACCATCAGTGTGTTGATGATGCCGCCCAGCAAAAAAGCCGACCAGGCAATGATGAAATACCGCGCCACCCGCAGGCCCCGCAGCCAGGCGAAAATCCCCGCAGAAAAAATCACCACGGTGAAGCTCAGTGCCAGCGCCGTGGCCAGGCGCAGGGCCAGGGCGTAGCTGGTCATCAAGGACAACCCGACCACCAGCGCGCTGAACGCCACCAATGCCAGCAACAAGCGATCGAGCCAACGACTGTGGTTGGCTGTCTGCAAGAAACTGCGAGCGAACTGGCTGCCGAACAGTCCCGCGCAACCGATGAAAAATGGCGTCGCGGCGTTGGCCCACCAGGGATTGTCCGGCCAGAAATACTGCACGGCGGCGCCGTTCACCGAGAGCTGGTAGAGGCCGAACGAGGCAATGTAGACGATGTAGTAGAGGTAACTGGTGTCGCGCACACTGAGGTAGATGAACAGGTTGTAGACCACCATGCCCAACAGGACGCCGTAGATCAGCCCCAGCACATAGAGGCGCACCGGCTGCTCTTCGAGATATGCGGTGCTCGACCACAATGTCACCGGTGCCTGGATCGAGCCTTCGCTTTGCAGACGCAGGTACAGGGTTTGCGTCTGGTCGGCGGTGAAATTCAGATTGAACAGGTAGTTGTTCTGACGGATCTCGCGACTGGCGAACGGCAAGGCATCGCCCGTCCGGCGAACCAATTGATAGTTACCGGCTGCATCAGGCAAGTAGAGGTCAAGGTGATCGAGGGGTGGATAAGCCAGTTCCAGCAGCCAGGTTCGTTGCACCGTCGGGTCGGTCGGGCGGTAGCGCAGATCGATTTTCAGCCAGAACACCGAACGCGAGTATCCGGCATTGAGGGTGTCTTTATCGTGAGGCTTGAAGTTGCCGGCCGCTGCCTGGGCGCGCACATCGGCAATGGTTGCCTGCCCCCCTGCGTCTTCAAACACCTGCAGGGATCGGCCCAGGGGAAGGCTTTGAGTGGACTCATCGAATTCGATGGCGTTCGCCAAAAGGGGCAAACACAAGATCAACATCAGCAAATAGCGCATTGGTGCCCCAGCGTGGCCTGTCCGGTCCTGTCAGGAAGCCCCCCATTCCTTTTGAGTAGACGTAAAACCGGTGTTACCTGTTATTGATTTGGATCCACTCTAGCATAGCCGTTGATGGCCATTGAGCACTACTGAAATTTTTCCTACAAAGGCTCTAGCACGGGTGTTCCAGCGAAGATTACTGAGATAGAGCTGTTTGACTGATCAGGCAGCAAAAATCGCCGGGCAACGTGCTTGTGGCGAGGGCGCTTGCTCCCGCCGGGCAGCGAAGCGGCCCTAACAGTTTGTCCGTTGCGCCGGGCCATTGGACTTTACGACTGCTTCGCATTCGAGCGGGAGCAAGCGCCCTCGCCACAAGCATGTCGCCGCACCCGAAAAAAGATGTTTGGTGGTAAGCTCGCGCACCATGAATATCTATAGCTCTCGCCCCGTTGTCCTCTGTCTCTCCGGCCACGACCCAAGTGGTGGCGCCGGCTTGCAGGCAGATATCGAAGCCCTGCTCGCTCAGGGTTGCCATGCGGCTCCGGCCGTCACCGCCCTGACCGTGCAAGACACGGTCAATGTCACTGACTTCCGCGTCCTCGACCGTGAGTGGGTGTTGGCCCAGGCCAATGCCGTGCTCAACGATTCCGAGGTCGCTGCCGTCAAACTGGGCATGCTCGGTTCACTGGAAATGGTCGACACCGTGGTCGAACTGCTTTCGGCGCACCCGGATTTGCCGGTGGTCTGCGACCCGGTGCTGCGCGCCGGCGGCGGCGGACGCCTGGGCAAGGACGAAGTCGGCTACGCCATGCGCGAACGCCTGCTTCCCCTGTCGATCATCGCCACCCCCAACCTTCCCGAAGCCCGCATCCTCGCCGAACTGCCAGAAGGCACCGCGGACGAGTGCGCTGAAAAACTCCTGCCGTTCGTCAAACACCTGCTGATCACCGGTGGCCATGGCGACGAAACCGAAATCCACAATCGCCTCTACAGCCGCGACGGTCATCGCGACACCTTTACCTGTCAGCGCCTGCCCGGCAGTTATCACGGTTCCGGCTGCACCCTGGCCAGCGCCCTCGCCGGCCGTCTGGCCCAGGGTGAAAACCTCGCCAGCGCCGTACAGACTGCACTTAACTATACGTGGCGCACCCTGCGTGACGCGGAGCAGCTGGGCAAAGGGCAGTTCGTGCCACGCCGCCTGCCACTGGACTTCTGTTCGTAACGCCATGAGGCCTGTCCGATGAAACTACGTGGCCTGTACGCCATTACCGACAGCCAGTTGCTGGCCGGTAAATTTCTCTCGTACGTGGAGGCGGCGCTGGAAGGCGGCGTCGCCCTTTTGCAGTACCGCGACAAGAGCAGCGATGAGGCCCGCCGCCTGCGCGAGGCCGAAACCCTGCGCAATTTGTGCGATCGCTACAAGACGCAGTTGATCATCAATGACGACGCTGAACTGGCCGCACGCCTGAACGTGGGCGTGCACCTGGGCCAGACCGACGGCCCGCTGTCGCCGACCCGCGCCCTGCTCGGCTCCAAAGCCATCATCGGTTCGACCTGCCATGCGCAACTCGAACTGGCCGAGCAAGCCGTCAAGGAAGGCGCCAGTTATGTCGCGTTCGGGCGTTTCTTCAATTCCAACACCAAGCCCGGCGCCCCGACCTGCAGCCTCGATCTGCTGGACCAGGCGCGCCAGCAACTGCACCTGCCGATCTGTGCGATCGGTGGCATCACCCTGGACAACGCCGCCCCGCTGGTGGCCCATGGCGTCGATCTGCTGGCGGTGGTGCATGGTCTGTTTGGCGCCGAAAGCACGGCTGAAGTGACCCGCCGCGCCCGCGCATTCAATGAATTACTAAAAATCTGATTTGAGAGTCCACCCATGTCTCGTTCCGAAACCCTGTTTGCCAATGCCCAGAAACACATTCCCGGTGGCGTGAACTCGCCGGTGCGCGCGTTCAAGAGCGTTGGCGGCACGCCGTTGTTCTTCAAACACGCTGAAGGCGCCTACGTCACCGACGAAGACAACAAGCGTTATGTGGATTACGTCGGCTCCTGGGGCCCGATGATTCTCGGTCACAGCCACCCGGACGTGCTGGACGCGGTGCGTAAACAGCTGGAGCACGGCCTGTCCTACGGCGCGCCGACCGAAATGGAAACCCAGATGGCCGACCTGGTCTGCTCGCTGGTGCCGTCGATGGACATGGTGCGCATGGTCAGCTCCGGCACCGAAGCGACCATGAGTGCCATTCGTCTGGCTCGCGGTTTCACCGGTCGCGACAGCATCATCAAATTTGAAGGCTGCTACCACGGTCACTCCGACAGCCTGCTGGTCAAGGCCGGTTCCGGTGCCCTGACCCAAGGCGTACCGAGCTCGGCCGGTGTACCGGCGGCGTTCGCCAAACACACCCTGACCCTGCCATTCAACGATATAGACGCAGTTGAAGCGATGCTCGCCGAAGTCGGCCAGGACGTGGCCTGCATCATCGTTGAACCGGTGGCCGGCAACATGAACTGCGTACCACCGGCACCAGGCTTCCTCGAAGGCCTGCGGACCCTGTGCGACAAGCACGGCGTCGTGCTGATTTTCGACGAAGTGATGACCGGATTCCGCGTCGCCCTGGGCGGCGCCCAGGCTTACTACGGTGTAACGCCGGACCTGACCACCTTCGGCAAGATCATCGGTGGCGGCATGCCGGTGGGCTGCTTCGGCGGCAAACGCGAAATCATGTCGCGTATCGCGCCCCTGGGCCCGGTCTACCAGGCCGGTACGCTGTCGGGTAACCCGCTGGCGATGGCGGCAGGCCTGACCACCCTGCGCCTGATCAGCCGTCCGGGTTTCCACGCGGAGCTGACCGACTACACCACGCGCCTGCTCGATGGCCTGCAAGTGCGTGCCGACGCGGCGGGCATCCCGTTCGTGACCACTCAGGCCGGCGGCATGTTCGGCCTGTACTTCAGCGGCGCCGACGACATCGTGACCTTCGATGACGTGATGGCCAGCGATGCGGCGCTGTTCGGTCGCTTCTTCCACCTGATGCTCGAGGGCGGTGTGTACCTGGCGCCGAGCGCCTTCGAAGCCGGCTTCACCTCGATCGCCCACGGCGAAACCGAGCTGAAACTGACTCTGGATGCCGCTGAACGCGCCTTCGCCGCACTGAAGTAATGTGATCCAGCTGACGTTGGCCATTGCCAGCGTCAGCTTTCACCTACATTCCCGCGTTTTTTCCTACTCGTCTGCCGATAATCTTCAGCAAAGTGGGCGATATATTTCCCGCGCAGCAGAAAAACGAGTAAAGACTTTGTAAGGTTGGCCCTGCTTATTTCATAATGCGCGCTTATTGGATCCCCTCGATGGGTCCGCGCGCCCTTCAGAGGTAAGTCGATTCCCATGAACCGCACCGGCCGCGCCCTTTCACTGGGCTGCCTGTTGCTCCTTCAGCCCCTGCTCGCGCTCGCACAAGCAGGCGGTAACTCGTTGTTAATCCCAGCGATGGGTCGCTGCACCCTCAATACCCAGCCGCAAGACCTGGCACAGGCACTCGCCGCCTGCCAGAAAGCGTCGGATGAAGGGGATGCCCAGGCGCAATACGAGTTGGGTGAGTTTTACTACGAAGGCAAAAACGCGCCACGCGACCTCAATCAAGCCCTGAGCTATTTCGAAAAAGCCTCGCTGCAAGGCCACGCCCAGGCGCAATTCAAACTCGGCACCATGTTTTTCCACGGTGAAGGCGTACCGGCCAATAACGTTCAGGCCTATATCCTGCTGAAAATGGCTGCGGTCAATGGCGACGAAGATGCGCTGGACACCGCCGACGAAGTCTCCGAAAAGATGCCCCGCCAGGAACTGGAAGTGGCTACCCAGGTGCTAGGGCAAATTTTCCGCAAATACCTGATGGAATTGCAGAGCGCTGATGGGCGTACGCCTTTCTCACCGCTGCCTTGAATTCTGTATCAATTTTTCTGACCCCATCGCGAGCAAGCTCGCGCCCACAATTGATTTCTGGCGTTCACAAATATTGTGTTCGCGGACGATTCATTGTGGGAGCGAGCCCAGCTCGCGATGGGGACAACTCAATCCAGAGGCTTACTTCTCAGGCATCGGCATCGGAAACGGCATGACATTGCCGACCGTGCCTCGGGCTTCGCTGATTTTCGGCGTGCCCAGGCGCTCGACTTCGTCGATGCGCACGATCGAATGCATTGGCACAAAACTGCGCACCACGCCTTCAAACTGAGCCTTGAGCTTCTCTTCGCTCGGATCGACGACCACTTGCGTGCGCTCGCCAAAGACGAACTCTTCCACTTCCAGAAAGCCCCACAGATCGCTTTGATAGATCTGCTTGGCGTACATTTCGAACACCTGGCCCTGGTTGAGGAAAATCACCTTGTAGATTGGAGCTTCACGTTTGGTCATGGTGGGCGGGTAACACATCGAGGGATAAAAAATGGGGGGCGAACTATAGCATAGCCGCCGGACGCATAGCGGTAGGAACCTGGGTTCATGTTCCCTATAATGCGCGGTTCTTTGAATCACGTGATGACTCTATCCATGGCCAAGAAGCTTTACATCGAAACCCACGGTTGCCAGATGAACGAGTACGACAGCTCGCGCATGGTCGATCTGCTGGGCGAACACCAGGCCCTGGAAGTCACCGCTCGCGCAGAAGACGCCGACGTGATCCTGCTCAACACCTGCTCGATCCGCGAACGCGCTCAGGATCGTGTCTACTCTCAGCTCGGCCGCTGGCGCGAACTGAAACTGGCCAACCCGGACATGGTCATCGCCGTCGGCGGTTGCGTGGCCAGCCAGGAAGGCGCCGCCATCCGTGATCGCGCGCCCTACGTGGACGTCGTCTTCGGCCCGCAGACCCTGCACCGCCTGCCGGAAATGATCGACGCGGCGCGCATCAGCAAGCTGCCGCAAGTCGACGTCTCATTCCCGGAAATCGAAAAGTTCGACCACTTGCCCGAGCCGCGCATCGACGGCCCCAGCGCTTATGTGTCGGTGATGGAAGGCTGCAGCAAGTACTGCACGTTCTGCGTGGTGCCGTACACCCGCGGCGAAGAAGTGAGCCGGCCGTTCGACGACGTGATCGCCGAGATCATTCACCTGGCCGAAAACGGCGTGCGCGAAGTGACCTTGCTGGGACAGAACGTCAACGGTTATCGCGGCACCACCCACGACGGTCGCCTGGCCGATCTGGCGGAGCTGATCCGCGTGGTCGCCGCCATCGATGGCATCGACCGCATCCGCTACACCACTTCGCATCCGCTGGAATTTTCCGACAGCCTGATCCAGGCCCACGCCGAGGTGCCGGAACTGGTGAAACACCTGCATTTGCCGGTGCAGTCAGGCTCGGACCGCATCCTCGCGGCGATGAAGCGCAATCACACCGCGCTGGAATACAAATCCAAACTGCGCAAGCTGCGGGCCGCCGTACCGGGCATCTGCATCAGTTCGGACTTCATCGTCGGTTTCCCCGGCGAGACCGAGAAAGACTTCGAACAGACCATGAAACTGATCCAGGACGTCGGTTTCGACTTTTCCTATTCGTTCGTCTATAGCCCGCGCCCAGGCACACCGGCCGCCGATTTGCCCGACGACACCCCGGAAGAGCTGAAAAAAGAGCGCCTGAACGCCCTGCAACATCGCCTGAACCAACAAGGTTTCGAAATCAGCCGACAAATGGTCGGTTCGATCCAGCGGATTCTGGTCACCGATTATTCGAAAAAAGACCCCGGCGAGCTGCAAGGTCGGACCGAAAATAATCGTATCGTCAACTTCAAGTGTGACAATCCGACCCTGATCGGTCAGTTTGCCGACGTGCACATCGATGCCGCACAGCCGCACTCGCTGCGGGGCTCGCTGATTCAATAACAGTGATGCATCAGAAAGTCTCTGTGGCGAGGGAGCTTGCTCCCGCTCGGTTGCGCAGCAAACGCAAACCAGGCGCCTCAATCATCCAGTAAGACTGAGGCTGGCAGACTTGGGAGCGCTTCGCACTCCAACGGGAGCAAGCTCCCTCGCCACAGGGAATCACACGAGACTGTTTTAAGAGCTTTCGCACCCACGCCACTGGCGCTATCCTTGAACTCATCACCATTGCCCCAGGGCGGCTAAATACGACCTTGAACGCACCCATCGAACCACATCGTTTCATCCTCGAGCCTTTTGAAGCTCGCCGCTTCGCCAATCTGTGCGGGCAATTCGACGAGCACCTGCGCTTGATCGAACAGCGCCTGACCATCGAGATCCGCAACCGCGGCAATCAGTTCGAGCTGATCGGCGAACCCAAACACACCACCTCCGCGGAAAACCTGTTGCGCCGCCTGTACCGGGAAACCAAGGGTACCGAGCTGTCGCCGGACATGGTTCACCTGTTCCTGCAGGAATCGGCCGTCGAAGAACTGGACAATCACTCCCCCGCTGAAGCCTCCGTCGCCCTGCGCACCAAGAAAGGCATGATTCGCCCTCGCGGCTTGAATCAGTTGCGCTATGTGAAGGAAATCCTCGGCAACGACATCAACTTCGGCATCGGCCCGGCCGGTACCGGCAAGACTTATCTGGCGGTTGCCTGCGCGGTCGATGCACTGGAACGCGAGCAGATCCGCCGCATTCTGTTGGTGCGTCCAGCGGTCGAAGCGGGCGAGAAACTCGGATTCCTGCCCGGCGATTTGTCCCAGAAGATCGACCCGTATTTGCGCCCGCTTTACGACGCACTCTACGAGATGCTCGGCTTCGAATATGTTGCCAAGCTGATCGAACGCCAGATCATCGAAGTCGCGCCGTTGGCTTACATGCGTGGGCGCACGCTGAACAACAGCTTCATCATCCTCGACGAAAGCCAGAACACTACGGTCGAGCAAATGAAAATGTTCCTGACCCGGATCGGCTTTGGCTCTACCGCCGTCATCACCGGTGACATCACCCAGGTCGACCTGCCTAAAGGCACCAAATCCGGGCTGCACCACGTGATCGAAGTACTGAAAGACGTGCCGGGTATCAGCTTTACCCATTTCATGCCCAAGGACGTTGTGCGCCATCCGTTGGTGCAGCGCATAGTCGAAGCCTACGAGCGCTTCGAGAACCGCGCGACCGATGAAGCGCCAAAGGACAGCCGCCGCGATGCTTGAGCTTGATCTGCAAGTGGCTACCCAGGCGCCCGCCCCCAGCGAGGCCGAGTTCCGCCAATGGTGCGAGCTGGCCTTGCGCCAGCGCAGCGCCGATTCCGAGATGACCATTCGCCTGGTCGACGAAGCCGAAGGCCGCGAACTGAATCACACCTGGCGGCAAAAGGATTACGCCACTAACGTCTTGTCATTCCCTGCCGACGTACCCGACGAGTTTCTTGACATCCCATTGCTGGGCGATCTTGTGATCTGCGTGGCTGTGGTCGAGCGCGAAGCCGCCGAACAGGGCAAGGAACTCCAGGCCCACTGGGCCCATCTGGTGATTCACGGCTGCTTGCATCTACTGGGTTACGACCATATAGATGACGACGAAGCCGAGGAAATGGAAGCACTGGAACGAACGTTGCTTGCAGAATTGGGCTATCCCGATCCGTATGCAGACGACGAAACCGATACATCCCCAACCGTTACAACAAAGGATTCAGAGTAATCGCTATGAGCGAAGATCGATCGAGCAACGGGCAGAAGTCTTGGCTGGGTAAGCTCACCCAGGCTTTTGCCCACGAGCCGAAAAACCGCCAGGAGCTACTGGAGCTGCTGCGCGACGCACACCAAAACAAACTGTTGGACAGCGAAGCGCTGGCCATCGTCGAAGGCGCCATCCAGGTCGCTGACCTGCAAGTTCGGGACATCATGGTCCCGCGCTCGCAGATGGTCAGCATCAAGGCGACCCAGACACCCCGCGAGTTCCTGCCTGCCGTGGTCGACTCGGCCCACTCCCGCTACCCGGTGATCGGCGAAAGCCACGATGACGTGATGGGCGTGTTGCTGGCCAAGGACTTGCTGCCGTTGATCCTTCGGGAGAATGGCGACAGCTTCAACATCAAGGACCTGTTGCGCCCGGCCACGTTCGTGCCCGAGTCCAAGCGCCTGAACGTACTGCTGCGCGAATTCCGCGCCAACCACAACCACATGGCCATCGTCATTGACGAATACGGCGGCGTGGCGGGCCTGGTGACCATTGAAGACGTGCTCGAACAGATTGTCGGCGACATCGAAGACGAACACGACGTCGAAGAAGACAGCTACATCAAGCCACTGCCCAGCGGAGATTTCCTGATCAAGGCCCTGACGCCGATCGAGAACTTCAACGAATTTTTCGACAGTGAGTTCTCCGACGACGAGTTCGATACCGTCGGAGGCCTGGTGATGAGTGCATTCGGGCACTTGCCAAAACGCAACGAAATCACCGAAATCGGCCCCTATCGCTTCCGCATCCTGAACGCCGACAGTCGTCGGATTCATCTGCTGCGCTTGACGCCCATCGCCCGGTAAAACATTAAGGATAGAAATGCGCTGGACAACCCGCCCCGGCTGGCCCGGTAACCTGCTGGCCGTGGCGGCCGGTGCAATCACCACCCTGGCGTTGGCGCCGTTTAATATCTGGCCTCTGGCACTGCTTGCCGTCGGCCTGTTCTATGCGGGCTTACGCGAGCTGAGCCCTCGCCAGGCCCTTGGTCGCGGTTGGTGTTTCGGCTTTGGCCTGTTTGGCGCCGGTACCAGCTGGATCTACTACAGCATTCACAACTTCGGTGGCGCCTCGGTGTTGCTGGCGGGGTTCCTGATGCTGCTGTTCACGGCGGCGATTGCCTGGTTCTTTGCCCTGCCCGCCTGGCTCTGGGCGCGCTGGCTAAGACGCAACGAAGCGCCACTGGCTGACGCCCTGGCATTTGCAGCGCTGTGGGTTGGCCAGGAAGCGTTCCGTGGCTGGTTCCTCACCGGTTTCCCATGGCTCTACTCCGGCTACAGCCAGCTCGATGGCCCGCTGACCGGGCTCGCCCCCCTGGGCGGGATGTGGCTGATTTCCTTCACCCTGGCCCTGACCGCCGCACTGATCTACAACGGCATGCGCCTGGTGCGCAGCGGACGCAAGGGCTTCATCGTGGCGGGCGCCCTGCTGCTGGTCGGCCCCTGGGTCGCCGGCATGGCCCTCAAGCACCACGCCTGGACCAGCCCTTCGGGCGCACCGCTGAGTGTCGCGGCGATCCAGGGCAACATCGAACAAAGCATGAAGTGGGACCCGGCGCAGCTCAATGCGCAACTGGCGCTTTATCGCGACATGAGCTTCAGTTCCAAGCGCGCCGACCTGCTGATCTGGCCGGAAACTGCCGTGCCAGTGCTCAAGGAGTCCGCCGAGGGCTACCTGAACATGATGGGAAACTTTGCCGCAGAACGTAAATCGGCACTGATCACCGGCGTGCCAATCCGCCAGATGGCCCATCACGAAAAACGCTTCTACAACGGCATCACCGTTGTCGGTGAAGGCGATGGCACTTACCTCAAGCAGAAACTGGTGCCGTTTGGCGAATACGTTCCATTGCAGGATCTGTTGCGCGGGTTGATCGCCTTCTTCGACCTGCCGATGTCGGACTTCGCCCGAGGCCCGGACGATCAGATCATGTTGCAGGCCAAGGGCTACCAGATTGCGCCATTCATCTGCTACGAAGTGGTGTATCCGGAATTCGCGGCCGGCCTCGCGGCCAAAAGCGATTTGCTGCTGACCATCAGTAACGACACCTGGTTCGGCACCTCGATCGGTCCGCTGCAACACTTGCAGATGGCGCAGATGCGCGCCCTGGAGGCCGGTCGCTGGATGATCCGCGCCACCAACAACGGCGTGAGCGGCCTGATCAACCCGTTCGGCCAGATCACCGCGCAGATCCCGCAGTTCGAGCGCGGCATCCTGTATGGCGACGTGGTGCCGATGCACAACCTGACGCCTTATCTTCAATGGCGTTCATGGCCGCTGATCATTCTGTGCGTGCTGTTGTTTGGCTGGGCGTTGATTGCCAGCCGGATGGCCAAGACGGTCTGACTTGTGAGCCTTGGACAGAGGGCTTTTTGTGGCGAGGGAGCAAACACCCTCGCCACAGGGTGCTTACCTGCCATCGCTATCGGTAAAACAACGAATAACCTACCTGCCCCACCGCCTCATTAACCAACTGCCCGCTCTGCCAGATCGATTTGAATTCCGGCATCCAGCCACCCAGCGGTCGGGCGTTGTCCACGCCTAAAAACCCCACGGGTGCCGGCACCACTTCAAACCCCGCCTTACGGAAGCTCCAGACGGCTCTGGGCATGTGCCAGGCCTGGGTCACCAACACCACGCGCTTGATGCCTTCAGGCAACAACACTTCAGCGCTGAATTGCGCGTTTTCCCAGGTGGTACGGCTACGCCCTTCCTGCCATCGAACAGTGACACCGAAATCATCGTGCAGCGAATCGGCCATCATCTTGGCCTCGGTCGGCGGCGTGCCGTAGTGCAGCCCGCCACTGGTCAGGACCGGCAAGCCCGAAGCCTTGGCCAGTCGCGCCGCATAACGCTGGCGCTCAAGACCAATACCCGTCGGTTGATCGGCACCCCACGCCGGATCGCCCCGTTCGCGCCCCGAGCCCAATACCACAATCGCATCGGCATGCCGGGCCAACGTCGCCCACTCGTCGCGCGCCAAGGGTGGCTCGCGCTCAAGGAACCCGGCGCCCCACTGCACCACGATGGGCAGGCTCATCAACCAGAAACCGCCCAGGCCCAAGGCAAAACACACACCGGCAAGCCTCGGCCTTGAGCGGCGCAACCACCAGGCAAGCGCCAGCAGCAGCAACAGAATGCCCGGCGGCAATAGCAGTTGTTTTAAGAAATAACGAAAAGGCATCGAGCATCTCCTTGAAGATGCCCGAAGCCTAAGTGGGTTGACGCAATGCGACAATAAATACGGAAGGGCTATGCTTCAAAAAACCCCGGTGCATGGCGCTATGCCTTACTTGCAATGCAGAGACCGGACCTTTACCGCGTCTCTGCCGGGTGTTTTGTCCTTGAGCCAGATGATCTTGGCTGAACGCGGTGCATCAAGTTGCTTCACTGCCTCGGACAAGCATCCGTGCGTTTCACGCTCACAACGATCCAGATACGCCTTGACCAGGGCAAACTCTGCGGGGCTCAAGCCGCGCAATTCAAGCTCCAGTGGACGTTCATCACGTAGACGGCCTGCGGTTTTTGCCGCGTCCAAGGCCATTCCAAGACGATCTATCAGTCTTTCGTATAACTCCGGTTTTGTAGCTTTTTGCTGTGAATCAACCATCCCTCACCTCATTGGAAGATAAGACCTACTCCCCAGTTAGAGCTTAGCTTCCATGAACAAACCGGCTGAACGCCGCGACCAACGGCCCTCGCAGCGTTTTTTGCGAGACGCGCGGCCGTAATCAGGGTTTCCCTCGATAGAGTGCGGTCATGTATGCTACGGCGCTTCCTGTAACTCCACTTCCAGCTCGTCTGGGCACCGAAACGCCGATTAGGCGCGTTCACCGTCCAGCGTCGCATTGAAGAGGATTAGGCCACCCCTATTCAGTTCAAAAGTAGCCATGCACGAACAATATCAGCCCCGTGAAATCGAAGCCGCCGCCCAGTCGTTCTGGGACGAGCAAAAGTCCTTTGAAGTCAGTGAACAGCCAGGCAAGGAGACCTACTACTGCCTGTCGATGTTCCCTTACCCCAGCGGCAAGCTACACATGGGGCACGTGCGCAACTACACCATCGGCGACGTGATCTCCCGCTATCAGCGCATGCAAGGCAAGAACGTCCTGCAACCCATGGGTTGGGACGCGTTCGGCATGCCGGCGGAAAACGCCGCGATGAAGAACAACGTAGCGCCCGCCAAGTGGACCTACGAAAACATCGCCTACATGAAAAGCCAGCTGCGCAGCCTGGGCCTGGCGGTGGACTGGTCGCGTGAAGTGACCACCTGCAAGCCTGATTACTACCGTTGGGAACAATGGCTGTTCACTCGCCTGTTCGAAAAAGGTGTGATCTACAAAAAGAGCGGTACCGTGAACTGGGACCCGGTCGACCAGACCGTTCTGGCCAACGAGCAGGTGATCGACGGTCGCGGCTGGCGCTCCGGCGCGCTGATCGAGAAGCGCGAAATCCCGATGTACTACTTCAAGATCACCGCCTACGCGGATGAGCTGCTGGAGAGCCTCGACGAACTGACTGGCTGGCCTGAACAGGTCAAGACCATGCAGCGCAACTGGATCGGCAAATCCCGCGGCATGGAAGTGCAGTTCCCGTACAACGTCGATTCCATTGGCGAAGCCGGCACACTGAAAGTCTTCACCACCCGTCCGGACACCCTGATGGGCGCGACCTATGTCGCCGTGGCCGCCGAGCACCATCTGGCCACCCTGGCCGCGAAGAACAATCCTGAACTGCAAGCGTTCATCGCTGAATGCAAGGGCGGCAGCGTCGCCGAAGCCGACGTCGCCACCCAGGAGAAAAAAGGCGTACCGACCGGCCTGTTCGTCGAACACCCGCTGACCGGTGAAAAGCTGCCGGTCTGGGTCGCCAACTACGTGCTGATGCACTACGGCGATGGCGCGGTCATGGCTGTTCCAGCCCACGACGAACGCGATTTCGAGTTCGCCCACAAGTACAACCTGCCGGTCAAATCCGTGGTGCGCACCAGCTCCGGTGACGTCAACCCGGCACCATGGCAGGACGCCTACGGTGAACACGGCACGCTGATCAATTCCGGCGAGTTCGACGGCCTCGACTTCGCCGGCGCCTTCGACGCCATCGAAGTGGCGCTGATCAAGAAAAACCTCGGTGCCTCGCGCACCCAGTTCCGCCTGCGCGACTGGGGCATCAGCCGTCAGCGCTACTGGGGCTGCCCGATCCCGATCATCCACTGCGACACCTGCGGTGACGTGCCGGTACCGGAAGATCAATTGCCTGTCGTGCTGCCGGAAGACGTCGTACCCGATGGCGCCGGCTCGCCACTGGCGCGCATGCCCGAGTTCTACGAGTGCAGTTGCCCGAAATGCGGTAAGCCTGCCAAGCGTGAAACCGACACCATGGACACCTTCGTCGAGTCCTCGTGGTACTACGCCCGCTACGCTTCGCCGCACTTTGAAGGTGGCCTGGTAGAAAAATCCGCTGCCGACCACTGGTTGCCGGTGGACCAGTACATCGGCGGCATCGAACACGCGATTCTTCACCTGCTCTATGCGCGCTTCTTCCACAAGCTGATGCGCGACGAAGGCCTGGTGAGCTCCAACGAGCCGTTCAAGAACCTGCTGACCCAGGGCATGGTGATCGCCGAGACTTACTATCGTCGCGAAGCCAACGGTGCCTACACCTGGTTCAACCCGGCGGATGTCGAACTCGAACGCGACAGCAAGGCCAAGGTCATCAGCGCCAAGCTGATCGCAGACGGCCTGCCGGTGGAAATCGGCGGCACAGAGAAGATGGCCAAGTCCAAGAACAACGGCGTTGACCCACAGTCGATGATTGACCAGTTCGGCGCAGACACCTGCCGCCTGTTCATGATGTTCGCCTCGCCACCTGACATGAGCGCGGAATGGTCTGACTCCGGCGTGGAAGGCTCGCACCGCTTCCTCAAGCGCGTCTGGCGTCTGGCTCAGGCGCACGTCGTTCAGGGCCTGCCGGGCAAGCTGGATGTCGCCAGCCTGAACGACGAGCAGAAAGCCGTTCGCCGTTCGATCCACCAGGCCATCAAGCAGGCCAGCCATGATGTCGGGCAGAACCACAAGTTCAACACCGCCATCGCCCAGGTGATGACACTGATGAACGTGCTGGAAAAAGCCCCGCAAGGCACCGAGCAGGACCGCGCACTGGTTCAGGAAGGCCTGGAAACCGTCACCCTGTTGCTGGCTCCGATCACCCCGCACATCAGTCACGAGCTGTGGAATCAACTGGGTCATGCCGACCCGGTGATCGACGCCGCCTGGCCGGTGCTGGACGAGAGCGCGCTGGTGCAGGACAGCCTGCAACTGGTGATCCAGGTCAACGGCAAGCTGCGTGGCCATATCGAAATGCCGGCCAGCGCCAGCCGCGAAGAAGTCGAAGCTGCCGCGCGGGCTAACGAGAATGTGCTGCGTTTTGTCGACGGTCTGACCATTCGCAAAGTAATCGTGGTGCCCGGGAAACTGGTCAACATCGTCGCCAGCTAATTGGATCAGGCGCCAGCTCATGCCTGGCGCCGCGTAAAACCTTTCGGGCCGCATGATCGGCCCACGTGGTTTCAAGGGGAGCAACACAATGATCAAACGCAATTTGCTGGTGATGGGCCTTGCGGTCCTGCTGAGCGCCTGCGGTTTCCAGCTGCGTGGCACCGGTACTACAGAACTGGCGATCAAGGAGCTCGACCTGAGCGCGCGCAACGCCTACGGCGAAACCGTGACGCAATTGCGCCAGGTGCTGGAAAGCAGCGGCGTCAAGGTCTACACCGGCGCACCTTACAAACTGGTGCTGACCGATGAACAGCAAAGCCAGCGCATCCTCAGCTACGCCGGTGCCGGTCGTACTGGCGAATACCAGGTGACCACAGTCCTCAATTACGACATCCGTGGCCAGAACAACCTGGATCTGTTGAGCGACAAACTTGAAGTACAGAAAATCTTCATCCACGACGGCAACAATCTGGTGGGCTCTGACCAGGAAGCTGCAACTGCACGGGGCGAAACCCGTCGCGAGTTGATTCAGCGCATGATCCTGCGCCTGCAACAACTGACCCCGGCCCAGCTCGATCAGTTGCAGCAGACGGCCAATGCCAGGGCCAAGGCTGAAGCCGCGGCGCTGGAAGCGGCGCAGAAGGCTGAAGCGGAAACACCGCGTCAGTCGCCTGTTGAACTGCCGAAGCAGTAAGACTTACGGGGCGTTCAAACGCCCCGTTTGCCCTCGCCTATGAAACTCGCCCCCGCTCAACTCGGCAAACACCTGCAAGGTGCCCTCGCGCCGGTCTACGTCATCAGTGGCGATGACCCCTTGCTGTGTCAGGAAGCCGCCGACGCGATCCGCGCCGCCGCTCGCCAGCAAGGTTTCGATGAACGCCAGGTTTTTGCCGCCGATGCCAGTTTCGACTGGGGTACGCTGCTGCAAGCCGGCGCCAGCATGTCGTTATTCGCCGAAAAGCGTCTGTTGGAACTGCGTCTGCCCTCCGGCAAACCTGGCGACAAAGGTGCCGCCGCACTCATCGAGTACTGCTCGCGACCGGCCGAAGACACGCTCCTTCTGATCAGCCTGCCAAAGCTGGACGGCAGCGCGCAGAAAACCAAGTGGGGCAAGGCCCTGGTCGAAGGTCAGCAAACCCAGTTCGTGCAGATCTGGCCGGTGGATGTCAGCCAGCTGCCGAGCTGGATCCGTCAGCGCCTGTCCCAGGCCGGGCTTTCCGCCAGCCAGGACGCGGTCGAGCTGATTGCTGCACGGGTCGAAGGCAACCTGCTGGCCGCCGCCCAGGAAATCGAAAAGCTCAAGCTGATGGCCGAAGGCGGTCAGATCACCATCGAAACCGTGCAGGCAGCGGTGGCCGACAGTGCGCGCTTCGATGTCTTCGGCCTGACTGATGCGATTCTCAACGGTGAAGCCGCCCATGCCCTGCGCATGCTCGAAGGGTTGCGCGGGGAAGGTGTCGAACCGCCGGTCATTCTCTGGGCGCTGGCCCGGGAGCTGCGCCTGCTGGCCAATATCTCATTGCAATACAGCCAGGGAACGCCCCTGGACAAAGCCTTCAGCCAGGCCAAGCCGCCCGTTTGGGACAAGCGCAAACCCCTGATGAGCAAAGCCCTGCAGCGCTACTCGGCGCAACGCTGGGCGCAGTTGCTGCTCGAAGCACAGCGCATCGATGCACAGATCAAGGGCCAGGCAGCTGGCTCGCCGTGGATGAGCTTGAGTCGATTGACGTTGTTGATGGCGGGCCAGCGCCTTACGCTGCCTGCCGAGTGAACTCGCCCCCCCTGTAGGAGCGAGCCTGCTCGCGATGGTCGTTAACGATAACGCGGGGAGTCTGGCCCCCCGCAGTGTTCCTGATTCGATCGCAAGCAGGCTCGTTCCTAAAGGGGGCGGCGCATTGACTGACATCTCGCCCTATAGACAGAACCCCAACTTCGGCGGATGATTTGCTCCGCAAAAACCACTCACTTGCGAGCATCCATCATGAGCAAAAAGCCGTCCAGACACGGCCCCAACAAGGCCAAATCCATCATCGCCCAGCCACTGTTCCGCAGCCGTCAGGAACGAGCCGGCAAGGGCAAAGGCAGCTACCGCCGCGAAGCCTTCCAGTCTAATAGCTGGGAGGCTTCTTACTTTCTGGCAGCCTGAAAGGCATGCATCGGCTCAACATGTTAAGGTCTGCATCTGATCCGTTTTCCCTGGACCCGTGCATGCCCCTTTGTCTTTCCCGTCGTTGGCACCTGCGCCAATTGATTGCTGCCTCCAGCCTCATTTTGCTAGTCGCCTGCGCGGAAAAACCCACCGCCGCCGACGCCCAGCCGCTTCAGACCCTTCCCGTCACCACTGCCCCTGCTGTGGTTCCGCCAGTGGCACCCAGCGACGAAAATCTCGACATCCAGCCGACTCAGACCTTCGCCGAATGGCTGGCAGGTTTCCGCAAAGAGGCCCTGGCCGCCGGTATCCGCGCCGACGTGTTCGACCGCGCCTTCGCCAACGTCAGCTTCGACCCGAGCGTGATTCGTGCCGATCGCAGCCAGCCGGAGTTCGCCCGACCAGTATGGGAATACCTCGACGGCGCCCTGTCGCCGCTGCGGGTACGCAAAGGCCAGGCACTGATCAGCCAATACGACGGCATCCTGCAAAGCATCGAGCAGCGTTACGGCGTCGATCGCCAGGCCCTGGTGGCGGTATGGGGCATGGAAAGTAACTTCGGCCAGTTCCAGGGCAACAAATCGGTGATCAATTCACTGGCGACCCTGGCCTATGAAGGCCGACGCCCTGCCTTCGCTCACGCGCAATTGATCGCCGCCCTGCAGATCCTGCAACAGGGCGACATCGAACCGGACAAGATGCTCGGCTCCTGGGCCGGCGCCATGGGCCAGACCCAATTCATCCCGACCACCTACAACACCCACGCCGTGGATTTTGATGGCGACGGTCGCCGGGATATCTGGGGCAGTGCCAGCGACGCCCTGGCGTCGACCGCGCATTACCTGCAAAGCTCCGGATGGCAGAAAGGCCAGCCATGGGGCTTCGAGGTGCAATTGCCGAGCGGCTTCAACTACTTCCTGGCTGACGGCACGATTCGCAAAAGTGTCGCCGAATGGCGCCAACTGGGTATCACGCTGCCCAATGGAAGCCAGGCCCCGGCAGGCACTGAACAGCTCTCCGCCGCATTGTTGCTGCCAGCCGGCTATCGCGGCCCGGCATTCCTGGTGCTCGATAACTTCCGCGCGATCCTCAAATACAACAACTCTTCGTCCTACGCACTGGCGGTGAGCCTGTTGGCCGAACGTTTCAACGGCGCGGGCCTGATCAGCGGCACCTGGCCGAAAGATGATTTGCCATTGAGCCGTACCGAGCGCATTGAACTGCAGAACCTGCTGAGCGCCCAGAACTACGATGCCGGCACCCCGGACGGCATCATCGGCGCCAACACGCGCAAGGCGATCCGCAGCGCCCAGCAGTCGTTTGGCTGGCCGGCGGATGGCTATCCGACGCACAAGTTGCTGGAAGGTCTTCGCAGCCGCTAAATGCTTCGCGGGCAAACCGTCACCCTCAGGGTGGCGGCTTGCCCGCGATGACGACCTGACAGGCAGTGCCGTTCTAGCGCCTGATCACCACATCCTGCTCCAGCAGCAGCTCCTGCCTGCCCGCATTCAGCCTGACCAGCGCGCCCATGGGCAACGTCAGATTCGGATCACAATGCCCGCTGCGCCACCCGGACAGCACCGGAATCCGCAACGGCTCGAACGTCTGCTTGAGCAATCGTTCCAGGGAAGGCACATCGACCCCTGCCACGTCCCCGACCAGAACGCCACGCAGCTTGCGCAGTGTCCCGGCAAGCCGTAGATGGGTCAGCAATCGATCGATGCGATACAGCGGTTCGTTGATGTCTTCGATAAACAGGATGACACCCTCGGCATCGATCTCGTAAGGCGTGCCCATGGTTGCGGCAATCATCGACAGGTTCCCGCCCAGCAAGCGTCCATGAGCGATGCCAGGCTCGATCGTGGTCAATGGGAAGGCCTCCGGATGCGCCAGCACGCTGCCAGTCTTCAAGTGGCCACGCAGCATGTTGAGGAACGAAGACTCAGTGGGTTGTTGCCGCTTGCCGAGCAGGTCGGCATTGAGCAGTGGACCATGGAACGTCACAAAACCCGCATGGCGACTGATCGCCAGGTGTAACGCCGTAATGTCGCTGTAACCGATGAACGGCTTGGCATTATTGCGCAGCAGGTCGAAATCGATACGGTCAAGCAAGCGTGGCGTACCGTACCCTCCTCGCAGGCAGATGATGGCGTCGACCTCGGTATCAGCGAACGCCGCATGCAAATCGTTGAGCCGCACCTCATCGCTACCGGCGAGGTAGCCTTCCTTTTCGTAGACGCCGGGAAACACTTTGAGCGAATAGCCTCGGTCGCGCATCCACTGCACGGCCTTGTGGGTGTCCAGCGCAGCCGGACCGGCAGGCGCAATGACGCCAATCAGCCCTTCCATCGGCAATGCCGGAACGGGAGCATTTGGACAAAGCGTGTGGGTCGGTCGAACTGTCATCCATATCTCCCTGCGTAAAACCTCAATACACAGTAGTCAGGAATGGGGGCAAACAGAAGAGGCTTCGTCGCCCCGCAGGTTGCAGGAAAAAGCGCGGAGGGTCGTGGGCAAGACAAAAAAATGCCCGCTCGGCTCACTGCCTGGCGGGCGTTTTTCTGTCTTCAGCTCATCAGGACGACATCAACTCGGCCTTGACCAGTTTCGCCTGCTCGTCGGCGTGGTACGAAGAGCGCACCAACGGACCGGAAGCGACGTTCTTGAAGCCCATCTTGTAACCTTCCTCGGCGAACCAGGCGAAGGTGTCCGGGTGTACGAAACGCTGAACCGGCAAGTGGCTGCGGGACGGTTGCAGATACTGGCCCAGGGTCAACATGTCGATATCGTGCTCGCGCATGCGCTTCATGACTTCGATGACTTCGTCGTCGGTCTCGCCCAGCCCCAGCATCAGGCCGGACTTGGTCGGAATGTGCGGCATCATCTGCTTGAAGCGTTGCAGCAGGGTCAGCGACCACTGGTAGTCCGAGCCCGGGCGCGCGGCCTTGTACAGACGCGGCACGGTTTCCAGGTTGTGGTTGAACACATCCGGCGGCTCGGCCGCGGTGATTTCCAGTGCGATATCCATGCGGCCGCGGTAGTCCGGAACCAGGGTCTCGAGCTGCACGTTTGGCGACAGCTTACGGATCTCGCGGATGCAGTCGGCAAAGTGCTGGGCGCCGCCGTCGCGCAGGTCGTCACGGTCTACCGAGGTAATGACCACGTACTTGAGGCGCAAGTCGGCGATGGCGATAGCCAGGCTTTCCGGCTCGTTGACGTCCAGTGGTTTCGGACGACCGTGACCCACATCGCAGAACGGGCAGCGACGGGTGCAGATGTCGCCCATGATCATGAAGGTCGCGGTGCCACCGGAGAAGCACTCGCCCAGGTTCGGGCAGGAGGCCTCTTCGCAAACGCTGTGCAGCTTGTGTTTACGCAACAGCGCCTTGATGCGGTCCACTTCCGGAGAAACCGGGATGCGCACGCGAATCCAGTCAGGCTTTTTCGGCAGCTCAGTGGTCGGAATGATTTTTACCGGGATGCGTGCAACCTTTTCGGCGCCGCGCAGCTTTACGCCGGCTTCAACCTTGGCACGCGGGGCCGGACGCTCGGTGACATCCTGCGTCGGGATCATGGTTTGCACTGCATCAGTAGTCATATCAGTCGATTCCGCCCGTTAGGGTCGTCTGCTCAGCATAGTCGAGGTGTTTGACGAGCTGCGCGCGCAGCCGGGCACTTACCTCGGCAAATTCAATCGGTCCTGCGTGATCGCTCAGCTGGGTCATCGCCAGCCCGGCGTAGCCGCAGGGATTTATCCGTCGAAACGGTTCCAGGTTCATGTCCACGTTCAGGGCCAGGCCGTGAAAGGAACAACCAT
The DNA here is from genome assembly GCF_054061835.1 of Pseudomonas sp. TE12234. NCBI lineage: Bacteria > Pseudomonadati > Pseudomonadota > Gammaproteobacteria > Pseudomonadales > Pseudomonadaceae > Pseudomonas > Pseudomonas sp. TE12234. The sequence continues at coordinate 187,871 of NZ_JBSSEP010000005.1, forward strand.
GGCGGATCCGAAGACCCAGGGAAGCAATTTTCGCCCCGTCGACGTAGACACCCGGAGCATCGGGCTTGGCCGCAGCCGTCACGCCATAACTGGCGAGCAGTTCGATCAGGCACGTCTCCATGCGGGTCACAAGGTCACGGACACCGAAACCCAGCTTGCGCACATCCAGCAACAGGTAGGCCACCAATTGCCCCGGACCGTGATACGTCACCTGGCCACCGCGGTCGACCTGTACCACCGGAATATCTCCCGGCAGCAACAGGTGTTCGGCCTTGCCGGCCTGACCCTGGGTGAACACCGGCGGGTGCTCGACCAGCCAGATCTCGTCGGCGGCATTGCTGCCGCGTTCGTTGGTGAAGCGTTGCATGGCATGCCAGACCGGTTCGTAAGCCATCTGGCCAAGTTCGCGAAAGCCCAGCGTGCCAGACATCACAGCACCATGTGCACGAAGCCGGTAGCCCGCAGTTCGCTGTTGATGTTGTACAGCTGATCCTGGTCGGTGGCGACGATGTGTAACTGAATCGTGGTGTATTTGCCGTTGGTGCTTTGACGCTCATCCACACGCTCATCGTTGATCGTCGCGTGTTTCTTGACGATCTCGATGATCTTGTCTTTGTTGCCAACGCCGGTATCGCTGATCACCTTAACCGGGTAATCAACGTTGGGAAATTCGATCTTTGGCGCCTTTACTTCGGTATCGGTCATGGCGTAACGGCCTCGTAAGCGTAAGCCGTGGCGACGGGCAAGGCCCCGGGCTGGATCAGCGCGGAGCCATGCAGGTGCACACTAAATTCAGTTGAACAGGCTGTAGAAGAATAGACGGATGCTATCCCACATGCGGCGGAAGATACCACCTTCCTCGACAGCATCCAGAGCGATCAGATCAGCGCTATGCACAACCTTGTCGTCCAGTTTGACTTCCACCTTGCCGATCACGTCGCCCTTGGCGATTGGCGCAACCAGTTGCGGGTTCATGGTCATGCTGGCAGCAAGCTTCTTCAGCTGGCCTTTTGGCAGGGTCATGGTCAGGTCTTCAGCCAGACCGGCCTTGACCTGGTTGGTGGAGCCTTTCCAGACAGGGGCCTGAGCCAGCTCGGCGCCTTTCTGATAGAAGGTCTGGGTTTCGAAGAAACGGAAGCCGTAGGTCAGCAGCTTCTGGGTCTCGGCGGCGCGCGCCACTTCGCTGTTGGTGCCGAACACCACGGCGATCAGACGCATGCCATCACGCACGGCAGAAGACACCATGCAGTAGCCCGCTTCGTCGGTGTGGCCGGTTTTCAGACCGTCAACGGTCTTGTCGCGCCACAGCAGCAGGTTGCGGTTCGGTTGCTTGATGCCGTTCCAGAAGAACTCTTTCTGCGAGTAGATCGCGTAGTGAGCCGGGTCTTCGTGGATGATCGCGCGAGCCAGCACCGCCATGTCGTGAGCCGACGAGTAGTGCTCAGGGTTCGGCAGACCGGTCGGGTTCATGAAGTGGGTGTTGGTCATGCCCAGATCGGCAACGGTTTTGTTCATCAGGTCGGCGAACGCGTCTTCGCTGCCGGCGATGTGCTCGGAGAGCGCAACGCTGGCGTCGTTGCCCGACTGAATGATGATGCCGTGCAGCAGGTCGCTGACGGTGACTTGCGAGCCGACCTTGATGAACATCCGCGAACCGCCGGTACGCCAGGCGTTTTCACTGACGGTCACAGGATCGTTTTCGCCGATCTGGCCACGACGGATTTCCAGAGTCGCGATGTAGGCGGTCATCAGCTTGGTCAGGCTGGCTGGCGGCAGACGCTGGTCACCATTGTTCTCGACCAGCACGTTGCCGCTGCTGGCGTCCATGAGCACATAGGCCTTGGCGGCCAGTTGCGGTGGCGATGGCATCATCTCGGCCGCGAACGCGGCAGGTGAGAGGAGCAGCGGGACTAGAAGGCACAGGCGTTTGGCAAAGGTGGTGATGTTCATCCGTCTCTCGAAATCGCTAATGGAAACTGCCCAAGGGCAAAACTAATCAAATGACTTTCTAACGAGTCATCGCGTATTCAGTTGCTCACTCCAGTCACCCTTTGCCGGGCTTTTGTTCTCGACGAGCCAACAACCTGGTTCACTCCCGACTGCAAGTGAACCGTCAAACAAGTCCTACGTATTACTCCGTGACCACACTCGGCGAACCCAGGTTGGCCAGGCGCACGCTGTTCTGCACTTGCTGGATTTCACCCTGTGAAGCGATCGGCCCCAGTCGTACCCGGTGCAGCGTCTGCTGATTGCGTACGATCGAGCTGATGAACACCGGAGTGCTCACCATCCCGCTGAGTTTCGACCTCAGGAGTTCCGCGGCGTCCGGGTTGGCGAACGCTCCCACTTGCAGATACTGACCAGCGGCTGGTGAGGAAGCGCTTTTTTTGGCCTCCAGCTGAACGGGCACAACTGCAGCGGCGTGTTGCTGTGGCGGTGGTGTCCATTGCTCGACGGTGCCGGCCGAAGCCGTGATCGTCGGGGCGCTATTCTGCGCGACTTGCGGCTCGTTGAGCATCAAAGGCGCTGGACGGCCTTTGGCTGCCCACCATTGTTGCGGGTCGATGCCTTCAACCTTGACCCGGGCGGTGCCGATTTCGGCATAGCCAAGCTTCTTGGCCGCCGCGTAGGACAAATCGATGATGCGGTCCGAATAAAACGGCCCACGGTCGTTGACCCGCAGGATCACGCTCTTGTTATTGTCCAGGTTGGTCACCCGAACGTAACTTGGCAATGGCAGTGTCTTGTGTGCCGCGCTCATGCCATACAGGTCATAGACTTCGCCGTTGGCGGTGTTCTGACCATGGAACTTGGTGCCGTACCAGGACGCGGTACCCGAGGCGACGTAAGTCTTGGAATCCTGCAGCGGAAAATAGGTTTTGCCCAACACGGTATACGGGTTGGCCTTGTAGGGACCGGTGTGCAGGGTCGGCGTGGCATCAGGGATACGCGACACATCGACATCCCACCACGGCGCGCCATCCTTGTGGGCACGGTTGATGTCCAGCCCCGGCATGGAGCGCACGGCGGTGGAGGACTTCTGGGTCGGCGAGCGACTGGTCGAACAACTGGCGACCAGCACTGCCAACACGGCGAATGCCATCAGCTTCAGGGGTTTACTCATAGGCAATGCCCGCATTACTTGACGCCCCGTGCTTGGACCAGCTGTTCTGACAGTTGATGTACGGCCATGGCGTACATCACGCTGCGGTTATAACGCGTGATTGCATAAAAATTCTTCAGGCCCATCCAGTATTCGGGGCCATTATCGCCTTCCAGGCGGAATGCGGTAACCGGCATATCATCGCGCAGCGCATCATGACTTGACCAGCCCAAGGCCCGCAAATCTCCGACGGTTTTCGTCGGTTCGATGCCGTCGGTCAAACCTTCGTCGACCTGATCGCCCCGGACATCGGCACGACTGACCACCGGCTCCCCGGCCACCCAGCCATGTTGCTTGAAGTAACTGGCGACGCTACCGATGGCATCGTCCGGATTGGTCCAGATATTAATGTGGCCGTCACCGTCGAAATCCACCGCGTAGGCGCGAAAGCTGCTCGGCATGAACTGCGGAAGGCCCATGGCGCCGGCGTAGGAACCCTTGAGAGTCAATGGATCGACCTGCTCTTCCCGGGCCAGCAGCAGGAACTCACGCAATTCCTTGCGGAAAAATTCGGCACGGGGAGGATAGTCGAAACCCAGAGTCGACAAGGCATCAATTACCCGGTAATTGCCGGTATTGCGTCCGAAAAAGGTCTCAACGCCGATGATTGACACAATAACCTGGGCCGGTACGCCGTATTCCTGCTCGGCGCGGGCCAACACCGCCTCATGCTGACGCCAGAAGTCCACACCGCGGGCAATCCGCGCGTCGGTGATGAACATCGGGCGATATTCGCTCCACTGCTTGACCCGCTCGGCGGGTTTCGAGATCGCATCCAGAATCGACTGTTTGCGCTCGGCTTCACGGAACACGCCCATCAGCTGTTCGCCGGCAAAGCCGTAGTCGCGGGTCATTTCGCCGACGAACTCGGCCACCTGGGGTGAGCCCTCATAATCGCCGGCCAACGCTTCCTGCGCATTGCCAAGGATGCTTACCAGGCCGACCCATGGCGCGTATCGAGTCGCCCAGCCACGCATTACTTGCATTGAACTCTTCACCTTATTCAAACCTGTGCGATCCACTTGCGATGGGTATGGATCGACATCAAAACCCCAAACGCTGACAGCAGCGTCACCAGCGAAGTTCCTCCGTAGCTAATGAACGGCAACGGCACCCCCACCACCGGCAACAGGCCACTGACCATACCGATGTTGACGAAAACATATACAAAAAACGTCATGGTCAGACTGCCCGCCAGCAATTTGCCGAACAATGTCTGGGCCTGGGCGGTGATCACCAACCCGCGACCGATCAACAACAGATAGATCAGCAGCAATGCACAGATGCCCACCAGGCCGAATTCTTCGCCCATCACCGCAATAATGAAGTCGGTGTGGCTTTCCGGCAGGAAGTCCAGATGTGACTGGGTACCCAGCAACCAGCCCTTGCCGAATACCCCGCCGGAACCGATGGCGGCCTTGGACTGAATGATGTTCCAGCCGGTGCCCAGCGGATCGCTTTCCGGGTCGAGGAAGGTCAGGATCCGCTGCTTCTGGTAGTCGTGCATGATGAAGAACCACATCGCCACGGCCACCGGCACGGCGGCGGCCAGCACGCTGAGGATCCAGCGCCAGCGCAGCCCGCCCATGAACAGCACGAACGCACCGCCAGCCAGAATCAACAGCGAGGTGCCCAGGTCCGGCTGCCGAACGATAAGAATGAAAGGCAAGCCAATCAGAAACAGACTGACGCCCACATGCTTGAGCTGCGGCGGCAACGTGCGCTTGGACAGGTACCAGGCGATGGTCGCCGGCATCAGGATTTTCATGAACTCCGAAGGCTGGAAGCGAATCACCCCCGGGATGTTGATCCAGCGTGTGGCGCCCATTGCGTTGTGGCCCATCACGTCCACCACCACCAGCAACAGCACACCGAGCACATAACCGACCGGCACCCAGCGGGCCATGAAGCGCGGCTCGAACTGGGCAATGACGATCATCGACACCAGGCCAATACCGAACGAAGTCGCCTGCTTGGCCAGCAGGTCCCAGCTCTTGCCACTGGCTGAATACAGCACAAACAGGCTGCCGGCGGCGAGGGTCAGCAGCAGAATCAGCAGCGGGCCGTCAATGTGCAGACGTTGCAGCAGCGTCGCACGACGACGCATCACATCCTCACTGGAGAGCATGCGATCAAAATTATTCATCACGGGCGGTAGCCTCCGCACTGTTAGGGCTGGCGTATTCGGCTTTGAGTCGACCGTCCTGATCCAGTAGCCAGGCGTCCATGACTTGACGAACCACCGGCGCGGCGACGCCGGAGCCGGACTCACCGTTCTCGACCATCACCGACACCACGATTTTCGGGTCATCGGCCGGCGCAAAGCCGACGAACAAGGCGTGGTCGCGATGGCGTTCCTGAACCTTGGAGCGGTCGTACTTTTCACCCTGCTTGATCGCGACCACCTGGGCCGTACCACTCTTGCCGGCAATCCGGTACTGCGCACCGATCGAGGCCTTGCGCGCCGTACCACGGGCGCCGTGCATCACTTGCTGCATACCGTGGTTGACCTTGCTCCAGTCGGACGGGTCGCGCAGGACGATGTCCGGCATCGGGTTGGGATCCACCGGTTTCTTGCCTTCGATGGTCTTGGCCAGGTGCGGACGGTTCCATACGCCTTTGTTGGCCACCAGCGCGGTAGCCTGGGCCAGTTGCAACGGAGTCGACTGCATGTAGCCCTGGCCAATCCCGAGAATCAGTGTTTCACCCGGGAACCATGCCTGGCGGCGTGTTGCACGCTTCCACTCGCGCGTAGGCATCAAGCCCGGAGACTCTTCGAACATGTCCAGCGAGACCTTCTGACCGATGCCGAACTTGCTCAGGTACGACGACAAACGATCGATCCCCAGCTTGTGGGCCAGGTCATAAAAGTAGGTGTCGTTGGAGCGCATGATGGCCGTATCGAGATCGACATAGCCGTCGCCGGTACGGTTCCAGTTGCGGTACTTGTGGTCGTAGTTGGGCAGCATGTAGTAGCCGGGATCGAACACCCGGGTCGAGGCCGTGACCACGCCGGAATCCAGACCGGCAATCGCCACCGCCGGCTTGATCGTCGAGCCTGGCGGATACAGACCGCGCAGCACGCGGTTGAACAGCGGCCGATCGATGGAATCGCGCAACTCGGAATAGGCCTTGAAGCTGATGCCGGTGACGAACAGGTTCGGGTCGAAACTCGGCTGGCTGACCATCGCCAGCACTTCGCCGGTTTTCGGGTCCAGCGCCACCACCGCGCCACGGCGACCGCCGAGCGCGGCCTCGGCGGCTTCCTGCAATTTGATGTCCAGGCTCAGGACGATGTCCTTGCCGGGAATCGGATCGGTACGCTTGAGCACCCGCAACACGCGGCCCCGAGCGTTGGTCTCGACTTCCTCATAACCCACCTGGCCGTGCAGCTCGGGCTCGTAGAAACGCTCGATGCCGGTTTTGCCGATTTGATGGGTGCCGCTGTAACTCACCGGGTCCAGAGACTTGAGCTCTTTCTCGTTGATCCGCCCCATGTAGCCCACCGAGTGCGCAAAGTGCGCGCCCTGCGGATAGTGACGAACCAGTTGCGCGACCACTTCCACCCCTGGCAGGCGGAACTGGTTCACGGCGATTCGCGCGATCTGCTCTTCCGTCAACTCGAACATTATCGGCACCGGTTCGAATGGCCGACGCCCCTGGCGCATGCGCTTCTCGAAAATCACCCGGTCCTCGGGCGTCAGCTCCAGCACCTGGACGATCACATCGAGCACTTGCTGCCAATCGCCAGAGCGCTCACGGGTCATGCTCAGACTGAAGCTGGGCCGGTTATCGGCAATGACCACGCCGTTGCGGTCGTAAATCAACCCACGGGGTGGCGGAATCGGTTGCACATGGACGCGGTTGTTTTCCGACAGGGTCGAGTGGTACTCGTACTGGATCACCTGAAGGAAATACAGCCGCGCGATCAGCACGCCAATCAGTGTCACAACCGCAATTGCGCCGAACACGACACGACTACGCACCAGACGGGCGTCTTTTTCGTGGTCCTTGATGCGGATCGGCTGAGACATGAGGGCAGAACTACTTGTGGTAAGGGTGGCCGGACAACACGGTCCAGGCACGATACAGCTGTTCGCCGATCAGAATTCGCACCAGCGGGTGCGGCAACGTCAACGGCGATAGCGACCAGCGCTGATCGGCACGGGCACAGACTTCAGGCGCCAGCCCTTCAGGGCCACCGACCATGAAATTCACCGTGCGCGAGTCCAGCCGCCAGCGATCGAGTTCGACCGCCAGTTGCTCGGTACTCCAGGGCTTGCCGTGGACTTCGAGGGTGACAACACGCTCGTTCGGCCCGACCTTGGCCAGCATGGCTTCGCCTTCCTGACGGATGAAGCGCGCCACGTCGGCGTTCTTGCCGCGGGTGTTGAGCGGTATTTCCACCAGTTCCAGCGCCAGCTCGGACGGAAGACGCTTGGCATATTCATGCCAGCCCTCTTCCACCCATTTGGGCATGCGTGAACCGACGGCGATCAGTCGCAGTCGCACAGCCGTTCCTTATTCCTGGTCTTTGTTGAGCTTGTTGAAATGCTCGTGACCAACTTCAGGGCTGTGGTGTTTGCCATCGGCGGCACGGCTCTGCTCGGCACCTTTCCAGAGACGCTCGAGGTCGTAGAACTGACGGGCGTTGGAAGTCATCATGTGGACAATCACGTCATCCATGTCCAACAGCACCCAGTCACTGTCGCCCTTGCCTTCTTCGCCCAGCGGCTTGATGCCCAGGGCCTTGACCGCTTCGCGGACCTTGTCCAGCATCGCGCCGATCTGGCGATTGGAAGTACCGGTGGCGATGATCATGTAGTCGGTGATGCTCTGCTTGTCGCGGACATCGATGACCAATACGTCCTGGGCCTTGACGTCTTCCAGGGCTGCTACGGCGATCTTGACCAGATCTTCGCCTTTGGGGGCTTCAGCGCTGAGCACCTTTTCCGGCAGCGGAGCACTCTTGAATGTGCCTTTGCGCTTTACTTTGTTTACGTCGTTGTTCGTCATAAAAAACTCGTTTTGCTCGTATGTTCGGGCGCTTCAATACACGTTGTTGCTACGTGCCTTGAGGCACTCCTATTCAGTTCGACGCACGGTAGAGCCCGTGCGCATCGATGTAGGCCAGGACCGCGTCGGGCACCAGGAAACGTACCGACTTACCGCTGGCCAGCAGTTGACGGATCTGGGTGGCGGATACCGCGAGCGGTGTCTGCCAGACGAATGCAATCTGTCCGCTCGGCCCTTTGAGGGCCAGCGGGTCGCTCACCGAGCGCGCTGCCAGCAGGTTGCGCAAGGCATCCGGCGGTTCGCTGTCGGCATCCGGGCGTTGCAACACCAGGATATGGCAATGCTGGAGCAACTCTTCCCAGCGGTGCCAAGTGGGCAGGCCGCAAAAAGCGTCCCAGCCCAAAAGCAGAAAAACCTGGTCATCCGCGGCCAGTTCGGCGCGCATCAGTTCCAGGGTATCGATGGTGTAGGACGGTTTGTCCCGCTGCAATTCGCGGGCGTCCACCACCAACGGCGCCACACCGGACACCGCGCACTTGACCATCGCCAGACGGTCTTTGGCCGACACTTGCGGCGTATCCCGATGGGGCGGCCTGGCACTGGGTGTCAGACGCAGCTCATCGAGCGCCAGCGATTCGGCGACTTCCAGTGCACCGCGCAAATGGCCGATGTGCACCGGGTCGAAGGTTCCGCCCAGTACGCCAATACGGCGAGGAATAGGCTCGCTGGCAGTGACCGGGGCTGACGGGTCGAGGTCGCCCAAGTCAGGCCGACTCCTGTCCGCGCAACTGCCCATCACCGACCACGACGTACTTCTCGCAGGTCAAACCTTCGAGGCCGACCGGGCCGCGGGCGTGCAGCTTATCAGTAGAAATGCCGATCTCGGCACCCAATCCATATTCGAAGCCATCGGCAAAGCACGTCGGGGTGTTGATCATCACCGACGACGAGTCGACTTCAGCCACGAAACGCCGGGTGTCGCCCTGGTGTTCGCTGACAATCGAATCGGTGTGGTGAGAGCCGTAATGGTTGATGTGCTCGATGGCCTGTTCCAGCCCGTCGACCACGCGAATCGACAGGATCGGCGCCAGGTATTCGGTGCTCCAGTCTGCTTCCGTGGCCGGCAGCGCATCAATAATTGCCCGCGTACGATCGCAACCACGCAGCTCGACGCCTTTTTCGCGGAACTGGGCAGCCATCGGCGGCAGGAAATCCTCGGCTACGGTTTGGTCGACCAGCAGCGTCTCCATCGCACCGCAAATGCCATAGCGGTAAGTCTTGGCGTTGAAGGCGATACGCTGGGCTTTGGCCAGGTCGGCGTGAGCACTGACGTAAACGTGGCAGATGCCGTCCAGATGCTTGATCACCGGCACGCGGGCATCACGGCTGACCCGTTCGATCAGGCCACGGCCACCACGGGGGACGATGACATCCACGTATTCCGGCATGGTGATCAATGCACCAACGGCGGCGCGATCGGTGGTTTCGACCACTTGCACCACGGCAGCCGGCAGATCGGCCTCGGCCAGACCGCGCTGGATACAGGCGGCGATGGCACGATTGGAGTGAATGGCCTCGGAGCCGCCGCGCAGGATAGTTGCGTTACCGGACTTCAGGCACAGGCTGGCGGCGTCGATGGTCACGTTCGGTCGCGACTCGTAAATAATCCCGATCACGCCCAAGGGCACGCGCATCTTGCCGACCTGGATCCCCGACGGTCTGTAGCTCATGTCACGGATCGCACCAACCGGATCCGGCAGCGCCGCGACCTGACGCAGACCGACGATCATGCCGTCGATGCGCGCGGGGGTCAGCGCAAGCCGTTCGAGCAGGGCCGGTTCCAGACCATTGGCGCGGCCAGCTGCCAAATCCAGCTCATTGGCAGCCGTCAGCTCGGCGCGAGCCGCGTCCAGCGCATTGGCAGCGGCCTGCAAGGCGCGGTTTTTCTGCGCGGTGCTGGCACGGCCGATGACGCGGGAAGCCTCGCGGGCGGCGCGGCCCAAGCGGGTCATGTAGTCAAGAACGGACTCAGTCATGGTCTGGAAGGGTCTTTATGAGGTCTTGGTAAAGAATAAAGCGGCAGATTATAGCTGTCGCGTCCACTGACTAACAGCGGTGACGGGCGGATGGTCGAAATGGAGGGCAATTTGCCGACGTTAAGCCGGGATTAAGCCGCAAATTGTTATCATCACGACTCAATCAGCCCTGATAAACGCCGTTCATCATGACTAATCTGACTGTTCGTGAGTCCGCCGAGAGCCTGCCCAAGGGCCTCCCGGACGCTTTTTTCGATCGTGACGCCCAAATTCTGGCCCGGGATCTACTGGGCAAAGTCATCCGCCATCGGGTCGGCGACCTGTGGCTCAGTGCCAGGATTATCGAAACCGAAGCCTACTACTGCGAAGAAAAAGGCAGCCATGCATCCCTCGGCTACACAGAAAAGCGTAAGGCTTTGTTTCTGGATGGTGGCCACATCTATATGTATTACGCCCGAGGTGGCGATTCCCTGAACTTCAGCGCGCAAGGCCCGGGCAATGCCGTACTGATCAAATCAGCCTACCCGTGGGTCGACGAATTGAGCGGACCGGCGAGCCTGGCGCAGATGCTGCTGAACAACCCCGACGCCCAAGGCCACCCTCGCCCCTCGCAGAAACTGTGCGCGGGGCAAACGCTGCTATGCAAATCCCTGGGACTGAAGGTGCCCGTCTGGGACGCCAAGCGCTTCGATCACGAAGTACTGCTGGTGGAAGACGTCGGACAGACACCCCCCCATATCATCCAGGCGACCCGCCTGGGCATTCCGCACGGGCGCGACGAACACCTGATGTACCGCTTCGTGGACGGCGCCTATGCCGCCCATTGCACGCGGAACCCGCTGAGACGGGGGCAGGTCGAAGGTCGTGATTATTTTGTGCTGTCCTGAATGCTGACAAATTTTTGATGCGACCCTATTGCTGTGGGAGCGGGCAAGCCCGCTCCCACAGGGTTCGGTGACGTGTGGATTCAACAGGATCAATTGAACATTCAATGGAGTTGTCTTTATGGGCCCATGGCTCGATAGCGTGACCGCCTGGTTGACGGTCAACCCGCAATGGCTGGCGGCGGCGGTATTCATGGTTGCATTCGTGGAGTGCCTGGCGATTGCCGGCCTCATCGTACCCGGCACGGTTTTACTGTTCGCCGTGGCGGTACTGGCCGGCAGCGGTGCGCTGTCCTTGAGCGAGACCCTGTTGCTGGGATTTCTCGCTGGCGTGCTGGGCGACGTCGTGTCCTATTTCCTGGGACGCCATTTCCATCAGAACATCCGGCGCCTGCCCGGGCTGCGCCATCACCCGGAATGGATCGCCGGGGCCGAGTCATACTTTCAGCGCTACGGCATCGCCAGCCTGCTGGTCGGGCGCTTCATCGGCCCCTTGCGGCCAATGCTGCCGATGGTCGCGGGGATGTTCGACATGCCCTTCCCACGCTTCTTCGCCGTCAGCCTGCTGGCGGCGGCGGGATGGTCGGTCGCGTATCTGCTGCCGGGCTGGACCACCGGCGCGGCGATTCGCTTGCCATTGCCCGAGGGCTTTTGGCTACAGACCGGGATAGTCGTCGGCAGCATTGCGGTCATGGTGGGATTGAGCGCCACCAGCAGCCTGCGCAGCCACCGCAACGCCACGATGTTCATTGCCGGCATGAGTTTTCTGATTCTGGTGGGATTGTTTATCGGCTACCCGCACCTGACGGCACTCGATCAAGGGGTGATGACCCTGATCCAGGAACACCGCAGCCCGGCGCTCGACGAAGTGGCCGTGGTTTTCACGCTGATTGGCGAATTCCGCAACATGCTGCTGTTCAGTGCCTTGCTGGTTGGACTGCTGCTGGTCACCCGCCAATGGCGTCAGGCGATCTTCGCCGGCAGCACGCTCATGTTCACCGCACTGGGCAACACCCTGACCAAACACTTTTTCGCCCGCCTGCGCCCCGAAGTGCTCAGCGACCCGTTGACCAGTTACAGCATGCCGAGCGGCCATGCGTCAGGCTCTTTCGCGCTGTTCCTGACCCTCGCCGTGCTGGCCGGCCGCGGACAGCCACCACGGATGCGCCTGACCTGGCTGCTGGTGGGATGCCTGCCGGCGCTGGCAATCTCCCTTTCCCGCGTCTACCTCGGCGCGCATTGGCCGACGGATATCCTGGCCGGCGCGATGCTGGCGGCGTGCGTCTGCGCGGTGAGCCTGGGGTTGAGTCAGCGTCAGACTTCGCTCAATGCCCTGCCGCCCAAGGTGTGGTGGCTGGTATTGCCGGCGCTGGTGGCGTTGTTCGGATTCTTCGTGTTGCGGAATTTGCCGCACACGATGCTGCGGTATGCCTATTAAGAAAGCTCAGGCAAACAACTCGCCCTGCAACTCGTCCAGCAACGCCTGAATCGCATCCAGTCGTTGCTGCGGATCATCGAGCTGCAGGAGGTCGATCTTGTCCACCTCGGCAAACGGCAACAGGTAGGCCAACTGATTGGCCAGCGATTGTTGCCCCGTCGCTTCCGTGCCCATGTTCAGCGCTTCGACCATCGGGTGTTCGGCCAGCGCCTTGAGCAAGGCCACCAGATCGGCGTCCTCGTCCTGCAGCGGCTGCTCGGGCTCATCCTCCAGCCACTCGACCTCGGCGACGGTCAACTGATCGCGCTGAACCTCAGTGCGCAAGACATGGAATCGCCGACCGCCCTGGACTCGAATCCCGAGCAGGCCGTTGTCCTGCTGTTTGAAATCGGTGATCAGCGCCTCGCAGCCGACCAGCGCGTAACCCGCCGGAGCGATGCCGACTTCTTCGCCGTCGAGAATGCATACCACGCCGAATCCGCCGCCCTGTTTCATGCAGCGGCCGATCATGTCCAGGTAGCGCGCCTCGAAAATCTGCAAGTCGAGGATGCAACCGGGGAACAGCACCGTGTTCAGCGGAAAAAGCGGCAGACTCATAGACATTTCCTTCAAACCATCATCGACACCGCCAACGGCAGGAACACCGCCGTGGCCACGCCCATCAAACTCATCGCCAGCGCCGCGAACGCGCCGCACTCTTCACTTTCCTGCAAGGCCACCGACGTGCCAACCGCGTGGGCGGTCATGCCCAGCGCCATGCCACGTGCCTCAGGGCTGTGGACACCGAGCCGGGTCAGCAGACTCGGGCCGAAAATCGCCCCGAGCACACCCGTGATCAGCACGAACACCGCCGCCAGCGCCGCGACGCCTCCGATTTGCTCGGCCACCAGCATGGCGATCGGTGAAGTCACCGACTTCGGCGCCATGGTCATCAGGATCATGTGTTCGGCGCCGAACCACCAGCCCAACAGCACACCCAAGCCTGTCGCCACCACGCCGCCTATCACCAGCGTAGTAAAAATCGGCCAGAACAACTGCCGAATCCGCCGCAGGTTGAGGTAAAGCGGCACGGCCAGCGCGACCGTCGCCGGACCGAGCAGAATGCTGAGAATCTCGGTGCTCTTGCGGTACTCGGCGTAGGTCAGCCCGCAGCCCACCAGCACACCGATCACCAGCAACATGGATACCAGCACCGGCTGCAAAAAGATCCAGCGGGTTTTCTCGAACGCTGCCAGCACCAGTTGATAGGCGCCGAGGGTAATGCCGATACCGAACAGTGGATGGTGAATCACCGACGTCCAGGCGCCGTGCCAGTCGAGGATCATTGGCTGTCCCCGGAAGAATGTACGTGACGCTTGATCAAGCGCTGCATCAACACGCCCGCGAAGGCCATGGACAGCAGCAGCGACAACACCAGCGCACCGACGATGGCCCAGAAATCCGCGGCAATGTCCTTGGCGTAAACCATCACGCCCACGGCCGGAGGCACCAGCAGCAGGGGCAAGTAACGCAACAGACTGCTGGCCGCCAGATTCAGCGGCTCACCGACCTGGCCACGGCTGATCAGGTACACCAGCAACAGCAGCAGGCCGACAATCGGCCCAGGCAGCACCGGCAAAAACAAATGGTTGATCGCGGTACCGAGCAATTGGAACAGCACCAGCCAGGTCAGGCCACGTAACAACATTTTTCATCCCCCGCAAAATCCGTCACCCGCATTGGCCCGGGCATTATAAGCACGCCAGCGCTATAGACCGGCATTCGCCAAAAGCATGGTCGGTTGACCGGAGCACTTTGCCATGTTGATCTAAAGTGGTAAGCCGGGAGGCAAATTCCCTCCACTTCAACACTATAAAACCGATGAACCCAAGGAGAGTCTCAATGCCCTATGTTCCAGTTGCAGAGCTCAAAGATTATGTCGGCAAGGAACTTGGACGTTCCGAATGGCTCACCATCGATCAGGAACGCATCAACCTGTTCGCTGAAGCCACAGGGGACTATCAGTTCATCCACGTCGATCCGGTCAAAGCCGCGCAAACGCCATTTGGCAGCACCATCGCCCACGGATTCCTGTCGCTGTCGCTGATCCCAAAACTGATGGAAGACATCCTCGTCATGCCTGAAGGCTTGAAAATGGTGGTCAACTACGGCCTCGACAGCGTGCGTTTCATTCAACCGGTCAAGGTCAATTCGAAAGTGCGCCTCAAAGTCGACCTGACCGACGTCACCGAGAAAAAACCCGGCCAATGGCTGCTCAAAGCCACCGCCACCCTGGAAATCGAAGGTTCGGACAAGCCGGCATACATCGCCGAGCCATTGTCGCTCTGCTTCGTGTAAACCATCCGGATGCGAAGCAGGTCGCACTGTTTCGCATCACCTCCTTTTATACCGGCTGTATAAGGTCACATAGCTACGGCATACTCCGTCGCCTAATTGCCCGGATCCCGCTATGCGCTCACTTGCACTCCTTGCCTTGACCCTGATGCTCACCGCTTGCGGCGACGGCGAATCGCCGCTGCCCCCTGACGCCCGCCTGCCGGATGGCGGACGCTATCGTGGGGATCTGGTCAATGGGCTGCTGCAAGGACAGGGTCGCATCGATTACCCGAATGGCAGTTGGTATGCCGGCGAGTTCGACAAAGGCCAATGGCATGGCCAGGGCGAATGGCACGGCAGCAACGGCGAGGTCTATCGCGGGCTGTTCAAGCAAGGGTTGTTCGACGGCCAGGGCAGCTTGAGCACCAACGGCAGCAGCTACACCGGCGGCTTCAAACTGGGCCGACGCGACGGCGAAGGCACCCTCAAAGAAAACGGCATGACCTACCGCGGCGAGTTCAAGGCCGATCAATACTCAGGGCTTGGCCGACTCGAACTCGACGACGGCAGCGCGTATCAGGGCCAGTTCGCCCATGGCAAGCCCAATGGCGAAGGCCAGCGCAGCGACGGCAACGGCAATCAGTTCACCGGGCACTTCGTCGACGGACAGCTGGAAGGCAACGGGACATTCAGCAGTGCCGACGGCGACATCTATGTCGGTGGCTTCAAGAACAACCAACTGAATGGCAAGGGCCGCTACGAAAACGCCGACGGCGATGTCTGGCTGGGCCAATTCAAGGACGGCTCGCTGAACGGCAAGGGCGAATTGATCGGCGCCGATGGCAGTCATTACATTGGTCAATTCAGCGACTGGCGCTTTGTCGGCCAGGGCCGCTTGAACCTGCCCGACGGCAGTTTCTACATCGGCCAGTTCGACAACGACAGCTATTCCGGGCGTGGCACCCTGGTACTGACGGACGGCACGGTACAAAGCGGCACCTGGGTCAACGGCCAGCGCGTGCGCGATGCCGAGGGCAAGTTACTCCCCGACCCCCTCGAGCTCGGCCTGCTGGCCCAGGGCCGCTTGCTGGAAGAGGCACTCAACAACGTGCCGGCCTCGACCCCGGCCGTGGAGCTCTACACCTTGACCCTCGGCGGCGATGGCAAGCAGAGCGTCTTCCTGCGCGAATCCGATTACGTCGCCAACATGCTCAGCAGCCGCTTCGGTGCCTTTGGCCAGATCCGCCTCGTGAACCATCGCGACCACCTCGTCGACCGGCCGATGGCCACCCGGGAGAACCTTCGCCGGGCCGCCATGACCCTGGCTGAACGCAGCGGGCCGGAAGACCTGATTTTCATCTACCTGACCAGTCACGGCACCAGC
Source organism: Pseudomonas sp. TE12234 (assembly GCF_054061835.1). Taxonomy (NCBI): domain Bacteria; kingdom Pseudomonadati; phylum Pseudomonadota; class Gammaproteobacteria; order Pseudomonadales; family Pseudomonadaceae; genus Pseudomonas; species Pseudomonas sp. TE12234. The sequence continues at coordinate 204,108 of NZ_JBSSEP010000005.1, forward strand.
GAAAATGAACTGGTGCTCGACCAGCCACGCATGGAACTGGCCGACCTGCCCCCCGACGAACTGGCCGCGGTCCTGGCCCCGCTGAAAAACCGCGACAAGATCATCGTGATTTCATCCTGCTACTCCGGCGGTTTCATCCCTGCCCTCAAGGACGAACGCACCCTGATCATGACCGCCTCGCGGGCTGATCGCGTGTCCTTCGGCTGTTCGGAAGAAGCCAACTTCACCTACTTCGGCGACGCCCTGTTCGCCCAGGCCCTGAACCAGACCGACGACCTGGAACAGGCCTTCAAACTGGCCAAGGCCACAGTGGCCGAGCGTGAGCTGGCGGACAACTTCGAAGCCTCGGAACCGCAAATATGGGCACCGAGGACCGTCTTGTCCCACTGGCAACTGTTACGCAAGCAGCAGGCTCGAAAGGCATTGCAAAGTGCCGCCATTGAAAGCAAGGATGCAAAGAGCAACTAAGCTGATGAGTATCAAGGGAGAGACACTATGTACTTGACGCCTCAGCACGTGCTGCTTGCCGGAGCCACCGGCCTGACCGGTGAACACTTACTCGATCGCCTGCTCAACGAGCCTACGATTACGCGGGTTCTGGCTCCCTCGCGCCGGCCATTGGCCAAGCACCCACACCTTGAAAACCCGGTCGGCGACCCGTCGTCATTTCTGCCGCAATTGAACGGTCGCGTCGACATCGCCTATTGCTGCCTGGGCACCACCATCAAGCAGGCGGGCTCGGAACAGGCGTTTCGTGCCGTCGATCTGGACATGGTGGTGGCCTTCGCCAAACGTGCGCGGGAGATGGGCGCCCGTCATCTGATCGTGATCAGTGCCTTGGGCGCCGATCCGAAGTCTCCGATTTTCTACAATCGGGTCAAAGGCGAGATGGAGCAGGCTTTGCGCGCGCAGGACTGGCCGCAACTGACCATCTGCCGTCCATCGCTGCTGCTGGGCGAGCGCACCGAACCGCGCCTGGCAGAGAGAGTCGCCGGCCCCTTGTCTCGATTGATTCCCGGCAAATACCACGGCATCGAAGCCTGCCAACTGGCCCGCGCCATGTGGCGGCTCGCACTGGAAGAACAGGATGGGGTGCGGATTGTCGAGTCCGATGAACTGCGCAAGTTAGGCAAATAAACCGACCAGCTTGTGGCGAGGGCGCTTGACCCCTCGCCATAGAAGCCGGTTCTCCTACAGCCCACCGGTTGCCTGAAAACTGACCCCGATCACCGTCAGCAACGACAAGGGCAACAGCAAGGTGTCGAGCAGTGCACTGGCCGGCAGGTCGACGCCAGGATAGCTCGGCGCTTCGGCACCGAAGCGGTCCATCGCGCAGCAACCACCGTTCATCGCATACAAATCCAGCCGGGTCCCTGAATACACCACGGGCGCACCCGGTTTCGCGGCATCCAGCGTGCGCGCGGTGGCGCACCCGGCCAACTGCAAGGCCAGCACAATCGTCAGTAGCTTATTCATCGCTGGTCAGATGGTGTTCGCCCCAACGTGGCAGCATGTCTTGCGGAATGTTGAGCAAGTTGAGAATCCGCGCGACGACGAAGTCGATCAGGTCGTCGATGGTTTGCGGCTGATGATAGAAGCCCGGCGATGCAGGGAGAATCGTCACGCCCATGTTCGACAACTTGAGCATGTGTTCCAGGTGAATGCTCGAATACGGCGCCTCACGGGGCACCAGAATCAGTTGACGGCGCTCCTTGAGCGTCACATCGGCGGCACGCTCGATCAGGTTGTTGCAGGCGCCGGTCGCGATGGCCGACAACGTCCCTGTGGAACATGGCACCACCACCATCGCGGCAGGCGCGCCGGAGCCCGAGGCCACCGGCGACATCCAGTCTTCCTTGCCATACACCCGAATCTGCCCCGCGGCGGCACCTGTGTATTCGGTGAGGAAGGCCTGCATCATCTGCGGCTTGGCCGGCAGCGTGACGTCGGTTTCGGTGGCCATCACCAGCTGCGCGGCCTTGGAAATCAGAAAGTGCACTTCCCGCTCTTCGCGCACCAGGCAGTCGAGCAGGCGCAAGCCGTACTGGGCGCCGGAAGCGCCCGTCATCGCCAGCGTGATACGGTCGGGGCCGTTGTTCATTTGAGCGCCTCGGCGAGTTTGCCGTGCAGGCCGCCGAAGCCGCCATTGCTCATGATCACTACGTGAGTGCCGGGCTGGGCCTGGCTCTTGACGCGCTCGATGATGCCTTCCAGCGAATCGCTGACGATCGACGGCACCGTGCACAACGCGGCGGTGCCCGCCAGGTCCCAACCCAGGTTGGCCGGGGCGTACCAGATCACCTGGTCGGCATCGACCACGCTTTCCGGCAAACCGTCACGGTGCGCACCGAGCTTCATGGAGTTGGAGCGCGGCTCGATGATGGCGATCAATGGAGCATCGCCAATACGCTTGCGCAAGCCGTCCAGGGTGGTGGCAATGGCGGTCGGATGGTGAGCGAAGTCGTCATAGATAGTGATGCCGCGCACTTCCGCGACTTTTTCCATGCGGCGCTTCACGCTCTTGAAGGCGCTCAATGCGGCAATGCCCATGGATGGCACCACTCCGACGTGACGAGCCGCCGCCAGCGTGGCCAGTGCGTTGGCGACGTTGTGCTGGCCGGTCATGTCCCACTCGACCACACCCTGGGAATCGCCTTCGAACATGACTTCGAACTTCGAGCCATCTTCACTGAGCAACTTGACCTGCCACTGGCCGCTGGCACCCGTGGTTTGCACCGGGGTCCAGCAGCCCATCTCGATAACGCGCTGCAAGGCGGGCTCGGTGGTCGGATGAATAATCAGGCCTTCACTCGGGATGGTCCGCACCAAGTGATGGAATTGCCGCTCGATCGCCGGCAGATCGGGGAAGATGTCCGCGTGATCGAATTCCAGATTGTTCAGAATCGCCGTGCGCGGACGGTAGTGCACGAATTTGGAGCGTTTGTCGAAGAACGCACTGTCGTACTCGTCGGCTTCGATGACAAAGAACGGCGTATCGCCCAGGCGTGCCGACACCGAGAAATTCTGCGGCACGCCGCCGATCAGGAAGCCCGGGCTCATGCCCGCATGCTCCAGCACCCAGGCGAGCATGCTGCTGGTGGTGGTTTTACCGTGGGTACCGGCAACGGCCAGCACCCAGCGGCCTTGCAGCACGTGATCCGCCAGCCATTGCGGACCGGAGACGTAGGGCAGGCCTTTGTTCAGCACATATTCCACAGCGGGGTTGCCACGCGACATGGCGTTGCCGATCACCACCAGGTCGGGGGCCGGGTCCAGTTGCGCCGGATCATAGCCTTGGGTCAACTCGATGCCCTGAGCCTCGAGCTGAGTGCTCATCGGCGGATAGACGTTGGCATCGGAGCCCGTCACGTGATGGCCCAGCTCTTTGGCCAGAACCGCCATCGAACCCATGAAAGTGCCGCAGATACCAAGAATATGAATGTGCATAGTCGACCTCGTAAAACATGGCCGCAGGTTAGCTTAGGGAGGGGAAATTCGCACCTTGTGTTTCAGCCACCGCTTACGGCCGAACCTGCAGGAGCACCGCTTGCCAGCGATGGCGTGCTCCCACAGATTGTGCTGCCCTCTAGCGGGCGATACCGTGCTTGCGCAGTTTTCTGTAAAGCGTATTGCGGCTGACCCCCAACTGTTCGGCCGTATGGGTCATGTGCCAGCGCGTTTGCTCCAGTGCATTCAACAGCGCCAGGCGCTCGGCATCCTCCAGCGGATGTTCGGCAGGCTCTTCAACGGTCGGCAGTACCGCCGGTCGGGCCTGGCGGATCATTGCCGGCAAATCTTCCAGAACAATGCGTCCGCCCTCACACAACGCTGCCAAGGTCCGCAGAACATTGCGCAATTGCCGCACGTTGCCCGGCCAGGCGAAACCCAGCAAAGCCTGGCGGGCTGGCGCGTCGATCATGACCGATTCTGCGCCCGCCTCTTCAGCCAGCAAAAAATCCAGCAGCTGCGATTTGTCGCTGCGATCGCGCAATGCCGGCAGCGCGACCTCCAGCCCGTTGAGCCGGTAGTACAGGTCCTCACGGAAACTGCCTTCCTGCACCCGCTCCAGCAGATTGCGGTGCGTGGCGCTGATGATCCGCACGTTGACCGCCTCCGGCTCGCCGCCGATCGGCACCACCTGACGATCCTCCAGCACCCTCAACAGGCGCGTCTGCATCGCCAGGGGCATATCGCCGATCTCGTCGAGGAACAACGTGCCGCCATCGGCCTGTTGCAACTTGCCGCGCATGCCTTCCTTGCGCGCCCCGGTGAAGCTGCCGCCGCGGTAGCCGAACAGCTCACTCTCGATCAGGCTTTCCGGGATGGCGGCGCAGTTGAGGGCGACAAACGCCTTTTCCGCCCGTTGACTGGCGCGATGGACGGCTTTGGCGAAAGCTTCTTTGCCCGAGCCGGTTTCACCGTTGATCAGCAATGGCACGTCCCGTTCGTACACCCGCAGGGCCTTGCGGAAGTCCGCCTGCAAACCGGCATCGCCCAGGCAGATGCCCGATAACGGCGCACGCTCCTCCACCACCGGACTGGGCACCAGTGGCATCGGCACGCGGCGCGGCTGCCCACGCAGTACGGCGAACAGCTTGCGCCCGTCGCGGGTGCGCAGCGGCCAACTGGCGCTGGCATTGGCGCTGGCGCGGCCAAGCAACTCATCCAGCGAGCAGTCGAAAAAGGCTTCCACCGGCTTACCCAGCAAACCACCGCGAACAAGTCCCAGCAGATTGAGCGCGCTCTGATTCACCGCACAGATCCGCCCTTCTCCGTCGAACGCCAGCAACCCTTCACTGAACAGCCCGACGGACTCGGCCTGCAAATGAAAACGCAGCAGCCATTGATTATCGAAGTAACGCAGGAAATAGCAGCTCTCGATCATCTTCGCCGAAAGATTGACCAGGGCCATGGTGTGGAACTGACTCTGACGCGACACCTCATGCCGCGCCGACGAGACGTCGAGCACCGCCAGCAGCTCACCGTGAGGGTCGAACACCGGGCTCGCCGAGCAGGTCAGGCCGGTATGGCGGCCGCGGAAGTGCTCGTCCTGGTGGATGGTCAGGGACTGGCGCTCCACCAGGCAGGTACCGATGCCATTGGTGCCTTCGCAGGCCTCGCTCCAGTCGGCGCCGAGCCAGAGCCCGGCGCGCTCGAAAATCTTCCGCTCGGCGGGCGCCGTCACACAGTTCAGGATCACACCGCGCGCATCGGTCAGCAGCACCGCGTGGCCGGCACCGGAAAGCTGTTGATGCAGGCTGGTCATTTCATTGCCGGCGATGTGCAGCACTTGCTGCAGGCGTTCACGGCTTTCGAGGACGCGTCCATGTTCCAGCACGGTCGGCGCCATGTTCAGGGCCGGATCGAGGTGATAGTCCTCAAGGCAGCGCAGCCAGGAGCGGGCGATGGACGGGTCGCTGCCTGGACCGTGCAGGTGGGCTTTGCCCTGGGTCACAGTCAGCACTTGCTGGGCATGGCGACTCAAATGGTTGTCGTGCATTTCTTATTTTTCTCCCCGGGGCTCGGCGACCCGTGTTGAGGTGATGCCGAGCATCCTCCAGCCTAGTCTGCATTGCAATGCCGGCAAGACCCGCCAGTCACAGGCTGTGCCACAACCGGTACAAAGTGTCACAGGCACTGTACCGAAAGCGTCACAGACACCGCCCGCCCGTCCGACAAAAATCGCCCAAGGCCTTGATTTACCTGACCTGCAAGGCACTGGCCCGACCCTTGCTCTACGCTTATAGCAAGCGCACATGCGCGTCTCTCTTATAAATACAAAAGCCAAGGAGAACTATCATGCGTTACGCTCACCCCGGTACTGAAGGCGCTATCGTTTCGTTCAAGAGCAAATACGGTAACTACATCGGCGGCGAGTTCGTCGCGCCTGTCAAAGGTCAGTACTTCACCAATACTTCGCCAGTCAATGGCCAACCGATTGCCGAATTCCCGCGTTCCACCGCCGAAGACATCGACAAGGCACTGGACGCCGCCCACGCAGCCGCCGATGCCTGGGGCGCCACGTCCGCCCAGGCGCGCTCGCTGATCCTGTTGAAAATCGCTGACCGGATCGAACAAAACCTGGAAACCCTGGCGATCACCGAGTCCTGGGACAACGGCAAAGCCGTGCGCGAAACCCTCAACGCCGACATTCCACTGGCCGCCGACCACTTCCGCTACTTCGCCGGCTGCATCCGCGCCCAGGAAGGCAGCGCTGCCGAAATCGACGGCAACACCGTGGCCTATCACATCCATGAACCGCTGGGCGTGGTCGGGCAGATCATTCCGTGGAACTTCCCGATCCTGATGGCCGCCTGGAAACTTGCCCCGGCCCTGGCCGCCGGCAACTGCGTGGTGCTTAAACCTGCCGAACAAACCCCGCTGGGCATCACCGTGCTGGTCGAACTGATCGGCGACCTGCTGCCGCCCGGCGTGCTCAACGTGGTGCAAGGTTTTGGTAAAGAAGCCGGTGAAGCCCTGGCCACCAGCAAACGCATCGCCAAAATCGCCTTCACCGGCTCGACCCCGGTCGGCTCGCACATCATGAAATGCGCCGCCGAAAACATCATTCCAAGCACCGTGGAGCTTGGCGGCAAGTCGCCGAACATCTTCTTCGAAGACATCATGAAGGCCGAACCGACCTTCATCGAAAAAGCCGCCGAAGGCCTGGTACTGGCGTTCTTCAACCAGGGCGAAGTCTGCACCTGCCCTTCCCGCGCGCTGGTACAAGAGTCGATCTACGACGAATTCATGCAAGTGGTGATGAAGAAGGTCCTGCAGATCAAACGTGGCGACCCGCTGGACACCGACACTATGGTCGGCGCCCAGGCGTCCGAGCAGCAATTCGACAAAATCCTTTCGTACCTGGAAATCGCCAAGGGCGAAGGCGCTGAACTGCTGACCGGCGGCAAGGTGGAAAAACTTGAGGGCAATCTGGCGACCGGGTATTACATCCAGCCGACCCTGCTCAAGGGCACCAACAAAATGCGCGTGTTCCAGGAAGAAATCTTTGGCCCGGTAGTCAGCATCACTACCTTCAAGGACGAAGCCGAAGCCCTGGCCATCGCCAACGACACCGAGTTCGGCCTGGGCGCCGGCCTCTGGACCCGCGACATCAACCGCGCCTACCGCATGGGCCGCGCCATCAAGGCCGGTCGTGTATGGACCAACTGCTACCACCTGTACCCGGCGCACGCTGCGTTCGGCGGTTACAAGAAGTCCGGCGTCGGCCGTGAAACCCACAAGATGATGCTTGATCACTATCAGCAGACCAAAAACCTGCTGGTGAGCTACGACATCAATCCATTGGGCTTCTTCTAAAAACCGGGGGCGGCACAGGGTTTCTGTGTCGCCCTCCCAACCGTCATCGCGGGCAAGCCCGCTTCCACAGTTTTTTGTGGTGAATCCACCTATCGGGACCTGACACGGAACCCTGTGGGAGCGAGCCTGCTCGCGATGGCGCCTCCAATGACACGCAACCCAACGCCTGGCCGCTCTGGCACGGCCCTTGCGTGCCCGCATTACACGCAAGCGCCGCTTACGAAAGTCCAATAGATCAAACAATAAAAAGACAGCGAGGACTTATGACTTCTACCACACAGCTCAAACCCACACTCGGCACCCTGCATTTATGGGGCATCGCCGTCGGCCTGGTGATTTCCGGCGAATACTTCGGCTGGAGTTACGGCTGGGGCACAGCAGGCACCCTGGGTTTCCTCGTCACCGCCCTGATGGTGGCGACAATGTACACCTGCTTCATCTTCAGCTTCACCGAATTGACCACCGCCATCCCCCATGCGGGCGGGCCGTTTGCCTACAGCCGGCGGGCCTTTGGCGAGAAAGGCGGCCTGATCGCCGGCATTGCCACCCTGATCGAGTTCGTCTTTGCGCCACCGGCGATCGCCATGGCCATCGGCGCCTACCTCAACGTGCAATACCCGGAACTGGACCCGAAGATCGCGGCAGTAGGCGCCTATTTCGTGTTCATGACCCTGAATATCCTCGGTGTCAGCATCGCGGCCACCTTCGAACTGGTGGTCACCGTACTGGCGGTCGCCGAACTGTTGGTGTTCATGGGCGTCGTTGCACCAGGCTTCAGCTTCAGTAACTTTGTACTCAATGGCTGGTCCGGCTCCAGCGAGTTCACGATGGCGGCCGTTCCCGGCATTTTCGCCGCCATTCCCTTTGCGATCTGGTTCTTTCTGGCCATCGAAGGCGCGGCCATGGCGGCCGAAGAAGCCAAGGACCCCAAACGCACGATTCCCAAGGCTTACGTCAGCGGGATTCTGACCCTGGTGTTCCTGGCGATCGGCGTAATGGTCATGGCCGGCGGCGTTGGCGACTGGCGTCAATTGTCGAACATCAACGATCCGCTGCCCCAAGCCATGAAGGCCGTGGTGGGCAACAATTCGAGCTGGATGCACATGCTGGTGTGGATCGGCCTGTTCGGTCTGGTGGCGAGCTTCCACGGGATCATCCTGGGCTACTCGCGTCAGTTCTTTGCCCTGGCCCGCGCCGGCTACCTGCCCCGCAGCCTGGCCAAGCTGTCGCGCTTCCAGACGCCGCACCGGGCAATTCTTGCTGGCGGCGTGATCGGCATCGCGGCGATTTACAGCGACGGCCTGGTCAACCTGCAAGGCATGACCCTGACGGCGGCGATGATCACCATGTCGGTATTCGGTGCCATCGTGATGTACATCATCAGTATGCTGAGTCTGTTCAAACTGCGTAAAACCGAGCCGAACCTGGAACGCACCTTCCGTGCTCCGGGTTACCCGATCGTGCCGGGCATCGCGCTGTTTCTCGCCGTGGTGTGCCTGGTCGCGATGGCCTGGTTCAACACCTTGATCGGGCTGATTTTCGTCGGATTCATGGCCGCCGGTTACCTGTATTTCCAATTGACCGCCAAACAACGCTCCGAAGCACCGGCAGACGCCATGCTCGAAGGCGTCTGAGTTGCACCGGCGCCGGGCTCCTGGCCTGGCGTCTGAGTTGCACCGGCGCCGGGCTCCTGGCCTGGCGCCTGCATGATTGAAGTGCATGCAAATCCCTTGTGGGAGCAAGCTCTCCCACAGGGACTGTTTGTGTTATCAAGATTTGTACAGAACCAGAGGACACCGCCCCATGGCCGCATTTGCCCATTCCGTCGGCGCTCAGACCTATCGCTTCGAAAACCTCAAGGAAGTGATGGCCAAAGCCAGTCCGGCGCGCTCCGGGGACTTTCTGGCCGGCGTCGCCGCGCTCAATGACGGCGAACGTGTGGCCGCGCAAATGGCTTTGGCCGACATTCCGCTGAGCCATTTCCTACAGGAAGTACTGATTCCCTACGAAGACGATGAAGTCACCCGACTGATCATCGACACCCACGACAAGCACGCCTTCAGCGTGGTCAGCCACCTCACCGTGGGCGGTTTTCGTGACTGGCTGCTCAGTGATGCCGCCGACGAACACGTCCTGCGCGCCCTTGCCCCCGGCCTGACCCCGGAAATGGTCGCCGCCGTGTCGAAGATCATGCGCGTGCAGGATCTGGTGCTGGTCGCACAGAAAATCCGCGTCGTCACGCAGTTCCGCGGCACCCTGGGCCTGCGCGGCCGGCTGTCCACGCGCCTGCAACCGAATCACCCCACGGACGAACCGGCCGGTATCGCCGCCAGCATCCTTGACGGTTTGCTGCACGGTAACGGCGATGCAATGATCGGGATCAACCCGGCCACCGACAGCATCGCGTCGATCTGCGCCATGCTGGAAATGCTCGACGCCATCATTCAACGCTACGAAATCCCGACGCAGGCCTGCGTTCTGACGCATGTCACTACGTCGATCGAAGCCGTCAATCGCGGAGTCCCACTGGACCTGGTGTTCCAGTCGATCGCAGGCACCGAGGCGGCCAACGCCAGTTTCGGCATCAATCTGAATGTATTGAAGGAAGGTTACGACGCCGGATTGAGCCTCAATCGCGGCACACTCGGACAAAACCTGATGTATTTCGAAACAGGCCAGGGCAGCGCCCTGTCGGCCAACGCCCACCACGGCGTCGATCAACAGACGTGCGAAACCCGGGCCTACGCCGTGGCACGACATTTCAACCCGTTTCTGGTCAACACCGTCGTAGGATTCATCGGCCCGGAATACCTCTACAACGGTAAACAGATCATCCGCGCCGGCCTCGAAGACCACTTCTGCGGCAAGCTACTGGGCGTCCCGATGGGCTGCGACATCTGCTACACCAACCACGCCGAAGCCGACCAGGACGACATGGACACCCTGTTGACCCTGCTGGGCGTGGCCGGCATCAACTTCATCATGGGTATTCCCGGCTCCGACGACATCATGCTCAACTACCAGACCACTTCCTTCCACGACGCGCTGTATGCCCGACAAACCCTGGGCCTGAAGCCCGCGCCGGAATTCGAACAGTGGCTGGCGAAAATGGGCATTTTCACTCAAGCGGACGGGAAAATTCTCTTCGGCAACAGCCTGCCACCGGCCTTCCGCCAGGCCTTGGCGCAATTGGGATGAGTGTCTCCATGGATAAACCACCCTTCGATCCGCACAACCCCTGGCTGGAACTGCGACGCCTGACACCGGCGCGAATTGCCTTGGGCCGCACCGGCACCAGCATGCCCACCCGTGCACAGCTGGATTTCCAGTACGCCCATGCCCAGGCGCGGGACGCGGTGCATTTGCCGTTTGATCAAAAGGCCCTGAGCTCGCAATTGGCTGAACGCGGGCGCGAAAGCCTCTTGCTGCACAGTGCGGCGATCGATCGCAACAGCTACCTGCAGCGCCCTGATTTGGGGCGAAAGCTGAGTGATGAGTCCGCACAAATCCTGCGCGATTACGCAGCGGCCCATCCCGGCGGCATCGATCTGGCGATCGTAGTCGCCGATGGTTTGTCGGCATTGGCCGTTCATAGGCACACACTGCCTTTTCTGGCGCGCCTGGAAGAACAGATGGGCGCTGAAAACTGGTCCCTGGCCCCGGTGATTCTGGTGGAGCAAGGTCGTGTTGCAGTGGCCGACGAGGTCGGTGAACTGCTCGGCGCCAAAATGACAGTGATCCTGATCGGCGAACGCCCCGGCCTCAGCTCGCCAGACAGCCTGGGTTTATATTTCACCTACAATCCCAAGGTCGGCCTGACGGACGCCTACCGCAACTGCATTTCCAATGTGCGTCTCGAAGGGCTGAGTTACGGCATGGCGGCACACCGTTTGCTGTATTTGATGCGCGAGGCCTGCCGGCGACAACTTTCGGGCGTCAACCTGAAGGACGAAGCCCAGGTTCAGACACTGGAAGCGGATGTCGGCGCGGACACAAAGGGTAATTTCCTGCTGAGCCCGCCGGTTACCTGAACCGCTTCTGCATTGCACTTTCGAGCGGATTTCAGGCAGGATCGACGAACGGCTGCCAGTGAGTACCTTTTGCCGTCAGTGCACGTGAAGACAGCCACTTGAAGACGAGACCTACCATGCGGATTATTCAAGCGACCCTCGAACACCTGGACCTGCTGACCCCGTTGTTCGTCAAATATCGCGAGTTTTATGGTTCCCTGCCGTATCCGGACTCGTCCCGGGCGTTCCTCGAAAAACGCCTGCGTCGCAAGGAATCGGTGATTTACCTGGCACTTTCCGATGACGACAACAAGCTGATGGGCTTCTGTCAGTTATACCCAAGCTTTTCCTCGCTATCGCTCAAACGCGTGTGGATCCTCAACGACATCTACGTCGCCGAAGATGCCCGCCGCCAACTGGTGGCCGACAACCTGATCCGCACCGCGAAGAAAATGGCCAAGGAAACCAATGCCGTGCGCATGCGCGTTTCCACCAGCAGCAACAACAAAGTTGCGCAGAAAACCTACGAGTCCATCGGATTCAAGGAAGACACCGAGTTCAAGAACTACGTGTTGCCGATCAGCGAAGAGCTTTGATCCGCACCAAATCTGCTGACGCAGCATGCTCATGATGGCGGAGTGCCATTTGGCACCGCCATCGCGAGCAAGCCTACGCTTGCAACTCATAGCGCCCTCACCGTCGGTCCGAGTGAAATGCCCCGCTACAATCTCGACGCTCTTTTCACTTTTCAGTCCGTATAATCCCGACCTCTCCTACTTGTAAGAAAAACTACCCCTGTTCGTAGTCTTACACGAAGTCATTTGCACAGGCCTGCCGAGTCGGGCCGTCATCACAGGTGCTCACCATGGATTTCAACCCGATCGATATCGTTCTGCATCTCGACGTCTACCTCGACATGCTCGTAACCAACTACGGGGCCTGGATTTACGCCATTCTGTTTATGGTGATTTTCTGTGAAACCGGTCTGGTGGTGATGCCGTTCCTGCCGGGCGATTCGCTGCTGTTTATCGCCGGCGCCGTGGCCGCCGGGGGCGGTATGGATCCGGTATTGCTGGGCGGGCTGCTGATGCTGGCGGCGATACTGGGCGACAGTACCAACTACATCATCGGGCGAACGGCCGGCGAACGTCTGTTCAGCAACCCGAACTCGAAAATCTTCCGCCGCGATTATCTGCAACAAACCCATGACTTCTATGACAAGCATGGTGGCAAAACCGTGACCCTGGCGCGCTTCCTGCCCATCATCCGCACCTTTGCGCCGTTCGTCGCCGGCGTCGGCAAGATGCCTTACCCACGCTTCTTCGCCTTCAGCGTCTTCGGCACTGTTTTGTGGGTTGGCGGCCTGGTGACCCTCGGTTACTTCTTCGGCAACGTACCGTTCATCAAGAAAAACCTGTCACTGTTGGTGGTCGGCATCATTCTGCTGTCACTGCTGCCGATGATCATCGGCGTGATCCGCAGCCGCTTCGGCAACTCGAACTCCAAAGCCGAAACACGCTGATTCACGATGTGGTCCCTGAGCGCCTGGCGACGCCAGCGCATCCTGGCCAAGCACCCGATTGCCGACGACATGTGGCAACGGGTGCGCCATCAACTGAGTTTTCTGGATGGCATCAGCGCCGCCGAAGACCAGTGGCTGCGTGAAGCCTGCGTGCTGTTCCTGCAAGACAAACACCTGACCGCCCTGCCCGGCGTTGAACTCCATCAGGAGCAACGCCTGCTGCTCGCCGCCCAGGCACAACTGCCACTGCTGCACCTGGGCGACCTGAACTGGTATCAGGGGTTTCATGAAATCATCCTCTACCCGGACGATTTTCTCAGTCCGCAGCGCCATCGCGACGCCAGCGGTGTCGAGCATGAATGGGATGGCGAGCACAGCGGCGAGGCCTGGCAGCAGGGCCCGATCATCCTCGCCTGGCCCGGCGTCATGGCCAGCGGTGGCTGGGAAGGCTACAACCTGGTGATCCACGAGCTGGCACACAAACTCGACATGCTCAACGGTGACGCCAACGGCCTGCCGCCGCTGCACGCGGACATGCGGGTCAGCGACTGGGCCAAGGTCATGCAAGAAGCCTACGACGATCTTGACCGGCAACTGGATCGCAACCCGGACGCCGAGACCGCGATAGACCCCTACGCCGCCGAGAACCCGGCCGAATTTTTCGCGGTGACCAGCGAGTACTTCTTCAGCGCCCCGGATTTGCTGCACGAGGCCTATCCACGGGTCTACGAGCAGCTGCAACTGTTCTATCGCCAGGACCCATTGAGGAGGCTCAAGCAACTTCTCGCCGAGGACCCGGTCTATCAGGCACATGACTAAGGTCTACGACCTCTGGTACGTGGCGTCGACACAGGAATATGCCTATAATCGCCGCCACTTTTTGGTCAATCCGGCCAAGTGTTTCTGGTCAACTAACGGGGGCAACGCCCAATGAGCTACAGCAAGATTCCGGCTGGCAAAGACCTGCCGAACGACATCTACGTCGCGATCGAGATCCCGGCCAACCACGCGCCGATCAAGTACGAAATCGACAAAGACAGCGATTGCCTGTTCGTTGACCGTTTCATGGCCACCCCAATGTTCTACCCGGCCAACTACGGTTACATCCCGAACACCCTGGCCGACGACGGTGATCCCCTCGACGTGCTGGTCGTAACCCCTTACCCGGTTGCTCCAGGCTCCGTGATCCGCGCTCGTCCGGTTGGCATTCTGAACATGACCGACGACGGCGGCGGCGATGCCAAAGTCATCGCCGTTCCACACGACAAGCTGTCCCAGCTGTACGTCGACGTGAAGGAATACACCGACCTGCCACCCCTGCTGATTCAGCAGATCGAGCACTTCTTCGCGAACTACAAAGATCTCGAAAAAGGCAAATGGGTGAAAATCGAAGGCTGGGACGGCGCAGACGCTGCCCGCGCCGCGATCACCAAGTCGGTTGCCGCCTACAAAGGCTAAGAAGCGGCTGCACGCTTCCACCGACAAGCTTCAAGAAAAGCCCCGGTTGATCCGGGGTTTTTTGTGGGCGCTCGAAACCGATGTTTAAACGAATTGTTTAATTAATTCTGCTTTGGTTTTTTCTTGTTTAATTTTCCCTAAAAACGTCTTACATCCAGCGTTAATTTTCCTCGAAATTTGAACGGTTCGTTTATTCAAAGCCTTATTCCGCGTCTTTAGACTCGTGTTTATGAAAAAGAACACTAGCGGCCCTCGCTTTAAAGCGCTCCTCGAAGAAGCCAAGATCACCACGACGGGATTTGCCGAGTTCCTGGACGCAGTCCCGCAAAAAGTCCACAACTGGTACACCCGTGGCGTGCCCGCCCACTGCATGGAAGAGGTTGCCAGAAAGCTATCGGTAAACAGTGAATGGCTGAAAACGGGCGAAGGCCCGAAAGATGCCAGGCACCTGCGCCTGCTCGACGAGTCCGGCAACACGTTCGACGCTCAATCCATCCGTGGTGTCTATACGGTTATCGAACCTACCGACATCGAACTGCCTTTCTACAAAGAAGCGGCCATTACTCCAGGCTCCCACAAAACCCACGTCGTCAAAGACCCTGAGCAATCCTTCCGGTTGCCTCGCAACTATCTTGATTCCCTGGAAATAAAACATACGGATGCCATCTGCGCCCGCATGATCGGCAACAGCATGGGCGAAAGAATTGAGGACGGCTCCCTGCTCGGCATTGATTGCGGGCTCAAGGACATTGTCGATGGCGAGATCTACGCGATCGAACATGACGGCATGCTGCGAATCAAATACCTGCACCGCATCCCCGGTAATGCAATACGCATGCGCAGCCACAACAGGGTCGAATACCCGGACGAAATTTTCAGAGCCGCGCAGATCGAAGAACAGAACATTCAGGTACTCGGCTGGGTGTTCTGGTGGTCGACGCTGAACAAACGCAGGCCGAAGGTGCCATTTCTGTAGCGCCGCGGCGTTTTCATCGCGGGCAAGCCACGCACACAGGGTGACGCGAGAACTGTGAGCGTGGCTTGCCCGCGAAGGCGTCGGCAGACGCAACACAAGAACCACCCAATAGCTCTATCTCGCACACCGGACTGGGAATTTCCTCAAAAAATCAGTATGCTGCGCCCCACATTTGCGCATCGACCCGCCCTGCGGAAACGATCGCACCGACAAGGCAGATGACTTTCTCGCCGAGTCCCACAGCCGGACGCAAGATCCGGGTGTACGTTTTGAAGGCTGGCGCGGTTTACCAAAAATGAACCAAGCCAGTCCCCGAGAAGCCGGCCACAAGCCGGCTTTTTAATGCCTGAAACCCACGTAGAATGCGGGCTTGATACGATCCATCTTTAACACATGCTCAAATGCTCGGGACCCGATAAGCTCCGTCTGCCGCGCCTGAACAGCAAACAGGTCAACTGCTCCAATACCTCCCCCGGGTTATGGATACCGCCCGACCCTAAAGCATCCCAGATAACGTCGATTTTACTATTAGGTTCACCGGTGATTGCCGTGTGTTGCTCCATAGCTCGCGCGCCCGACCAGCCGGTCCTAAAAATTGGGATGATAACGTCCGGGCAAAGCTTAGTTTTGCGAGAAGGCGGAATTTATTGCGCAGTGATGCTCTGTAGAACAAACCCTTGTTGGTTAGCCCTTCATCATAGTGAGTGAGCCATCACATAGCGGCTTATACTTTCACGGCACCAACACATACTCTCGAAGGCATCCCCAGCGAGCGTTAATTTATACTCGCCCGCCGGTCAGCAAAAAAACTCCATCAGCACAGGGATGCGCCCATGTCCGTTCCAACCTACGATCAGTTCATCGAGCCGATCCTGCGTTTTCTTGCCACAAAACCCAAGGGTGCAGTCGCTCGGGACGCCCATGAAGCGGCAGCAAAAAATGCTGCAACTGACCGAAGCACAGTGCGAAGAACTGATCGCCAGCGGTCAGCTCACCTACAAGAATCGATCAGGCTGGGCGCACGATCGACTCAAGCGTGCCGGTCTTTCGAGCAGTGCCAAACGCGGCTATTGGAAGTTGACTGACGAGGGCACGCGGTACGCCAAGGAGCATGCATTTCCGCTGTCAGCCAAGGAGGTTGAGCATTTAGCGATTGGCTACATGAATGTAAAACTCAAAGTCGCGCCTGATGCCGAGCCGCTGGATGATCAACCCAATGTTGAGCCAGATCTGGCTTCCGCCACCGAAAGCCCCGATGACCGACTGGAGCGAGCGTTAAATGAATTGCGCGATGCCACGGCGGCGGACCTTTTGGATAACTTGCTGCAAGTCAGCCCAAACCGTTTTGAAGTCATCGTCCTGGATGTGCTCCATCGTTTGGGTTACGGCTCCAGTCGTAATGATCTGCAACGCGTCGGTGGCTCTGGTGATGCGGGCATCGACGGCATTATCTCGCTCGACAAATTGGGCCTGGAGAAGGTTTATGTTCAGGCCAAACGTTGGCAGAACACGGTCGGCCGGCCTGAATTACAGGCATTCTACGGAGCACTCGCCGGACAAAAAGCCAAGCGTGGTGTGTTCATCACAACGTCTGGCTTTACGACGCACGCTGTCGACTTTGCCAAATCGGTTGACGGGATTGTGCTGGTAGACGGCACGAGACTGGTGTATCTGATGATGGATCATGAGGTGGGTGTGACATCGCGCTTGTTGCGGCTGCCGACGCTGGATCGCGACTACTTTGATGTGGAGTGAGTTCAGGCGTATTGCTATTTGGCCCGATTAATCAATTTCCAGACTGGGCTTGTGACTAAAAGTGATAGCACAATAGAATCTCAGCGACTGTTCTACCCCCCCCCACGGATCGAGGGTTACATCAGCGCGGGGCGCGGCCGGGACTGAATTCAGTTTAGGTTGATGTGCAGGTCAAGGAGGCCACTATGTCGGACGCCAACATCAGGGATAAATACTTCGTCTACCACCTCACTTCGGTAGAGAATCTGGATGGGATCTTCAAGGAAGGCCTAAAGCCTCGGGCAGACTTGGAAAATTTCACCGACGTCGCAGACAGCGAAATCCTCAAGAAGCGCAAAGCCCTCAATCTTGATCGTTACGTTCCTTTCCACTGGTTCGCTGCGAATCCATTCGATGGACGAGTACAACTCAGCCGGCCAAAAGAGAAATTTGTCCTGATCTCCGTCTTTCGGTCATTTGCCAAACAAAACGGTTGGAAAATTATTCCGCGGCACCCACTCGCTGATGATGCGATCCAACTGCTCGATTACAACGCTGGCTTTGAAACAATCGATTGGGAGCTAATGAATACCCGGGACTATCAGAACCCAGAATGCAAAAGCGTTTGCATGGCGGAATGCCTGTCTCCG
This sequence comes from Pseudomonas sp. TE12234, assembly GCF_054061835.1. Taxonomy (NCBI): domain Bacteria; kingdom Pseudomonadati; phylum Pseudomonadota; class Gammaproteobacteria; order Pseudomonadales; family Pseudomonadaceae; genus Pseudomonas; species Pseudomonas sp. TE12234. Next base: position 221,778 of record NZ_JBSSEP010000005.1, read on the forward strand.
GAAGTGGTAAACCCCAAAAACTTTCCCAGGATTTATGTACCAAATGAGGAAGTCAATTCACTTTGTGAGGCTAAAATGCGCGAAGCCAAACTTACGACTCCTATCAGCGTGAATCCCGGAATGTTCTTATAAATGAACTACACCAGCCTGAATCCAGAGAAAGCTCTGATTTGGCGTATCGTCCATCGCGATAACCTGCCCTGGATTCTGGACAACGGTCTGCATTGCGCAAACTCGGAGGTACAGGCACCACAGTACGTGAACATCGGCAACCTAGACCTGATCGACAAGCGCCGATCCCGTCACGTGCCTATCGCGCCCGAAGGCGTTTTGGCTGATTATGTGCCCTTCTATTTCACGCCCTTCTCGGTGATGATGCAGAACATTCACTCTGGATGGAGTGTGCAACAACGCAGCAATGACGAGATCGTGATTCTGGTCTCGAGCCTCTATCGCGTTGAGGAACTCGGCCTACCGTTTGTCTTTACAAACGCACATGCCTATCCGAGTTGGACAGACTATTACAGCAATCTGACGAATCTCGACCAGATCGATTGGTCTATTCTTCAACGACGCGACTTCAAGCGCGATCCTGACGACCCTCGCAAGATGGAGCGTTATCAGGCGGAAGCGCTGATCCACCATCACTTACCGATTACGGGACTACTGGGCATCATGTGCCATACCGATGCGATGAAAGTACGCATAGAACAAGACGTCGCCGTCAGGGGCCTGACGTTGCCTGTACATGCGCGCCCCAAATGGTATTTCCAATGATCAAATTCACCCAAGGCAACCTTCTGGAAGCCAGAACTGAAGCCCTCGTCAACACGGTGAACACCGTAGGCGTGATGGGTAAGGGCATCGCATTGATGTTCAAAGAACGCTTTGCACAGAATTACCGCTTGTACGCAGCGGCGTGTAAAGCAGGTGAAGTAGAAACCGGCAAAATGCACGTGACAGCCACCAACGAACTCGATGGCCCTCAATGGATTGTAAACTTTCCTACAAAGCGCCATTGGCGCTCTCCATCGCAAATGGCATGGATAACCGAAGGCTTGCATGATCTGCGGCGGTTTCTGCTTGAAAACGATGTGAAATCCGTCGCGGTTCCACCGTTAGGTGCTGGCAATGGCGGCTTGAAGTGGCCTGAAGTCCGCGAACAGATTGTCGAAGTTTTGGGGGATCTGGATGCTGATGTCTTGGTGTTTGAGCCATCCGACCAGTATCTAAACGTCGCCAAACGTACGGGTGTAGAAAGGCTCACGCCAGCCCGCGCTCTTATCGCCGAGTTGGTTCGTCGCTACTGGGTTTTAGGTATGGAATGCAGCCTGCTGGAGATCCAGAAGCTGGCCTGGTTTCTCGAGCGCGCAATCGAGATGTTACCGGGTGCCGAGAACCCTCTGAATCTGAAGTTTGTCGCACATAAATACGGCCCGTACGCCAACCGGCTAGAACACCTGCTTGATAACCTCGATGGCAGCTATCTGCACTGTGACAAGCGTATAAGTGACGCAGGCATTAGCGATGTGATCTGGTTTGATCAGGAGCGTAAAGCCTTTTTGCAGACCTATCTCAAGACTGAGGCCAAGGAATACTCTCAAGCGTTGGAGCGCACGGCTCAACTGATTGACGGTTTTGAATCGCCATTCGGTATGGAGTTATTGGCGACGGTAGATTGGCTGTTGAGCCAGGAAGGGGTATCTGCAACCGTTCCTGCGTTGCGCGAAGCATTGAAGCATTGGGACGGTGGCACCGGAGCTGCTGCCCGCAAGAGTAAACTGTTCGATGATCAGGCACTTGATATTGCGCTCAAGCGCTTGACCTCCAGCAGTTTCCGGCCGGAATTAGCGGCCTAAGTGACGACGGCAGAACTGGGCAGCAACCTGCTGCCCAATTTCCCTCACGGATAACTAAACGCCTTCACCAACGTCAATTCCCCCACCGCCCGCATCGGCACCAGAAACGTCTCGATCTTTTCACTCGGCGTGCCTTCCTCGGTAATCACCGTGACCTGCGCGGTGGTCAGTGCTTGAACCGCTTCTTCCTGGCCCTCTTCGTCACTGCGATAGCCACCGCCGAAGTAGTTCACATACACCAGATACTGCCCCTTGATCGGTGCGGGCATGGCGAAGATTTCCGGGCCGTAGCCGGTGGTCACGTCGACATCGAGCGCCGCACCGTTGGCGGCGACGCGGTCGCCGTACCAGATGTGCGCGCCATCAGGGGTAATCAGGTGCAGGTCGAGGTCGGTGTTGTCGCTGTCCCATGACAGCAAAACACGCAATTTGGCCGGGGTGGCGCCGCCGCTGGCGTTGAGAAATTGCGTGCGGTGGCGTTGCTGGCCGTCAGGGCTGCGGACTTCGACGCTGTTGCTGCCATTGGGAAACGAAAACGGGCGATCAAAGCGGCCCGCCGGATCGATTTTCAGCGGCATGCTGACACCGTTCACAATCAGCCGACCGGGTTCTGCCGACTTGGGCGTGGCTTTGATCTGTCCAGTGATGCGCGCGGTGTTGGCCTGGCCTGGCGGGGTGTTCACCGAGGAGGCCGGGTAATTGACGGTCTGGCGGAAGTTTTCCCCCTCGCCTTCGACCGCACCAGTGCGCCAACCGCCTACGGGGGTGTCGAGCTTGACGCTGTCGGCGGCCATGGTCGGCGATAACATGGCCAACGCGCAAAGCAATAGCAAGACCTGTGGATAACGGAGTGTCATGGTCTATTCCAGCAAAAGATGACGGGCGAGCCCTTCGATGTAGTTTTCATCCTGGCCGTTAGGGTGTGCTTCAAAGGCCAGGTGCAGGTATTCGTGAGTCAGGTCGAGACGGTCTTGCAGCGAAAGCACGCCGCGCACGTAGATGCGCTGGCGTTCGCGGTCGACATAGGGGCGGCCGAAGGTCAGGCGGCAGACGGCGAAGGTGCTGACTTCGTTGTAGCCGGTTTCGCTTTCCAGGCGTGGACGCCAGCCGCGACGCTGCTTTTGCAGCCAGTCTTGCGCGGCGGGCAGCGCTTCGCAGGAAGCGACGGGATTGTCCCAACGGCTGAGGCTGGCACGTGGGTAAGCGTGCAGCAGGATGGCGTCGTAGCGTTGACCGGCGTTGGCTTGTTCGACGGCTTGCTGCCAGGACAGTTTGTCCGGGCCGGGTTGATCGGAATGGTAGGTCACTGCGCTGCCGGCCAGTACCAGATCACTGGTCCAGGCGGCGATGTTGCGCGCTTCGGCGCTGGCCGGACGTGGTGCGACCCGTTGGCGCTGGCTGCTGTCGTCGATGCTCAGGCAGTCGCCGTTGCGCGTGGCGTTTTGCAGCAGGTAAGTGCGAATGGCCACGGCCAGGGCTTTGGCCGCTTCGGCGGGTTCGGCGGTGGCTTCACGTTGCAGCACGCGAGCGACGTATTCTTCGCGGTCCAGGCGCGCCACCAGTTGGTCTTTCATTAAAAACAGTTCGCCATCGCTGTGGATATCGAGCTGATTGCCGCTGGCGAATTCGACGCGGTAGTCGCCCTGTAAAGGTCCGGACGCTGCAACGCGGCCTCCCGACAGAACCCGCGTCAACGGATAACGAGAGAACAGGCTGACCTCGACGCACTTTCCGGTCTCGGCCGGCCAGGATGCCGGGAGCACCGTGGCCAACGCAGGGCCATACTCACGCAAGACCCGCTGGCTGGTCCCACGCCCACCGGCCCAGATCGGCGCACCGTCCGCCGTCCAACCGGCGAATCCACCCTGGCGCGACGCCGGATCCCGATCCCCCCGCCAGCTCCAGGTTTTCACTCGCAACCGGCTGCCGAGTTCGCCGACCACATTGCCGTCTGCGGCATTGAGCACCACATCGAGCAATACCCGACGCGCCTGATCCTGGGCCGGCAGTAGCGCCAGGGAGCGCAACAACTCGGCCACAGGAGCCCGAGTGTCAGGCTGCAGTGAAGCCAGGTTCAGCAACCACGACGGCGCCTGTCGCGTTTGCCAATAGGCTCGCCAATCGGCGCTGGAAATGCCCAGACGCGTCGGCTCGAAATACAACCCGCAGGACTTGACCAACGCCTGATCACGTTCGATCTTGCCGCCCGCCGTGCAGCAATAGACTTCCTCCTTCGACTGACCACGACATTCATAAGCCGGTTCGCGTGCGCCGGTGTCCACCAGCCAGCTGTAGACAAACAACTTCCACACACTGCCCAGCGGGGTCTGCAAGGTATCGGGCAACGGCTCGCGCGCCAGCAACTGAGTCCGGCTCAAGGACAGCAAATCACCCTTGAACGCCAGATGCAGCGGTTCGTCCTGCGCCGTGGCCAGCGCAGGGATCAAACACAACAGCCAGCAGACCAGAAGCCGTGGCATGTCAGTGGACCGTGACCTGACCGAGCGCCGGTTTCTGCTCTTGAGCCTGATGCTCTGGCGCATACACCTGAGTGAAGCGCGTCGGCGGCAGGTTGAATTGGCCTTTCTGCGAGAAACGCACCAGATGACGCAGGCGCAGCTCACCGCTCAGCGCATCCACCGGCACGGCATAGGCCAGTTGCCCCGGCTCGAAACGGGCCTTTTCCAGTGCCGTGGGTTCGGTGCCGGCCTTGCCCATCAACTTGATGCCCCAGGTAGTGCGCTCAACATCGGCGCCCGGTGGCAACGGCACTTCGAGCATGCCGTAGCGCAGCGGTTTGGCGGCTTTGCTGGTGAGGATCACTTCGTCCAGGTACAGGCTGTCGCTGGACAACGGCGCGTTGCCGACCGCCTCCAGTTTGAAGGTGAACGCTTCATCCCCCGGCACCAGCCGAGACAGGCGACGGGTGATGGTCACGGCCATCGGATCGACGGTGGGTTGCTGGCTTCGGAAGCTCAACGCAGCCCGCAATGGACGCTCCTGGGTGCCGCTTAACGACAATACCGTCGGCACGGCCGTAGCGCCTTGCCAGGTCCAATACACCTCGCCGGTATCACCGTATTTTTTCTTCCAGCCTTCACCCGGTGCCAAGGCAATGGCAGGTGAAGCCTGTTCGATGCTGCGCTGCAGCCAGGTCAGCGCCAACGCCCGTTCCAGGGTCGATTGCCGGGGCAGCAAGCGCTGCAGCAACGCCTGCGCGTGGGCCTGATCGAAGGCTTGCAGCGACAGATTCAGGGCTTCTGCAAACGGCTGGGAACTGACGGCCAGGCGTTGCTGAGCATCCGCCAGCTGCCGGTTGAAAGCGTCGGGCAGCGTGACCTTCGATTGCTTGGCCAACGACGCCGTCAGCGCCCGGGCGGCGGCCAGACCCAACGCTGAATCCGGATCACTCATGACGATGCTGTCTTCGCCATCGTCCATCAGGTTCGCGGCATTGCCCTCGCCCGCTTTTGCCAGGTCATCCATCAGTCCGCTGAGCAAGGTGTTCACCGGCAATTGCATCTGTTTGGCGAACGACAGAATCAGCGCGCGCTGTAACAGCGGCGTGTTTTTCGCCTGCTTCGAATAGACCTCCAACACCCGCTGCCAGTGCTCTGGCGGCAGGCTCAGCTCCAGCACTTTGCTGGCGTGCCAGTCGGCGTAATAAGCGTAGGCGGTCAGGAACGCGTCCGGCTCGCCGTCCATGCCCCACCAGGTGAAACTCGCCGACGGTCCGGCCATTTGCACCAGCCGCAAGCGGCTGTTCTGCATGATCAGGCGCAAGCGGTCGCGGACCTGCGGGTTCGACGCCAAGGTCGGATAGGCCATGCTCAGTGGCAACAAACGACTGGCGGTTTGTTCGACGCCGCCATAGGGGTAGCTCAGCAGATCATCCAGTGCCGAACGGAACAGCGCTTGCGGGCTGTCATCCAGGCGCAGGCGAATATCCGTGGCGTCGGCCGGCAGCGTCAGCGGCGTATCGCCGACGCTCACGTCCAGGCTTTGGCTCTGCGTGACTTGCCATCCTTCACCGGTGGCGATCAGGCGCACGGCCAAGGCATCAGCGGTTTTGCCGTCCTGCACCAGCTCGGCGGTCCACTCGCCACTGGCCAGGGAGAACTCAGGCAACGCGATGTAGTTGATGCCGTTGCTCAGCGTCACAGGCACACGCTGCTCGTTGCCCGCGTAATGAGTCACCAGCTCGGCCTTGACCGGGTTTTCTGCCTGGCTGAAGGCGAACACGCCGAGATCCGGCTTATCGCCCGTGCGGAATGTGCTCGGCCCGCTCCATTTCAGGTACAGCGGTTTCTCCGAACGCACGAACTGTTTTTTCTGCCCGACCAAACCGTCATCGGCGATGGCCCGGGCGGTGATGCGCCAGCGGGTCAGCGAATCCGGCATCTTGAAGGTGAAGCGGGTTTTGCCACTGGCATCGGTCACCAGCTCCGGCTGCCACGCGGCGGTGTCGACGTCTTCGCGGCGCGGCCGTTCCAGCACCTTCACGCCACGTTCGCTGCGGTTGGCCTTGCCCGGTGCACCAGGGCTGCCCGGTAACGCCACGTCGTAGCTGATGAACGACAGGCTGGCGCTGGTGCGCACGTTGTTACGCCGTGGGTGATAGAAAAACTGGTCGATGCTCGGCGCGACTTCCGGCTGCAACGCGTAGACCATTTCGTCGACCACGCTGACCGTCAGGTGCGCCGGGATCGGCTTGCCGGCGAACTGGGTGCTCAGGTCCACCGACACGGTATCGCCGGGTCGATAGGTGTCTTTATCGGTGGCGATGGCCACGTCTATCTGCGGCGCAATCACCTTGATGCCGGCATTCTGGAAACTGTACTGACCGCCCTTGGTGTACAGCACCGAGAAGGTCAGGTTCGGTGCGAAGCTGTCCTTCACCGGAATGCGCGCGCGGTATTGGGTGTCGCTGAGTTTTTCCATCTTCAGCCAGTCACCGCCCCTGGACAGCAACGCGGTGGCCTCGACCTTGTCACGTTCGAGCGACAGCAGTGCATCACTGATCGGCTCGGGGAAGGTCATCAACGCCAGGGCTTCGTCGCCGGCCTTGTACTCGGGTTTGTCGAGGACGATTTCAACGGTGCCCGGCACCGCTTTGACGCCGTCGCCGGTGACCGAATGACCGGTGGCGCCAAGGGTTCGGCCGTGGTCATCCCTGAGTGTCAGGTTGTAGGTACCAGGGCGCTCGAACGCCAGGGTGAAAGCCTTGTCGGTGGCCGTCAGTTTGCCTTCGCCGGTGCTCTGGTCCTCCAGGCGCACCCAGCCATAACTGCTCGGCGTGACCGACTGGCTCTGCTCGCTTTCATTGGCGTAGCTGAATACCACCTTGTCGCCCACCGCGCTGAAACGCTGCGGCGCGCTCAAGCGGAAATTCGCGGCACCGCGATCAATGAGGATTTCCTTGGTGGTCTTGACCCGATACGCCGCGCCATCGCTGGCGAACACGGTGAGCATGAAGCGACTCGGTTTCTCCGCAGCCGGCAGTTCGAGGGTGGCGTTGCCCTTGGCGTCGGTGGTCAGTTCGGTGCTGGTCAGCTCCACCGGGAATTGACCGAGGTATTGCAGCTCGTTGTCGACCATCGACAGCTGCTGAGCACGCAAGCTCAGGCTCAATTTGGCATTGGCTACCGGTTTGCCGTCCGGATACAGCAACACGAGACTGCCCTTGACCGCTTCGCCGGTGCGGTAGTCCTGCTTGGCCAGATTCAGTGAAATCTCGAAGTGCGGCTTGATGTACTCGGCGACCCGGAAGGCGCTGCTGTAGGCTTGATCCTTGTAACTGAAACGCAGCTCATAACCGCCGGCCACGGCATTGTCGGGCAACTGGAAACGCGCCTGGGTGCCGGCCTTGGAATCCAGTTTCAAGTCCAGGGTTTGCAGGGCCGTACCGGTGGCATCGAGCACGGTCATGTTGATGTCGGCGGCGCCTGGCGGCACCGAGTCCCGGGCGTTCTTGAACTCGCGACCGACGATTTTCAACGACACCCAATCCCCCGGCCGGTACAGCGGCCGGTCGGTGAAGGCATAGAGTTTGGTGTCGTAGATTTCGCTGTCGTAGTAGAAGTTTTCCGAGACGAATACGCCGCCCTCTTCGTCTTCGCCTATCACGAACGACCGCTCGGGGCTGACGTGTTTCAGGCGCAGCAGACCCTCGGCATCAGTGGCGCCGCTGCTCATCACGCCGAGGCCGTCGGTCCACAACACATTGACCTTGGGCACCGCACTGCCTTCGTGCTTGCGCGCCGCCCACACCAGCAATTCATCGCCGGCAATCTTGCTCACGGCCACGGTGTTGGAAACGAAGACCATGGTGGTTGCCCGGTACTTGCCGATCAGCGCTTCCACCAGATACAGGCCCGGTTTCAGGTTGCCCAACGGGATATAGACGTTGCCCGGCGCGACGCTGACGAACTCGCTGGAGGAGCCCGCGAGGTTCACCCCTTCCGGTGGCTGGATCGGCTTGGCCTGCCACAACGGGTAGCGGAACTGACTGACCACTGGCAGCCCCGGAATCAATGCGAATTGCGGCTGCGCGTCGTAGGGCGTTGGCGCGGCCATGGCGTTGCCCATCTTCAGTTCCGGCACGTGCTCGGTGACTTGTTTACGCGACTCGTAGGAAAACGCCCGCTGCATCACCCGGCGAGACTTGCGGTACCAGTTGTCCCACAGGTACGCGAGGGTATTGGACAGGCCCTCGCCCTTGAACTGGCCGTCGCTGACCACCCGGTGCAGATTCTTCTGGCGCTTGAGGAAATCCAGCGGCTTGTCGATGCGATACACGCGAATGTCGGCGCCGCCGTAGGGTTCCATGCGGAACCGGCGATAGTCGCGGCCTGGTGCTTCGAGACGCACCATCGCCTGTTCGTCGCTGGCGAAACTGCTGTCGGCCAGCAGAAAGAAACTCTCCCCGGCCACCGGCGTATAGCCACTCGGTTCAACGGTGTCTTCGGCATTCACCACTGAAAAAGGCAGCGCCATTAGCAACAGCAGAGGCAGAAAACGCAACATGCGGGCACCGATCATTGGGAGAGAAAATTCAGTCGATAAACGCCGATGAAGTTGGGGTTGGCTGCATCGGGTATCCATCGGGTGTCCTTCCATGTCATGAGTTGTTGCAGGCTTGCGGAGCGCATGCCGTTGTCAGTGGGTGTGGTGGTACCGGTGTGATAGGCGATGTAGCGACCCATCCAGATCATCAGGTGCTGGTCGTCGCCCTGATCGAAAAACATCAGGTCACCGGGACGCGCCTGGGCCACATCACGGCCGACCAGATGGCTGTTGAACTGAATCAGCTTGATCGCGTTGACGTACGGCCCGACCTTGCCGCCGCCCTGCTGCCATTGCCGGGCGAGACCGCGCTGGGCATCACTCAATGGCAGCTCTGGCGGCAGGTAGCGATTGGACAGGCCATTGCTGCGCAGCCATTTGTCGTCATGGACTTTCAGCGCTTCGTTGGCGGCGAAACGCACCAGCCCGGCGCAGTCCTGTTGATACCAGCGCGGGCTCGGGCCCTGGCTCAGTTGCTCCTGGGCGATGCGCACGAACCAGGCGCGGAACACTTGGGATTGCTGCGGGTCGAGCGCCGGGGTTTCGACAGCCCGGGCAGCCGCGCTCAGCAGCAGCGCGAGCAGGCCGAGGCTTCGGATCAGTCCAGTCACAGGGCTTTCCATTCCAGTGGCAGCCATTGCCAGTGGCCGTCGGGTTCGCTGCCTTCAGGCAAGGTCAGCGCGTACTTGCCGTAACCGCCGAGCTTGCGCAGTTTCGGGATGAGGTAGGTTTGCGCGGCGTTGTAGAACACCGGCTCCATGTCCTGGGGCAGGCTGTCGAGGGTTTCCTGTTGCATCAGCTGGGCCATGGACTCCGGGCCGAAGTAGATCGGCATCAGCAGGTCCTTCGGCACCACGTCGGCCATCGGCGGAAAGCGCTTGTCGAGGGTGCCGAGCGCCTTGTCCACCAGTTTGTCGTCGAGGGAGAACAGCAGCGTCGAACCGTGACGCGCCAGGCTGACGCGCATGAAAGCCTTGCCGGTGATCGCGTCCGGGTCTTCGGCGTCCTTGGCCGCGTACGGACCGAAGTTTGAGCTGACCTGGCGCTGCCACTGATGGGTCGGGCCCTCCTGTTTTTCGACCACCGGGAACGCGTGATCTTCGACCTTGCCTTCGTAGGCGCCAACCATCGAGCCGAACAGCTTGCCCAGATCACCATCGAGTCTGGCGCTGTCCTTATCGTTCAGGCCGGCCACCAGCAGCGGCGTGTACAGCCGCGAATCGGCGTACCAGCACAGGCCCGCGGCACCGGCCATGTGTTCGGTCAAGGCCTGCGCCACCTTCTCGTCGGCGCCGAGTTTTACCAGCAGCGGTTTCTGTTGTTCGGCGGCAAGCGGCAAGGCCACGCAGGCGCTGGCACCCATGGGCATGGCTTGCCAGATCGGTTTGAAATCGAAGCCCGGCTGATCGTCCAGTTCATCCATGGCGAGGAAGCTGTGCCAGCCCTTGTCGTCCATGTCGAAGCGCAGCCCGGCGAAGTTCGGGATGAAACGCTGATACCCCATCGCCAGCACACTGGCGTTGACCGACAGGCGTTGCTTCACTTCAGGCGCGCGTGGCGGCAGGCCGAATGCTTCGGGGAACAGTTTGTCGCCGTTGAGCAGCGCGGCGATGGCGGCTGTCGAGACACTGCCCGGCTCCTCGGCCTGGCCACTTTGCGGGTCGTAGAGTTTCGATGGATTGGACAGCACCACCAGTTTGTCGCCATGGGAGGCAAACACCAGCGCCTTGCTGGCGTTGTAGGTGAGCTGATAGAGCGCGACATCGTCGCTGCCGACCTTCACATCGGCAATTTTGCTCAGCTGTGAATCATCCAGCGCCACCTTGGCCAGTGGTTCCAGCACCTTGGCCAGTCCGCCGCGATCCATCACCAGCAGGAAATCCTTGAGCCGACCATCCGCCCCGCGCCACAGCGCCACGTCGGCGGGTTGATCGAAGAGCTGTTCGATCAGGCTGTCCTGCAACTTCAGGTCATGCTCGTAAATGATCCGCCGCAGACTGCCGATCAGCCCGAGGCGATCCGCGTGGGTTTCGTAATAGAAGACGAAATCTTCGGTGAGGGTTTCCTTGAGGAACGGCACCGCCAGCAGATCCTTGGGCAATTGGCTCAAGGAGTGGGTTTCCAGCAGGCCATCCGGCCGGCTCATGCCCAGCTTGTCGCTGGCCAATACGGGCGCAGGCACCTTGGGTTTGTGCAGGAACCACCCCACCCCGCCCGCCACAACGGCGGCCAGGCCCAACCCAAGCAATAGCGCCGGCCAGCGCCGGGAAGGTTTGGCGGCCGATGCATCGGCGGCTGGGGACACGATGTTTTCACTCATTTCACAAAACCCAATTCATCCGTGGTGCGGGATGTTTAATAGTTGAAAGTCTTGACCAGCAGCAGGTCGCCGATCGCACGCAAGGGCACGATGAAGGTTTCGCGTTTTTCGTCGACGGTGTTTTCGTTGAGCACCAGGTTGATCTGCGAGGTGATTACCTCGTTCTGGTTGCTGGCCTCATCGAAGTTATAGCCGCCACTGCCAAAGTTGCCCCAATAGTTCACGTAAACCAGATAGGTGCCATGCAGCGGCGCGGTCATGGTGAACATTTCCGGGCCGGGACCATCGACGCCATCCGGGTCCAGGCCGCCGCCGTTGGTCAGCGCCGTATGAGCCCAGAACGCATGCTGACCATCCGGGGTAATGATGTGCAGGTCGAGTTCAGCCTTCGGGTCGTCCCAACCGAGCACCACCCGAATCCGCGCCGGGGTGCGCAGGTTGTTGGCTTCATAGAACTGAACCCGCTTGAGCGACTGCCCCTCGGCACTGCGCACTTCGACGCTGTTGGAGCCGGCGCCGAACGCATAGGGTCGGGCGAAACGCCCCTGATCGTCGGTGTACAGGTTCAACGGATTGCCGTTGACCGCCAGGGTGTGGGGGCCGCGTTGCGTGCCGAGGGCCTTGAGCTGGCCCTCGATCATCGTGCGATTGCGCTGCACACCCCGGTCGATGGGCGGCGTGGGATAGGCCACTTGCGGGTTTTCCGTCCGGTCCAGCAGGCCGTTGTAGCGCCAACCACCAATGGGCTCCGACACCTCGGCACTCGGCGCGGCCAGGAGTGCAGGCGCACAGAGCCAGCCGAACAGCAGCAAAAGAATTGAACGCATGTGATGCCTCCTGCCATGCATGACGAAACCTTGCGCCCGATCCTCGGCGCGTTACAGAGGTTGATACTGCGTTTCGTCTGAAAGACCCGTGACTGTCGGGTCGTACAGGGCGCGAAGGTTAGCCGCCATGGCCGCAGCTAACAATCACATCCCTCTGAAAATGCGGCGCAAATCACGCAGGTGAGTGGACGGTGAGCCGAATAAGGGTCATATTCGGCTCATTATATGAGCCGAATATCTCTTCTAATCGGCTCACTCACCCCAGAGCATCAAATACATGGCACCTCACTGGATCTGGCAACAGCCTGATTGGCCGAATTTCACCTGGCACGCCGAGCGCTTGGCACCGTTGCTGCGCGAGTGCGTCCAGGCACAAGGTCGATTGATGGGCATGGTCAGTTCCGTCGGTAGTTCGCTGAGTGCGCAGAGCGAGCTGGATGCATTGCTGCAAAACATCGTCACCTCGTCCGCCATCGAAGGTGAACAGCTGAATGTCGGCTCGGTCCGCTCTTCACTGGCGCGGCGTTTGGGGCTTGAAGTGATGGGTGGCGATAACGTCAGCCAACGCAGCGAAGGCCTGGCCCGCCTGATGCTTGATGCAACGCAGCATTTCGCCGAGCCGTTGACCCTTGAGCGCTTGCTGGATTGGCATGCATGGCTGTTCCCGGATCAGGACACTGATCTCGCCGCACGGAGTATCCGTGTTGGCGCATTGCGCGGCGATGATCCGATGCAAGTGGTGTCGGGCCGTCTCGACAAGCCCACAGTCCACTTCGAAGCGCCGCCCCGCCGGGGCCTTGAACAACAACTCGAAACCTTCCTCGACTGGTTTGAAAGCAGCCGTCATCAGGCCGCGCTCGATCCGCTGTTGCGTGCCGGCGTCGCGCACTTCTGGTTTGTCACGCTCCACCCTTTTGACGATGGCAATGGTCGCTTGACGCGAACCATCACCGACCTTGCGCTGGCTCAAGGCGAGGCTCAGGCAATCCGTTTCTACGCCATGTCGGCGAGCATTCTCGAGGATCGCTCAGGCTACTACCGCGTCTTGGAAACCAGCCAGAAAGCGACGCTGGACATCACCGAATGGCTGCAATGGTTTTTACACACCTTGCTGCGCAGCCTGCAGCAGGCAATGGCGAGGATCGAGTCGGTGCTGGCCAAAGCGCGTTTCTGGCAGGCGCACCGGGAATCCGAACTGTCGGTCGAACAGACCAAAGTACTGAATCGCATGCTCGATGGCGGAGAGCGCGGTTTCGAAAGCGGGATCAGCGCAGCTCAGTATCAGGCCGTGGCGAAAGTGTCCAAAGCCACTGCAACCCGCCATCTGGCCGAACTGTTGGAAAAAGGCTGTTTGCAACGCCTGCCGGGTGGCGGGCGCAGTACCCGCTATAAAATCCGTGATCCGGATGGCTCGACTCCATCACCCTATGGCAAGTGACCTCGCTCCCTCGCCACAGGGTTTAGCCGCCAAACGCCCCGCTCATTTGCCCATAAACCCCATGTCTGCTAGTGTCGCGCCGGTTTAACGTCAACCGGAAATCGCCGCCATGGCCCGCAAAAAAGCTGCACTGGATTTCGAACAATCTCTCGCCGACCTGCAAACGCTGGTCGAGCGCCTGGAGAATGGTGAATTGTCGCTGGAAGACTCGCTGACCGCTTTCGAGCAAGGCATCGGTCTGACCCGCGATTGCCAGGCGGCGCTGGCCCAGGCCGAGCAAAAGGTTCAGGTGCTGCTCGAGCGTGATGGCGAGTTGGCCGAGGAACCCTTCGACGCGGATCAACCAGAATGATTGCAGCGTATTCAGCGACCAGCCAGGCTCGAGTCAATGCGGCTCTGGAAACCCTGTTCACCGCACCCGGCCCTGAGCTGGCGCGCCTGTACGAAGCCATGCGCTACAGCGTGATGAACGGCGGCAAGCGCGTGCGCCCGCTGCTGGCCTACGCCGCGTGCGAAGCCCTGGGCGGCAAGGCCGAGCAAGCCAACGGCGCGGCCTGCGCGGTGGAGCTGATCCACGCCTACTCGCTGGTGCACGACGATTTGCCGGCCATGGACGACGATGACCTGCGTCGCGGCCAGCCCACCACGCACAAAAAATTCGATGAAGCGTGCGCGATCCTCGCTGGCGACGGCTTGCAGAGCCTGGCCTTCAGCGCCCTGCTCGACCCGCGTCTGAGCAACGCCGACGCAGAGATTCGCCTGCAGATGGTCAGCGCCCTGGCATTGGCCGCAGGCCCGGCGGGCATGGTCGGCGGTCAGGCCATCGATTTGGGTTCGGTCGGTCTGAAGCTCGATCAAAAGGCCCTTGAATACATGCACCGGCACAAGACCGGTGCGCTGATCGAAGTCAGCGTCAAGCTCGGCGCACTGGCCAGTGGTCACGCGCAAAAGGACGAACTGAAGTCCCTGCAGACTTATGCACAGGCCATTGGTCTGGCATTCCAGGTCCAGGACGACATTCTCGACGTTGAAAGCGATACCGAAACCCTCGGCAAACGCCAGGGCGCCGACATTGCCCGCGACAAGCCGACCTACCCGGCCCTGCTCGGCCTCGAAGCCGCCAAGGCCTACGCCCTGGAATTGCGCGATCAGGCACTGCACGCTCTGCGACCGTTTGACGCGGCGGCAGAGCCTCTGCGCGATCTGGCCCGCTATATCGTCGAGCGCCGCAACTGACGGCCAATCGGTCAAAAAAGACCAACGCGTGGGCAGGGACCGATGCATCAGGTAAACTGCCGCATCTTTTATACCTATAACGATTCGCCTGATGCCCACGACGTTTCATGAGATTCCCCGCAAGCGCCCGACCACGCCCCTGCTCGACCGCGCGAACACGCCGGACGGCCTGCGCCGGTTAGGCGAAGCCGAGCTGGAAACCCTGGCCGATGAGTTGCGCCTGGAATTGCTCTACACGGTCGGTCAGACCGGTGGGCATTTCGGCGCCGGCCTGGGCGTGATCGAGCTGACCATCGCGTTGCATTACGTCTTCGACACCCCGGACGACCGGCTGGTGTGGGACGTGGGTCATCAGGCTTATCCGCACAAGATCCTCACCGGTCGTCGCGAGCGCATGGGCACCCTGCGCCAGAAGGACGGCATCGCCGCCTTCCCGCGCCGCTCCGAGAGCGAATACGACACCTTCGGCGTCGGTCACTCCAGTACCTCGATCAGCGCAGCGCTGGGCATGGCGATTGCCTCGCGCCTGCAAAACAATGATCGCAAGGCCATCGCGGTGATCGGCGACGGCGCCTTGACCGCCGGCATGGCGTTCGAAGCGCTGAACCACGCGCCGGAAGTCAACGCCGACATGCTGGTGATCCTCAACGACAACGACATGTCGATCTCGCGCAACGTTGGTGGCTTGTCCAACTATCTGGCGAAGATCCTGTCCAGCCGCACTTACGCCAGCATGCGCGAAGGCAGCAAGAAAGTGCTGTCGCGCCTGCCCGGCGCCTGGGAAATCGCCCGTCGCACCGAAGAATACGCAAAAGGCATGCTGGTACCCGGCACCCTGTTCGAAGAACTGGGCTGGAACTACATCGGCCCGATCGATGGCCACGACCTGCCGACCCTGATCGCCACCCTGCGCAACATGCGCGACCTGAAAGGCCCGCAGTTCCTGCACGTCGTCACCAAGAAGGGCAAGGGCTTCGCGCCTGCTGAAGTCGATCCGATCGGCTACCACGCTATCACCAAGCTCGAACCGCTGGACGCCCCTGCCGCTGCGCCGAAAAAGGCCAGCGGACCGAAGTATTCCGGTGTGTTCGGTGAATGGCTGTGCGACATGGCCGCGGCCGACCCGCGCCTGGTGGGCATTACCCCGGCAATGAAGGAAGGCTCCGACCTGGTGGCTTTCAGCGAGCGCTTCCCGCTGCGCTACTTCGACGTGGCGATTGCCGAACAGCACGCCGTGACCCTTGCCGCCGGCATGGCCTGCGAAGGCGCCAAACCGGTGGTGGCGATCTATTCGACCTTCCTGCAGCGCGGCTACGACCAGCTCGTTCACGATGTGGCAGTACAAAACCTCGACGTATTGTTCGCCATTGACCGTGCAGGTCTGGTGGGCGAAGACGGCCCGACGCACGCTGGCAGCTTCGACCTGTCGTTCCTGCGCTGCATTCCCGGCATGCTGGTGATGACCCCGAGCGACGAAAACGAACTGCGCAAAATGCTCACCACCGGTCATCTGTACGAAGGCCCGGCGGCCGTGCGTTACCCGCGTGGCACTGGCCCGAATGCGACCATCGAGAAGAACCTCGAACCGATCGAAATCGGCAAGGGCGTGGTGCGCCGTCAAGGCAGCAAAGTCGCCCTGCTGGTGTTTGGTGTGCAACTGGCCGAGGCGATGAAAGTGGCCGAGACGCTGGATGCCACCGTGGTCGACATGCGTTTCGTCAAACCACTGGATGAAGCACTGGTACGTGAAATCGCCGCCAGCCATGAGCTGCTGGTGACCGTCGAAGAGAACGCGATCATGGGCGGCGCCGGTGGTGCGGTCAGCGAGTTCCTTGCCCGGGAAAACATCCTCAAGTCGATGCTGCACCTGGGCTTGCCGGACCTTTACGTCGAACACGCCAAGCCTGCGCAAATGCTGGCCGAGTGTGGATTGAACGAGGCCGGAATCGAAGCCGCGATCCGCGAACGGCTGCAACTGCTTAACGTCTAATTCTGGATACACGCAACATAGTGTGGGAGCGAGCCTGCTCGCGATAGCGGACTGTCAGTCGACTCAAATATTGACTGATATACCGTAATCGCGAGCAGGCTCGCTCCCACAATTGATTTTTGTGCTCCGCGAAATACCCTCGGACTACCCATGAAGCTCTACCGCGTCGCCCTGCCCCTGCTTCTGCTACCCGCCGCCATAACCCTCGCCGACACTTTCGAACGCGATCAAGCCCTGAAACTGCCCGACGTGCTGATCAGCGCCAACCGTCAGGTCGAAGCGCGCAACGACAGCAGCGCCGCCAACACGGTGTTCACCCGCGAAGACATCGACCGCCTGCAACCGAACAGCGTCACAGACCTGCTGCGTCGGGTGCCGGGCGTGCAAGTGGCGCAAACCGGTGGTCGAGGCAGCTTGCCCGGGGTGTACATCCGCGGCACTCAATCAGCCCAGAGCCTGGTGCTGGTGGACGGCCAACGGATCGGCAACTCGACGTCCGGTGACAGCAACCTGCAACACATCAACATCGAGCAGGTCGAGCGCGTGGAAGTGCTGCGCGGCTCCCGCTCGGCGATCTACGGCAGCGATGCGATTGGCGGTGTGATCCAGATCTTTACCCGTCGCGGCGACCAGCAAGGCCTGCAACCGCGCTTGCACATGGGTTTTGGCAGCAACCAGACCTGGGAGCGCAGCCTTGGCCTGTCCGGCGGCGATGAGCGTACCCGTTTCAACCTTGGCACCAGCCTTGATGAAACCGCCGGGATCAACCGCACCCGCGAGTCGTATCCCAGTGATGGCGATCACGACGAATACCGCAACAAGTCGCTGAGCCTGAGCCTGAGCCACGCACTCACCGACGACATCGAAGTCGGCGCCAACCTGCTGGATAACCACGGCAAAAACGCGTTCGACAACCCGTTCGGGCGCTTTGATCCCGTTACCTTCGAGTCGGTGCAGCAGCAGCCCTACAGCGAATTCGACGTGAGCAGCGTCAGCAGCTACATCGACGCGCGGGTAAATGACCTCTGGAAAACCCGCGTCGAATTCGGCCACAGCGAAAACCGCGACAAGACCCTCGACAAACTCAGCGATGAACGCAGCGTGTTCAACACTTACCGCGACTCGCTGACCTGGCAGAACGATCTGAAGCTCAACGAGCGCAACAGCCTGATCCTCGGCGGCGACTGGTACGAAGACCGGATCAACAGCAGCACGGACTTCGACGAAGACAGCCGCTGGAACCGGGCGGCGTTCATCCAGCACCGCTATCAGGCGGACAGTTTCTCCACCGAGCTGGGCTTGCGTCACGATGACAATCAGCAGTTTGGCGGCCAGAACAGCTGGAGCGGCACGTTCACCCTGCCGTTGAACCCGGATAACGATGTGCTGCTGAGTTACAGCGAAGGCTTCCGCGCGCCGACCTTCAACGACCTGTATTACCCGGACTTCAGCAACCCGGACCTGAAGCCCGAAACGTCAAAGAGCTATGAGCTGCAATGGCGCAGCCAGTTGACCGAGGACAGTCGCCTCGAAGCCTCGCTGTACCGCACCGATTTGCAAGACGCGATCATCTTCGGCAGCAACTCACGCCCGCAGAACGTGGCTTCGGCACGGATCAACGGCTTCGAAGCGGCGTTGAAACAAGAGCTTTTCGGCTGGCAGAGCAATCTCGGCGTGGCAATCATCGATCCCCGCGATCGCGACACCGGCCATACCCTGGCGCGGCGTGCCCGGCGCACCTTGAGCCTGGATCTGGATCGGCAGTTCGACCGGCTGGGCCTCGGCGCCAGCTTGCAAACGGTGAGCAGCAGCTATGACGATCTGAACAATCAACAGCCCTTGGGCGGCTATGCCTTGTTGGGGCTGCGCAGCAGTTGGGAACTCAATCACGAGATCAAACTGGAGCTAAAAGTCGATAACCTGCTGGACAAGGACTACACCCGGGTACTGTATAGCCATGAAGGCAGTCAGTATGGGTATCGAGAGGAAGGTCAAACCTGGATGTTCGGGGTGACGTGGACCCCGGAGATCTGATCTGAAATGAGCCGTGTTCGGGCTGGCCTTATCGCGAGCAAGCTCGCACACAGGGGATCTGCGTTGTCATTGCTGACGCCTCGGTCTCAACGATCAGGTGCGATCAACCGGCAAAGCTTGGCGGTCGCTTCGATCATTTGCCCGCTGGGTCGCTCCAGGCCTTTATCCGTCACCAACAGCAACTGCCCCTTCGCCACCGCCTCCACCTGCGGCCATGCCTTCCACGCATCAAGTTGCGCCTGATCGCCGGCCAGGATCACCTGCGGATTGCGCTGCAGCACCGCCTCCACACTGATCTGCGGCGCGGCCAGCGTCTGGTCGCCGAAGACATTCCGCGCCCCACAGACTTCGAGCGCATCACTGATGATCTGCCCACCCCCAATGGTGTACAGCGGCCGATCCCAGACCTGATAAAACACCCCTAATGGTTGATCGCGGCGATAACGTTGACGCAATTCCGCCAGCCGCTGCCTTAACCCCGCCGCCAGTGAGACACCGCGCTCCGGCCGGCCGAGTTGCGTGGCAATGGCCTCGATTTGCGCGGCGAGTTGGTCCAGGTCATGTGGCTCGGCGACGTAGGTCGGGATGTTCAGGTGCTTGAGTTGTTCACGCTGGGCCGGGCCGACGCTGTCGGGCCACAGCAGCAGCAAGTCGGGCTTCAGGCTGAGCAGCCGCTCCATGTCCAACTGGCCGTAGCGGCCAACGGACGGCAGGTCTTTGAGTTCGGCAGGACGCTCACCGGCATCCAGCACCCCCACCAGCAGGTCGGCTGAACCCAGTTCGACAACGATTTCAGAGAGCGACGGCGCCAGACTGACCACCCGCTCGACCGCTGCTGCCGAGCCGCTGATGGCCAGCAGCAGAACCGCCAGCCAGGCTGCACGCATCAGCCGAGTTGACGCGGAATGCGGTAGAGGTAGAACAGCACCGTAGTCGACAGTGCCAGCAGCACCAGCGGCACGGCTTCGAGACCGACGAACACGGCCAGGGCACCGATCCACGCCGGCAGGCCGGCAGCGAGAAATGCCGTGCGCCGTGTGGCGGCCAGACTGATCCAGGCGGCAGGTTCTTCAGGGGTATCGAGGGCTTTCTGGGTGGCGATCAATGCGTGTTTGTAACCACCGAAAAACTTCAGGCTGACAAACATCGAAGCCACACCGGCGACGAACAATGGCATCGCCAGCACCGGCAAGATCGCCTCGCTCTGGCCGAACACGCCGTTGATCACGAACAGCGGCAACAAGGCCAGCGCCAGGTATTGCCACCAGTTGACGGCCAGTCGCCGCCGCACCTGACCGCGTGTCACGCCCGGTCAACCTCGCCCTGATGCTCGTTGCCCATCATGTGGTCAAGTTTGCTGGCCTTGGTCGCCAGGTAGAGTTTGTTATGGGGATTGTGACCGGTGTGCAACGGTACGCGCTCGGCAACCACGATGCCCATGTCGGTCAAGGCTTTGACCTTGCGCGGGTTGTTGGTCATCAAACGCAGGGATTTCACGCCCAGGTGCTCCAGCATCGGCAGGCACATGGCGTAGTCGCGCTGGTCAGCGGCAAAGCCCAGGCGCTCGTTGGCCTCAACGGTATCGGCACCGCCATCCTGCAGCTCATAGGCGCGGATCTTGTTCAGCAGGCCAATGCCACGGCCTTCCTGACGCAAGTACAGCAATACGCCGCGACCTTCGCGGGCAATCGCCTGCAACGCAGCTTCGAGTTGCGAGCCGCAGTCGCAACGCTGGCTGAACAAGGCATCGCCCGTCAGGCATTCGGAGTGCAACCGGCCGAGTACCGGGGCACCGTCGGCAATCTCGCCCAGGCTCAGCACAACGTGCTCACGGCCGGTGGCTTCATCAAGAAAGCCATGCATGGTGAATTGCGCAAAAGGCGTTGGCAGCTTGCAAGCGGCGACAAAAACGACAGGCACCTGTGTGCTCCTGATCTAAAAGTCTGAAGATTCGCAGGCCGGCATTGTAACAGCAGGTTCCGGATGGCGCTTAGGCTGAATTATCGGGGATAACTATCAAAAAGTTTGATATGCCCCCCCCTGACGACACCGCCCCTGTGGGAGCCCTTCAGTTCTCATCAAACGGGTAAGGCTGTTTCCAGCGTTCGAAGATGGGCTTGAGCTCGCCGCTTTTCACCAGCTGTTCCATGCGCTGGTCAAACAAGGCCATCAGCGTGCGGGCCTGCGGGGTTTTGGCGAAGCACAGGTAGAGGGGCAGTTCGGCGATATGGGTGCGTCGCAGCTGCGACGGATCCTTGGCCCGATTGAGCACGTAATCGACCTCGGTCAGGGCGTCGATGTAAAAGTCGGTACGCTTGTGGGTCAGCATCGACACGATGCCGGTACGCCGCTGCACTTCAGCAAAGTGCTGCACATTGGGCAGGTAGTGCTGGTAATCGTAGCCACGCACCCACGCCAGCCGATAATTGCCCAGGGTTTCCGGGGTTGGCACCGGGCTGCTGGTCAGCCCCAAGGCGTAGATGTGGTCGGTATCGAAGTTCCAGCGGGGATAGAGCAGCTCGCTGGATTCGTCGCGATAGGAACCGACACAGGCGTCGACCTCGCCGCGCTCGGCCAGGCCTACCGAGCGCAGGTAGGGTTCAGTGCGAATGTCGAGCTTGACGCCCGCCGGTTCGAAGACTTGTCGCAGCACGTCCCAGCCCAGTCCATGGCCGTCGGCGGCGGTGTAATCCTCCCAGTCTTCGCTGGCCAGGTGAATGACCGCCGGTGGCGTCCCGGTCTCCTGCGCCTGCGCGAGGGAGAAACACACGGCAAGCACCATCCCCATCAACCCGCGTAGAGCCATCCTTAGTTCTCCCACTTGGCGCCTCATGACCTCTGCGGTCAGGTCAGGCGAAAATCCATACCAATCCCTGCATCGCCAGCCACGCAAACACACCCGCCAAAACGTCATCGAGCATGATCCCGACGCCACCATGCACATGCCGGTCGATCCAGCGAATCGGCCACGGCTTGAGAATATCGAAGAAACGGAACATCAGGAAACCCGCCAGCAACCACTGCCAGCCTTCCGGCACCAGCCACAGGGTGATCCACATCCCGACCATTTCGTCCCAGACGATGCCTTCATGGTCGTGCACCCGCAAATCGTTCGCGACTTTGCCGCACAGCCAGAAGCCGAACAGCATGGTGATGCCCAGCATCAGCCAGTATCCCCAGTCCGGCAGCATCTGCCACAACGGAATAAAGGGTAGCGCCACCAATGAACCCCAGGTGCCTGGGGCCTTTGGCAAGGTGCCCGAGCCGAAGCCGAACGCCAGGAAATGCCACGGGTTGCGCCAGACCGACGGCGGTACGAACTCCCCCGGGACCTGTTTGGGATGATCTGTCACGGTGACTCCCGAAAATGTTGATAACCCCGGGTTTGCGGGGTGATGTCCTGCCCATCGCTATCGAGCAGCGTCACGCCCTGCCCCGCCACAATCCGCCCGATCACATGAATCGGCCAGCCCTCGGCCAGCAATGGCGGTAACTCGACGGACGGCAGCGTGAAAGCCAATACGTAATCATCGCCACCGCTGAGCGCCGCGTTCTGCGCCCCCGCCTGCCCGAGGAAAGCGACCAGCGCACTGGACAACGGCAAGCGATCGCACTCGACTTGAACGGCGACCTTCGATGCCAGGGCAATGTGCCCACAATCAGCGAGCAAGCCATCGGAGATGTCCAGCGCCGCCGTTGCCTTGCCACGCAGTGCATGACCCAGCGCCAACTGCGGTTGCGGCGACCAGTAGTGCGCCAGCAGCGGATCGGCGATGGCAGGTTCGGCGGTGCGCTCGCCGAGCACCAGCGGCAAGGCGCCAGCGGCATTGCCCAGTTCACCGCCGACGCACAACAAGTCGCCCGGTTGTGCGCCGCTGCGGGTCAGGGCCTGACCGCTGGGCACGCGCCCGAACACGGTCATGGTCATGCTCAGCGGCCCGCGGGTGGTGTCACCGCCGACGAGCGCCACGCTGCAGCTTTGCGCCATCAGGCTCAAACCACGGGCATAGGCCTGCAACCAATCGGCAGTCACCGTCGGCAAGGTCAGGGCAAGGGTAAAGGCGATGGGGGTGGCGCCCATGGCGGCCAGGTCACTGACGGCCACGGCCAGCGAGCGCTGGCCGAGCAGAAAGGGATCACAAGGGTCGGCGAAGTGCACACCGGCCACCAGCGTATCGGTAGAAATCGCCAGCTGTTCCCCCGGGGGAATAGCCAGCAAGGCACAATCGTCACCGATCCCGAGGGCAACGCCTTCGCCGCCCTGCGCACAAGGCGCGGCGGCGAAGAAATTGCGGATCAGCTCAAACTCACCCATGGCAATGGCAGTTCAAGCGCAGGTTAGCGCTTGAACGCCTTCACTTCAGCTTCACGCAGACGCGGGGCCAGTTTGTCGAGCACACCGTTGACGAACTTGTGGCCGTCGGTGGAACCGAAGACCTTGGCCAGTTCGATACCTTCGTTGATCACAACGCGGTACGGCACGTCGACGCGCTTGAGCAGCTCCCAGGTGGACAGGCGCAGAACCGCCAGTTCAACCGGGTCGAGCTCTTCGATGGTCAGGTCCAGGCAAGGCTTGAGTGCGGTGTCGATTTCGGTCTTGAACTGCGGAACCCCGTGGAGGATCTCGCGGAAATAAGCACCATCGACATCGGTGAAATCGTTATCGACCCGGAACTGCGCTTCGATCTCGTTCAGCGACTGCTTGGCCATGTGCCATTGGTACAGCGCCTGGGTCGCGAGCTGACGGGCTTCGCGACGCTTGACGCTTTTCGATGGCTTGCCGGCATCCGCAGGCTTTGGATCGCGCGGGTTGAAACGATCGCTTTCGTCGCTAATCACTTGGCCTCCAACTGCGCCAGCAGGCTGACCATTTCCAGAGCGGACAGGGCAGCTTCAGCACCTTTGTTACCGGCCTTGGTGCCGGAACGTTCGATGGCTTGCTCGATGGAATCAACGGTCAGGACGCCGAAGGCAACCGGAACGCCGAACTCCATGGACACCTGGGCCAGGCCCTTGGTGCATTCGCCTGCCACGTATTCGAAATGCGGAGTACCGCCACGAATGACCGCGCCCAGGGCGATGATTGCCGCGAATTCACCCTTCTGAGCGACTTTCTGCGCAACCAGCGGGATTTCGAAGGCGCCAGGCGCACGGATGATGGTGATGTCGCTTTCGCTCACGCCATGGCGAACCAGGGCATCAACTGCACCGCTGACCAGGCTTTCAACGACGAAGCTGTTGAAACGGCCCACTACCAGAGC
The DNA here is from genome assembly GCF_054061835.1 of Pseudomonas sp. TE12234. Classification (NCBI taxonomy): domain Bacteria; kingdom Pseudomonadati; phylum Pseudomonadota; class Gammaproteobacteria; order Pseudomonadales; family Pseudomonadaceae; genus Pseudomonas; species Pseudomonas sp. TE12234. The sequence goes on from NZ_JBSSEP010000005.1 coordinate 245,808, forward strand.
GTAGCGGCCTTTAGGGGCGATGAAGGTACCTTCGATGGTCTTCAGGGTCATTCGTTAGATCTCTTAAAGAGCCGGGACGCGTCTTCTACGCGCCCCTCAGTGATATTTGAACCGCGAATTCAAGGCCGGAAACAACCGGTCATTATTCGGAGGGCACGTATTCTACAACTTCCAGATCGAAACCGGATATCGCATTAAATTTCATCGGTGCAGACATCAGGCGCATTTTGCGCACACCGAGGTCACGCAGGATCTGCGAACCGGCACCGACAATGCTGTAGGTGGTCGGTTTTTTCACGGCCGCGTGGTCCGCGGTTTCGCGGATGTGCGCCAGCAACACGTCGCCATCGAGCGGGTGCCCGAGCAACAGGACCACGCCGCTGCCGGCCTCGGCAACCGCGGCCATGGCGGCGCGCAGGCTCCAGCGACCCGGTTGTTTGACCATCAGCAGGTCGCGCAGCGGGTCCATGTTGTGCACGCGAACCAGGGTCGGTTCCTCGGCGCAGACATTGCCCAGGGTCAGTGCCATGTGCACGTCGCCCTCCACCGAATCACGATAGGTCACCAGGTTGAATTGGCCCAGTTCGCTGTCCAGCGGCTGCTCGGCAATCCGCTGAACGGTACGTTCGTGGATCATCCGGTAGTGAATCAGGTCGGCGATGGTACCGATCTTGATGTCGTGTTCGGCTGCGAAAGCTTCCAGTTCCGCGCGACGGGACATGGTGCCGTCGTCGTTCATCACTTCGCAGATCACGCCACTCGGCTCGAAACCGGCCATGCGCGCCAGGTCGCAGGCGGCTTCGGTGTGGCCGGCGCGAGCCAGGGTGCCACCGGCCTGGGCCATCAGCGGGAAGATGTGGCCCGGGCTGACGATGTCTTCAGCCTTGGCATCACGGGCGGCAGCCGCTTGCACGGTGCGTGCGCGGTCGGCGGCGGAGATGCCGGTGGTCACACCGGTGGCCGCTTCGATCGACACGGTGAACTTGGTGCCGAAGCCGGAACCGTTGCGTGGCGCCATCAGCGGCAGCTTCAGCAGCTCGCAACGCTCGCGGCTCATCGGCATGCAGATCAGGCCACGGGCGTGCTTGGCCATGAAGTTGATGTGCTCGGGCTTGCAGCACTCGGCGGCCATGATCAGGTCGCCTTCGTTCTCGCGGTCTTCGTCATCCATGAGGATGACCATCTTGCCTTGGCGGATGTCTTCAACCAGTTCTTCGATGCTATTGAGCGCCACAAGGCACCCCCTTGAGTCAGGATTTGAGGTAGCCGTTGGCGGCCAGAAAGCTTTCAGTAATGGTGCTGCCAGCCGTAGACTCTGCGGCCTTGTCGCCCAGCAACAGGCGCTCCAGGTAACGCGCCAGCAAGTCCACTTCCAGATTCACCCGACGACCCGGCTGGTACGACGCCATGATGGTTTCGCTCAGGGTGTGCGGAATGATGGTCAGCAGGAACTCGGCGCCATCGACCGCGTTCACCGTCAGGCTGGTGCCGTCGACGGTGATCGAGCCTTTATGGGCGATGTACTTGGCCAGTTCTTTCGGCGCGCGGATGCGGAATTCCACGGCACGCGCATTCTCGGTGCGGGCCACCACTTCACCCACGCCATCGACATGCCCGCTGACCAGATGCCCGCCAAGACGGGTGGTCGGGGTCAGGGCTTTTTCCAGGTTCACCGGACTGCCGCTTTTGAGGTCGTTCATGGCGGTGCAGTCGAGGGTTTCGCGGCTGACGTCGGCCGCAAAGCCGTTGCCCGGCAACTCAACGGCGGTCAGGCACACGCCGTTGACCGCGATGCTGTCGCCCAGTTTGACGTCGCTCAGGTCGAGCTTGCCGGTTTCTACATGGACCCGCACATCTCCGCCTTTTGGGGTCAATGCACGAATACTGCCGATGGATTCGATGATGCCGGTGAACATGGGGTTCTCCTCGAGAACAAAGCCAGCGCTATAGCGATGGCCGAAAATTATACGCTCGCTGCTGGCAAAGGAATGGCAGTGATTCGCCAGTCATCGCCAACCGCGCGAATTTCGGTAATTTTGAGCGACGGCGCATCCTTCATTTGCGCAAGCGGCCAGTCCAGCAGCGGACGCGCCGAGGAGCCCAGGAACTTGCCGGCCATGAAGATCACAAACTCGTCGACCAGACCTTGCTGAGCAAAAGCCCCGGCCAGGCGCGGCCCGGCCTCGACCAGCACTTCGTTGACACCGCGAGCGGCCAGTTCGACCAGTAACTGGCGCAAATCGACCTGGCCATCGTAGCCCGGCACGATCAGGCATTCTGGGCCGTTGGCGTATTGCTCCTCCACCGCCATGCACGTGGCCACCAGCGCCGGACCGGCCTTGAAGAATGGCGCATCCAGCGGCACACGCAGACGACCGTCGACCAGCACGCGCAGCGGCGGACGGCTCATGGCCAGTGCGGTTTGCCCGGCGTCCAGTCCAAGCTCATCGGCACGCACGGTCAAGCGGGCGTTATCCGCCAGCACCGTGTCGGCACCGGTCAACACCACACTGGCCTGGGCACGCAGACGTTGCACCGCCGAACGCGCCGCCGGGCCGGTGATCCATTGGCTTTCGCCGCTTTCCATCGCCGTGCGGCCATCGAGGCTCATGGCCAGCTTGACCCGCACGAACGGCAAGCCGTGCTCCATGCGTTTCAAGAAACCTTGATTGAGTGCGCGCGCCTCGCCTTCCAGTACGCCACTTTCGGTGGCGATACCGGCCTGCTCCAGGCGTTGCAAGCCACGACCGGCGACTTCCGGGTTCGGGTCCTGCATGGCCGCGACCACCCGCGCCACACCGGCATTGACCAGTGCATCGGCACAGGGTGGTGTCCGACCGTGGTGGCTGCAGGGTTCGAGGGTTACGTAAGCGGTGGCGCCACGGGCGAGTTCACCGGCGGCGCGCAAGGCGTGGACTTCCGCGTGGGGTTCGCCGGCGCGTTCGTGCCAGCCTTCGCCGACAATCTGCCCGTCCCGCACGATCACGCAACCGACCCGGGGGTTGGGGTGGGTCGTGTAATGACCTTTGCGCGCCAGTTCGAGGGCGCGGGTCATGAAATGGGCGTCGAGGATGGTTTGTTCTGCGGGCAGGCTCATTCTTTTACCGGCTCACGGGCCAGGCGATCGATCTCTTCGCGGAACTCGTTGAGGTCCTGGAAGCGGCGATACACCGAAGCGAAACGTATGTAAGCGACTTCGTCGAGCTTCTGCAGCTCGGCCATCACCAGTTCACCCACCACGAGGGATTTGACCTCTCGCTCACCGGTGGCACGCAGTTTGTGCTTGATGTGCACCAACGATGATTCCAGGCGTTCTACACTCACAGGGCGCTTTTCCAGCGCGCGCTGCATGCCGGCGCGGAGTTTTTCTTCGTCGAACGGCTGACGACTGCCGTCGGTTTTGATCAGGCGCGGCAACACCAGTTCGGCGGTCTCGAACGTCGTGAATCGCTCGCCGCAGGCCAGGCATTCACGCCGGCGGCGCACCTGTTCGCCCTCGGCGACCAGACGCGAGTCGATGACCTTGGTGTCGTTGGCACCGCAGAAGGGACAGTGCATGGTGGCAGGCAACAAAAAAAGGGAGGGCCATGGTAGCGCATCCCCGTGGCAAGACAAGCCATAGGGTTTGCGGTATACAGACGCCATGATCTTTAGATCCATGGAATTTACCTTTACGGAGCTGCCAATGTCGCTACGACCGCTCGTTTTGCTCAGTCTGTTCAGCCTGCTGGTGGCTTGCGGCAGCAATGCGCCCAAACCCCAGCCACCGACACCAGGCCCCGCGCCGGAGCAGGCGCAGAAGAAAGCCAGGGAGTCTGCCAATCTCGGTCCGCTGCCGGCCTATCAACGTGAATTGAGCGGCACCCTGCAAGGCGTGCCGGCGGGCGCCGAAGTCGAACTGGCGCTGCTGGTGATCGACGAAAAAGGCCGTCCGCAACAGTTACTCGCCAGTTCGAGCCTGATCGGCAACAACCAGGTGCTGCCGTTTCACCTGCGCTTCAATCCGGAATCCTTCCCGTCCGGCGCCCGGGTCGAACTGCGTGGCCGCGCCAGTCAGTCCGGCCAATTGATCCTGCATCTGCCATCGCAATTGATTACCCAGCCGACCACCCAGGTGCTGGGGCAACTGCAATTCGTCACAGCCCCATGAGTACACCGCTCGACCTGCAACAGTCCTTGGGTGAATTGCTCGGTGACGCGCGCCTGGTAGCCGGTGAGCTGCCGGGCACCGACCTGAAGCTCTGGTTGATCGACGGCGACAACATGGACCGCGCCTTCACCCCGGAGGAAACCCGACGGATTCTGCATGAACCGCCTTACTGGTGTTTCTGCTGGGCCAGCGGTTTGGCCGTAGCCCGTTATCTCGCGCAATTTCCCGAGTGGGTCAAAGGCAAGCGTGTCCTGGATTTCGGCGCCGGCTCCGGTGTCGCCGGGATTGCGGCGGTGAAGGCCGGAGCGCTGGAAGTGGTGGCTTGCGACCTCGACCCGCTGGCGATTGCCGCCTGTCGGGCGAACGCCGAACTCAATGACGTGCAGCTCAGCTATTCGACGGATTTTTTCGCCGAAGCCGATCGCTTTGATCTGATCCTGGTCGCCGATGTGCTGTACGACCGCGCGAACCTGCCGCTGCTCGATGAATTCTTGAGTCGTGGCCAGGAAGCGCTGGTGGCCGATTCGCGAGTCAGGGATTTTCGCCATCCGCTGTATCGTCGAATCGAAATGCTTGAAGCCATGACCCTGCCGGATCTGGCCGAGCCGGAAGAGTTTCGGCATGTGAGCCTCTACCATGCGCGGCGCGCCTGAAAGCATCGCGATGCTGGCTCGCTCCCACAGGATTTGTATTCGACACACAACCACTGTAGGAGCGAGCCTGTCACCCAACGCACCTTTCACGCCCCCGCTTCCGGCCACACCCCGCCAGGCCGTATAGTTGCCTCATTCACGCTTCTACGAGATCCCCCATGAGTCAGGAAACGCCGTACATCTTCGACGCCACGACCGCCGACTTCGACCAGTCGGTGATCGAGAATTCTTTCCACAAACCGGTGCTGGTGGATTTCTGGGCCGAATGGTGTGCGCCGTGCAAAGTGCTGATGCCGATGCTGCAGACCATTGCCGAGAGCTATCAGGGTGAGTTGCTGCTGGCCAAGGTCAACTGCGACATCGAACAGGACATCGTCGCCCGTTTCGGCATTCGCAGTCTGCCAACCGTGGTGCTGTTCAAGGATGGTCAGCCCGTCGACGGTTTTGCCGGGGCCCAACCGGAATCAGCCGTGCGCGCGCTGCTCGAGCCTCACGTGCAAATGCCGCCGCCGGCCGCTGCCGACCCGTTCGAACAGGCTCAGGCGCTGTTCGACGACAGCCGCTTCGCCGACGCCGAAGCCATCCTCAAAGTGCTGCTGGGTGAAGACAACACCAACGCCAAGGCGCTGATCCTCTACGCCCGCTGCCTCACCGAACGCGGTGAACTGGGCGAGGCGCAAGCCGTGCTCGATGCGGTCAAGACTGATGAACACAAAGCTGCATTGGCCGGTGCCAAGGCGCAGATCAAGTTTCTCGGCCAGGCCAAGGACTTGCCGGATGTCGCTGACCTGAAGGCGCGCCTGGCAAAAAATCCGCAGGACGATGAGGCGGTCTATCAACTGGCGGTCCAGCAACTGGCCCGCCAGCAATACGACGCCGCGCTGGATGGCCTGCTCAAGCTGTTCATCCGCAACCGCAGCTACAGCGAAGGCTTGCCGCACAAGACCTTGCTGCAGGTGTTCGAACTGCTCGGCAACGATCACCCGCTGGTGACCACCTACCGTCGCAAGTTGTTTGCCGCGCTTTATTAAGCGCGGCCCTGTAGGAGCGAGCTTGCTCGCGATGGACATATGGGCGCCGCAGTTATGCAGGTAGCCCGCGTCAGGATTGACGTCCTTCGCGAGCAAGCTCGCTCCTACAACCAGCGATAGAGCGGCGTATCCCCGCCGCTCTCCACCTTCACGTCCGGGCTATGGCGCAAACGCACCAACAGTCGTTTGCCCGCCGACGCATTGCCGGTCAGCCCTTCCAGTTGCTCCAGCAGATCCGGCCCACTCAACTGTCCAGCCTTGCGCAGCAGGTCCCTGGCGATCTGCCACAGCGCATCATCCTGACTCTGCGGTTTAGCCGGCGCGGCAGTGACCCCGGTTTTCTCCACGGTCAACTGCGCCCCCAGCCGCGCCCAGTCGGCGTCGTCCATCTCCAGCGTCAAATCCACCGGCCAGTCGCCGATGCTTCCGCGAATTCGCAACATGAGTCAGCTCCTGCACATTTCTGTCCGGCATGCTCCCACGGGACTTGTGCAACGCCAAGCAGACGGTCAAACTCTCCGCCATAACGTTATAAGATTACATAACAAATTCTTCATTTTACTTTCGGAGTTACGCCCATGCATCGTCTGCTGCTCGCCTTGCCATTTGCCCTGTTGCCGCTGGCTGTCGCCCATGCGGCTGATGAACATGACCACGACCACGAGCACGGTAGCCTCGGCGCCCACGAACACGGTGTCGGTCGCTTGAACGCAGCGCTGGACGGTCAGACCCTGGAGCTGGAGCTGGAAAGCCCGGCGATGAATCTGGTGGGCTTCGAACATGCTGCCACCACCGATGCCGACAAGGCCAAGGTTGCTGCTGTCCGTGCCCAGTTGGAAAAACCCTTGGCGCTGTTCGCCCTGCCGAAAGCCGCCGGTTGCGAGGTCGCTGGCACGGAACTGGAAAGCCCGCTGTTCGGCGACAAACCGAAGGCTGACGACGATCACGACGAAGACGCCAAAGACGAACATCACCACGAGCACAGCGAAATCCACGCCCATTACAGCTTCACTTGCGCCACTCCCGGTGCGCTGAAGACTCTGGATCTGGCGAATATCTTCAATACGTTCCCGGCCACCCAGAAAATTCAGGTACAACTGATCGGCCCGAGCGGACAGCAAGGGGTTGAGGTGACGGCGAAGGCGGCGGCCCTGAAATTCTGATCCACCGCAAATCAAACGTGGAAGCGAGCCTGCTCGCGATGAGGCCGTAACATTCAACATCTTTGTTGACTGTTACACCGCCATCGCGAGCAGGCTCGCTCCCACAGGTTAATGAACACCACTGAAATCGGCGCCATGACCCAAGCACTCATCGAACTGTCCGACCTGGGCTTCAGTTGGCCCGGTCACCCACCGTTGCTGGACATCCCGGCGTTTCGCCTGGAGCCGGGGGAAACCCTGTTCCTCAAAGGCCCGAGCGGAAGTGGCAAGACTACCCTGCTCGGCCTGCTCGGCGGTGTGCAGAAACCGAATCGCGGCAGTATCCGCCTGCTCGGCCAGGAACTGACCGAACTCTCGGCCGGTGCCCGCGATCACTTTCGCGTCGATCACACCGGCTACATCTTCCAGCAGTTCAACCTGCTGCCATTTCTCTCGGTGCGCGAAAACGTCGAGCTGCCTTGCCGCTTCTCCAAGTTGCGCGCGCAACGGGCAATCCAGCGCCATGGCAGCATCGATCAGGCGGCTGCCACGTTGCTTGCGCATTTGGGCTTGAAAGACGAAAGCATCCTCAGTCGCCGCGCCGATTCGCTGTCCATCGGCCAACAGCAAAGGGTCGCTGCCGCACGGGCATTGATCGGCCAGCCGGAACTGGTGATCGCCGACGAACCGACCTCGGCCCTGGATTACGACGCCCGCGAAAACTTCATTCGCCTGCTGTTCGCCGAATGCCGCGAAGCCGGCTCGAGCCTGCTGTTCGTCAGCCATGATCAAAGCCTCGCGCCGCTGTTCGATCGCCACCTGTCGCTGGCCGATCTCAATCGCGCCGCCACCCCGTCCGAGGTCTGAGATGTATTTGTTTCGTCTTGCCATGGCCAGCCTGGCTAACCGCCGCTTCACCGCGATCCTCACTGCGTTCGCCATCGCCCTGTCGGTCTGCCTGTTGTTGGCGGTAGAGCGGGTGCGCACCGAAGCCAAGGCCAGTTTCGCCAGTACCATCAGCGGCACCGACCTGATCGTCGGTGCGCGCTCCGGCTCGGTCAACCTGTTGCTGTACTCGGTGTTTCGCATCGGCAACGCCACCAACAACATTCGTTGGGACAGCTTCGAACACTTCGCCAGCAACCCGAAAGTGAAGTGGGCGATCCCGATATCCCTGGGCGACTCGCACCGCGGTTATCGGGTGATGGGCACCACCGAGGCGTACTTCGAGCATTACCAGTACGGCCGCCAGCAACACCTGGAACTGGCCGACGGTCGTGCCTTCGCCACCGACCCGTTCGAAGTGGTGCTGGGGGCCGAAGTGGCCGAAGCACTGCACTACAAACTCGGCGACAAACTGGTTCTGGCCCATGGCGTCGCGGCGATCAGCCTGGTCAAGCACGACGACAAGCCCTTCACCGTGGTCGGTATTCTCAAGCGCACCGGCACCCCGGTGGACCGCACGCTGCACATCAGTCTTGGTGGTATGGAAGCCATTCACATCGATTGGCACAACGGCGTGCCGGCCAGGGGTGAAGGTCGGATCAGCGCCGATCAGGCGCGCAACATGGACCTCACGCCGCAAGCGATCACCGCGTTCATGCTGGGCCTCAACAACAAGATTTCGACCTTTGCCTTGCAGCGTGAAATCAACGAATTCCGCGGCGAACCGATGCTGGCGATCCTGCCGGGCGTGGCGCTGCAAGAGTTGTGGAGCTTGATGGGCACGGCGGAAAAAGCCTTGTTCGTGGTGTCGCTGTTCGTCGTGCTGACCGGATTGATCGGCATGCTCACGGCCATTCTCACCAGCCTCAACGAGCGTCGTCGCGAAATGGCGATCCTGCGTTCGGTGGGCGCGCGGCCGTGGCACATTGCAACGCTGCTGGTGCTGGAGGCGTTTGCCCTGGCGTTGTCCGGCGTGGTCGCTGGCGTGGCGCTGCTGTACCTGTGCATCGCCGCCGCCCAGGGGTATGTGCAAGCCAATTACGGCCTGTTTCTGCCGCTGTCCTGGCCGAGCGAATATGAATGGACGCTGCTCGGTGGCATTCTGCTCGCTGCGCTGCTGATGGGCAGCGTGCCGGCCTGGCGCGCTTATCGCCAATCCTTGGCCGATGGCCTGTCGATCCGTTTATGAGGACGTTGAAAATGCCCCGCGCCCTGCTAGCGCTGTTGATGCTGGTCGCCCTGCCCCTATGGGCGGCCGAGCCGAAAGAGCTGACCTGGCCGGACATGATCCCGCCGGACGCCCCGGCGCAAGTGCCGAACATGAAGCCACTGCACGACCTGTCGCAGATGAGCAGCACACTGTCCGCCGAATCAGCGCCCGCAGCCAAGCAGGAAATGCCCAACGCGCCGGTGGTGAAAGCCCTCGATGGGCAGCACATTCGTTTGCCGGGTTACATCGTGCCGCTGGAAGTGAGCGAGGAAGGACGCACCACGGAGTTTCTGCTGGTGCCGTATTTCGGCGCCTGCATCCACGTGCCGCCACCGCCATCGAACCAGATCGTGCACGTCAAAAGTGAAGTCGGGGTAAAGCTGGACGAGTTGTACCAACCGTACTGGATCGAAGGAGCGATGCAGGTCAAACCGTCCACCAGCGAATTGGCGGATGCCGGGTATCAGATGGAGGCGGAAAAGATTTACGTGTATGAATTGCCGGAGTGAGTCCGCTGTTTTTTGCGTTGTCAGATCATCCGCCATCGCAGGCAAGCCCGCTCCCACAGGGAATCGCGCAACCCTGTGGGAGAGAGCCTGCTCGCGAAGAGGCCCGCAAAATCGCCCACAAAATTGCGCACACCCCACTTTCATTGAGCTGAGTCAAAAGACGAAATCAAACGGCTGTTTACCATTGGACATCAAACATTTTTAACGTCCTCTGGAGCCCCCATGAACAAGTCCTTGCTCAGCGTCGCGCTGTGTTCCCTAGCGCTCGCCGCCCCGCTCGCCCACGCCCACGAAGCCGGTGACATCATCCTTCGCGCCGGTGCAATCACCGTTAACCCGAAAGACGACAGCTCCAGCGTAAAGGTCGATCAAGGCCCATTGGCGGGTACCAACCTGGGTGGCAAGGCAACCATGAACAGCGACACGCAACTGGGCTTGAACTTCGCCTACATGTTCACCAGTAACTGGGGGATCGAGTTGCTCGCGGCGACGCCGTTCGAGCATGACGTCACACTCAAGGGCACAGCCCTGGGTGCGGCGAATGGCAAACTCGGCTCGCTGAAACACCTGCCACCGACCCTCAGCGTCGTGTACTACCCGCTGGACGCGAAGTCCGCCTTCCAGCCTTACGTCGGCGCCGGTATCAACTACACCTGGATCTACGACGAGCACCTCAGCAGCGAGGCCCAGGCCAACGGTTTCAGCAACTTCAAGGCGGATAACTCCTGGGGCATGGCGTTCCAGGTCGGTGCGGATTACATGCTTACCGACAACATCATGCTCAACGCCCAGATGCGCTACATCGACATCGACACCCGCGCGACCGTGGAAAACGACGCCGTGGCACCGGGCACCCGCGCCCGCGTCAATGTGGATGTGGACCCGTTCATCTACATGGTGGGCCTGGGTTACAAGTTCTAAAGGATGTTCACGTGGTGGTGAACCTGGCTTGTGTGGTGAAGGGGCATGCTCCTCGCCACAGGAAATACATCGCCCCAGAAGCGATATCCGGGCCACAAAAAAGGCGCCTTTCAAGGCGCCTCTTTTGTGCTCGCAAGAATCTCAGCGCCCCAACAACCGCGCCAGCCCGACACTCAACGGTGTCTGTTGCGGACGGGTATAGCGTTCCAGCAGACGCTGGTTATTGGCCCGTGAATGGCGGATGTCACCGGAACGCGCCGGGCCATAGCTCACCGGCGGCAGCTTGCCGACCACCGTCTCGAGCGCCGTCAGCATCTGCTTGAGACTGGTCGCCTGGTTCCAGCCGACATTGACCGCCCCGACTTCCACCTGAGGCTTCTCGATACTTTGCACCAGCAGGCCGACCAGGTCCTCGACGTAGACAAAATCACGTGTCTGCTCACCGTCGCCAAACACCGTGATCGGCAGGCCGTTCTGCGCGCGCTCGCTGAAAATGCTGATGACCCCGGAATACGGCGAGGACGGATCCTGACGCGGGCCGAAGATGTTGAAGAAGCGGAAAATCACCGGCTCCAGTCCGTGCTGGCGTCGATAGAAATCGAAGTAATGTTCGCTGGCCAATTTGTCCGCGGCGTAAGGGGTCAACGGCGCCTTGGGCGTGTCTTCATCGATTGACTCACCTTCGCCATTGTTGCCGTACACCGCCGCGCTGGAGGCGAACAGCACTCGCTTGACACCCGCCTGACGCATGGCTTCGCAGACATTCAGCGAACCGATGAAATTGCTCTGGTGCGTTTTCACCGGGTCGTCCACCGAGGCCTGCACCGACGCCACTGCCGCCAGGTGCGCCACGGCGCTACAACCGACCATAGCCCGGGCCACCAGGGCGGCATCGGCGACATCACCGACGATCAACTCGATGCCGGGATTATCCAGTGGCAGGTTGCTGCGCTTGCCGGTCGACAGGTCATCGAGCACCCGCACCTTATGCCCGGTGGCGAGTAAGGCATCGGCCAGGTGCGAACCAATGAAACCGGCACCGCCGGTGATTAAAACGGGGCCGTCAGCCATGGCGATAGAACCTGTCGAGTAGACCCGGAAGGGCCGCACGCCAGGCGCGTGGCTTGATCCCGAACGTGTGCAGAATTTTCTTGCAGGCCAGCACCGCGTGTTGCGGCTCTTCGGCGGCGTCCGGTCGCGCGGCGTGAGCCTGGGCGGTCGGTGCTTCGATGGCCAGCGGATGCAGGGCGCGTGCTTCGGTGAGAATCGCCTGGCCCAGGGCCAGCGGCGTGGTCGCTTCATGCCCGGCGTAGTGGTAGGTGCCCCACAATGGCGCCGCGCAGTCGAGCTGTTTGAGTACGGAAATGATCACCCGGGCGGCGTCATCCACCGGGGTCGGATTGCCCCGGCGATCGTCGGCCATCAACAGTTCTTCGGGACGTTCGGCCCGCTCGAGAAAACGCCCCAGCGTGCCCTCGGGGCTGTCATCGAGCAGCCAGCCGAAACGCAGCAACACGTGCTGCGGGCACGTGGCGCGCACACTTTGCTCGATGCGCCACAACGCCTGACCACGCAGGCCCAGCGGCACCGGTTCATCTTTTTCGCTATAGGCGGTTGCCCGGGAGCCATCGAACACTCGATAGCTCGAAGGTTGCAGCAGGACGATGTTGTGGTGCTGGCACAGTTCGGCCAGGCGTTCGATCGCCCGCTCCTGCGCGGCCAGACGCTGCTCGCTGACCGTCTCCGCCTGGAACCAGTCGAAGTAGTAGGCGAGGTTGATCAACGCGTCCGGTCGGGTGTCGTCGAGCAGTTGCGTCAGGCTCGCGGCATCCCAGCCGTCTTGCGGAGGGCGGGGGGCGAGGAAACCGATGTCTTCTTCCGCACCGAGGCGAATCAGCGCCTGCCCAAGGGCATTTCCGCCGCCCAGTAACATAAGGCGCATTCGCATAGAGTCAGCAGGCCCAGTCTGATTGGAACGAGGGTTTGTCGACAGCGCTCGCGAGCGGTGTCGTTGAAAGTAGCCAGAATCGTTGCATTTTGCGGGTTTAGTGCGCAACCGTCATCCGTAAAGTGTAGATGTGCGGGAATTGTGGTGCCTTCGCCGGCCCCATCGCGAGCAGGCTCTCTCCCACATGGGATTTGCGGTGTACTCCAATCCATTGTGGGAGCGAGCCTGCTCGCGATAGGGCCCTAAGACTCAACGAAGGTCTTGAGCGGTACTTGCATCTTACGCCCCCCACCCGCATAAATTGTTGCATGAACCTGCCCATCCCCGCAGACAGTGCCCTGAACGGCTTCCACCCCGCCGTCAGCGCCTGGTTCAGCAAGACCTTCGCGACGGTGACCGCCGCCCAGGCCCGGGCGTGGCCGTTGATCCGCCAGCGTCGCTCGACCCTGATCGCCGCGCCCACCGGTTCCGGCAAGACCCTCACCGCGTTCCTCGCCGTGATCGACGACCTGGTGCACCGTGGCCTGGCCCAGCCCGAAGGCCTGCCGGACGAAACCCTGGTGGTCTACGTCTCGCCGCTCAAGGCGCTGTCCAACGACATCCGCATCAACCTGCAAGACCCGCTGGCCGGGATCACCGAACAGTTGCGCGTGCTGGGCTTGCCCGAACTGCAGATCACGACGGCCGTGCGCACCGGCGACACGCCGCAAAAAGAGCGCTCGGCGATGCGCAAGACGGCACCGCACATTCTGGTCACCACCCCGGAATCGCTCTACGTGCTGCTCGGTTCCGATTCGGGCCGGCAAATGCTCGGCACCACACGCACGGTGATCGTCGATGAGATCCACGCCATCGCCGCCAGTAAACGCGGCAGCCACCTGGCCCTGAGCCTGGAACGCCTGCAAGCGCTCTGCGCCGAGCCACTGGTGCGCATCGGCCTGTCCGCCACGCAGAAACCCATCGAAGCGGTGTCGCGCTTCCTGGTGGGCCGTGACCGACCGTGCGAGATCATCGACATCGGCCACGCCCGCCCACGGGACCTGGATATCGAAGTACCGCCGGTGCCGTTGTCAGCAGTGATGGCCAACGATGTCTGGGAACTGGTGTACGACCGCCTCGCCGCCCTCGCCCGCGAACACCGGACCACGCTGATTTTCGTCAACACCCGGCGCCTGGCCGAACGCCTGAGCCGCCACTTGAGCGAACGCCTGGGCAAGGACGCCGTGGCCGCCCACCACGGCAGCCTGGCCAAGGAGTTTCGCCTGGATGCCGAGCAACGGCTCAAGCGCGGCGAGTTACAGGTGCTTATCGCCACGGCGTCGCTGGAATTGGGGATCGACATTGGCGACGTCGACCTGGTCTGCCAGATCGCCTCGCCGCGCTCGATTTCGGCTTTTCTGCAACGGGTCGGTCGCTCCGGGCACCAGGTCGGCGGCACCCCCAAGGGCCGTTTGTTCGCCACCACCCGCGACGACCTGATCGAATGCGCCGCCCTGCTCGACTGCGTACGCCGGGGCGAACTCGATACCCTGCAAATCCCCGAGGCTCCGCTGGACGTGCTGGCCCAGCAGATCATCGCCGAAGTCAGTTGCCAGGAATGGCCGGAGGACGCGCTGCTGGCGCAGTTCCGCCAGGCCTCGCCCTACGCCGCGCTCGACGACAAACATTTTCAGGCGCTGCTGCGGATGCTCGCCGAGGGCTACAACGGTCGCCAGGGCATCCGCAGCGCTTACCTGCACCGCGATGCAGTGACCCGCAGCCTGCGCGGTCGCCGGGGCGCCAAGCTGACGGCCGTGACCAGCGGCGGGACCATTCCGGATAACGCCGACTACAGCGTGCTGCTGGAGCCGCAAGGGTTGAACATCGGCAGCGTCAACGAAGACTTCGCGGTGGAAAGCATCGCTGGCGACGTCTTTCAGCTGGGCAATACGTCGTACCGAATCCTGCGGGTCGAGACCGGCAAGGTCCGGGTCGAGGATGCCCAGGGGCAGCCGCCGACCATACCTTTCTGGCTTGGCGAAGCGCCGGGGCGCAGCGCGGAACTGTCGTTTGCCGTCGCGCGCCTGCAAGCTCAACTCGACGAACTGCTCGGTGCCACGCCGGGCAACTTGCAGCCGAGTCTCGACTGGCTGACGCAGACGCTCGGCCTGAACCTGGCCAGCGCCGAACAACTGGTGGAATACCTGGCCCGCGCGCGCCAGGCCTTCGGCGCCCTGCCCTCGCAAGACACGCTGCTGATGGAACGGTTTTTCGACGAGTCCGGCGGCACGCAACTGATCATCCACACGCCATTCGGCAGCCGCATCAACCGCGCCTGGGGCCTGGCCCTGCGCAAGCGTTTCTGCCGCACCTTCAACTTCGAATTGCAGGCCGCCGCCAGTGAAGACGCCATCGTGCTGTCGCTGTCCACCAGCCACAGTTTTGAGCTGGATGACGTGTGGCGTTACCTGCACAGCAACAGCGCCGAGCACACGCTGATTCAAGCCGTTCTCGATGCGCCGCTGTTCGGCGTGCGCTGGCGCTGGAATGCCGGGGTGGCGCTGGCGTTGCCACGCTATACCGGCGGGCGAAAAGTCCCGCCGCAGATCCAGCGTATGAAAAGCGAAGACCTGATCGCCAGCGTGTTTCCCGATCAGATCGCCTGCGTGGAGAACCTCGTCGGCGAGCGGGACATTCCCGACCACCCGCTGGTGGAACAAACCCTCGACGATTGCCTGCACGAAGCCATGGACAGCGAAGGCTGGCTCGCACTGTTGCGACGCATGGAGCGCGGCGAGATCCGGCTGATCAGTCGCGACCTGCCGGCGCCCTCGCCATTGGCGGCGGAGATTCTCAGCGCCCGCCCCTACACCTTTCTCGACGATGCGCCGCTGGAAGAACGCCGCACGCAAGCGGTGCTCAACCGCCGCTGGAGCGACCCGGAATCGACCGACGACCTCGGCGCGCTGGACGCCGAAGCGATTGCCGCCGTACGCGAAGAAGCCTGGCCGGCCCCCAATGGTATCGATGAGATGCATGAGGCGTTGATGAGCCTGGCGTGCATCACCGAAGCCGAAGCCCAGACCAATCCGAACTGGCTCGACTGGCTCAACGCCCTGGCCGACAGCGGCCGCGCCTGCCGCCTCGACTCGTCGCTGTGGCTGGCACGGGAACGGCTGACCTGCCTGCGGGCGATTTATCCACAGGTTGATTGGCTGCCGGCACTGGAGGCGCTGCCGGGGTTCGATGAAGCCTGGGACGCGGACGATGCGGTGCTCGAAGTCATCCGCGCCCGACTCAGTGCTTTTGGCCCGTTGCCGTTGAAGGCGATTGCCGATCCGCTTGGCTTGCTTGCAACACAGGTCACCCAGGCACTGGCGCAGCTGGAACGCGAAGGTTATGTGCTGCGCGGCCGCTTCACGCCGGGCGCGACCGAGGAACAATGGTGCGAGCGTCATTTGCTGGCGAGGATTCATCGCTACACGGTCAAGCGCCTGCGTCGGGAAATCGAGCCGGTGGCGTTGCAGGATTTCATGCGGTTTCTGTTCGACTGGCAGCACTTGTCCAGCGCCACTCAGGGCCAGGGCAGTGCGGTGTTGCCGACGATCATCGCGCAGTTCGAGGGCTACCCTGGCGCCGCATCAGCCTGGGACAGCGACCTGCTGCCAGCACGCCTCAAGGACTATGCACCGAGCTGGCTGGATGATCTGTGCCGCAGCGGCAAACTGGTCTGGACCCGCCTCACCGCGCGCAACAAAAGCACCGGTACCGCACTGCGCAGCACGCCGATTCTGTTGTTGCCGCGCAATCGGGTCGGTCTCTGGAGCGACTTGACCGAGCAAACGCCCATCAGCGAGCTGTCGCCAAAAACGCAAAAGGTCCATGCCGCACTCAGTCAGCACGGCGCGCTGTTTTTCGATGAATTGATTCACGAGGCCCACCTGCTGCGCTCGGAGCTGGAAATCGCCTTGCAAGAGTTGGTGGGCGCCGGCCTGGTGAACGCCGACAGCTTCGCCGGACTGCGGGCACTGATTACGCCGGCCAGCAAACGCCAGAACCGCAGCAGCCGTCGCGGGCGCGGCGCGTTTGTCGGTGGTATGGACGATGCCGGACGATGGGCACTGTTACGGCGCGGGGCTGTCGCGCCGGATGTGGAAAACAAGCGGCCGTCGGCCACGCCTGCCGAGACCCTGGAACACATCGCCATGACCCTGCTGCGTCGTTATGGCGTCGTGTTCTGGCGCTTGCTGGAGCGCGAGGCCGATTGGTTGCCGAGCTGGCGCGAATTGCTGCGCACCTTCCATCGACTGGAAGCGCGGGGAGAGATTCGCGGTGGACGCTTTGTCAGTGGCCTGGCGGGCGAGCAATTCGCCCTGCCCGAGGCGATTGCGCTGTTGCGCGAAGTCCGGCGCCGGCCCCATGACGGCAGCTTGATCGCAGTGTGCGGCGTCGACCCCTTGAACCTCGCCGGCACCCTGCTGCCCGGCCCCAAAGTACCGGCACTGGCGAGCAATCGACTGGTGTACCGCGACGGTTTGCCGGCCGCGGCCGAGATTGCCGGCAAAGCGTATTTCTGGCTGGAGCTGGATCAACGGGCCATGACTGAAGTGCGCAATCGGCTGATCCAGCACAATCACCTGTAGCGGGCTTGCCAGCGATGGCGCCGGCAAATCCAACATTGATTCGACTGACATACCGCAATCGCTGGCGAGCCAGCTCCAGATTGAGGTGTTATTGAGGACGCGGCGAATCGGGCATTAACACCGCCGAATGCTCCGGTTCAGCCGCCCCATCCTGCAGCGGCTCGACCCCGCGCTGCCTTGGCATCAAAACCTGCTGTGGATAAGTCTGCGCGAAATGCACCCACGGGCTGTTATCCACAAGCTTTTTCAAACGCTGGTTGAACGCCCGGCTCACTGCGTACTGCCCGCCCGACACGGTGCGAAACTGCGCCGTCAGCACCACGCCGTTGAGGTCCATCTTGTCGACGCCGAAAACATCCAGCGGCCCTTGCAGGTTGTACTTGAGGAACGGGTCGTCACTGATGGAATACCCGGCCTCGCGAATCAGGCCGATGGCCTGGTCGACATCGGTGTCATAGGTGAACTGCACCGAAAAGAACGCATAGGCAAACTGCCGCGATTGGTTGGTCACGGCCTTGATTTGACCGAACGGCACCGAGTGCACGAAGCCCTTGCCGTCGCGCAGGCGCAAGGTACGAATGGTCAGGCCTTCGACCGTGCCGGCATGCCCGGAATCGAGCACCACCCAGTCGCCGATGGACAGGGTGTCTTCGATAATGATGAACAAACCGGTAATCACATCTTGCACCAGTTGCTGGGAACCAAAGCCGATCGCCAGACCGATGACCCCGGCGCCCGCCAGGAACGGCGCGACGTTAATGCCCAGGTTCGCCATGGTGGTGATGGCGCAGATCACCACCAGGATGATTTTGATCGCGTTGCGCAGCAGCGGCAGGATGGTTTTGACCCGCGTACTCGGCTGACGCGCCGAGCGTTTGTTGGTCGGTGGTTTGAGGGCTTCCTGAATCGCCGTGTCCAGTACGACCCAGACCATCCAGGTCACCAGGAAAATCAGGCCGATGTGGCTCAGTGAGTCGCTGATGGCACGGCCGAAAGAGTTGCTCACGGCAAAATCGAACAGCGACACGCCCCAGATGCGTCCGAGAACATCGATGAACACGATGGCCATGGCAATGCGCAACAACGCGTGGGACAAGCTCAGAAACCGCTCTTTGTAAGCCCCGATGTGGCGCACCTCGGATTCGCTGTGGGACTTGAACAGATGATGCAGCGTGGTGCTCAGAAACACCGTGGCGATCAGCAACACGGTGGTGAGCAGCGCGCTGCGCAGCACTTTCTGATTGTCATCACCAATGCCGATCAGGTTGATGATCGAGACCAGCACCATCAACAGAATCGGCCAGTACCAGATACCGGAAAATATCCGCAGTGTTTCACGCAAGGCCGGCTGCGCCCGACGCTGGGCCAGCGGCAGGATCCGGATCACATGGGCGACCGGACGACGCATGCGCAATACCAACAGGCCGAAGGCGATCGAGGCCGCCAGCCCGGTAAAGACGGCGATGCTGCTGGTGAGATTGCTACCCAATTGATGGGCGATCTGCGGACTGGTCAGGGCATCGCTCAGCGCCACGAGAAAACCGATCGCGAACAGCGGCCGTGGGCTTTCCTGGCGAATGATGTGTACCGCACGGCGCTTGTGACCGGTATTGAACAGCACCGCCAGGGACATCACCAGGGAGGCGGCGAAGACACCGGCACTGGTGGCGTAGGCAAAGCACAAGGCCAGCGCCCGACCGGCCGACACGGGCAACACCTGACTGGCATAAATCGTCAGCGGCAAACTGATCACTGCGGGGACGCTGTAGGGCAAAACGTAGCCCAGTAACGCCTGACCACGTTCTCGACTGAGCAACACACGATGCTGGCACAGACGTTCGGTCAACCACCTGCCGAGTATCCAGAACAGACCGAAAACCCCGGCCCACACCGCCGTCAGCAGCAGGAAATCCCCCGACACGGCCCAGCCCGAACGGGCCGATGGACGATTGACCAGTTGATCCACCTCATTGGCCGCACGGTCAGCGCGCAGGCGCCACGCGTTCAGCAGGTCTTCGTTGAGATCGAGCTTGCTCTGGACTTCATCGATGCTCGAACTGATGGCGCCCAACAGCCCGCCTTGCACCAGAGGTTCAGGTTGGGCCGCTGATGTCGCGGCGGTGGCGGCCGCCGGCAAGCCCGGTAGTGCGGCTGCGGCTTCCAGCTCCTCGCTGCCGAGTAGCAACAACGCCCCCAGTAATATCGCTGTCTTGAGCTTGATCAACGCTTCGGCTCCTTTGGATAAGACTGTAAGGGACTGATCGGGAAATGCCGGTTAAGTTCGGTGATGGTTCACGGAGGAAGGGGTTGTTTACCCTTCTGTGGTGAGGAACTTGGGCATATTTGACCACTGCGCAAATATCAAATGCTCATCCCTGTATTTTTCCGCCTGCCTCAAAACCCGACACTGCGCTCCATCGAATCAACCCACCGGAGTTGCAGCCATGCCCATTGCCTTGCTCGCGCTGACCCTCAGCGCTTTTGCCATCGGGACGACCGAATTCGTCATCGTTGGCCTGTTACCCACCATTGGCGCCGACCTGGGTGTCAGCCTGCCGTCCGCCGGCCTTTTGGTCAGCCTGTATGCGCTGGGCGTCGCGGTCGGCGCCCCCGTGCTGACCGCCCTCACCGGCAAAGTACCGCGCAAAATGTTGCTGTTGTCGCTGATGGTGCTGTTCACCCTCGGCAATCTGCTGGCCTGGAAAGCGCCGAGTTATGAATCGCTGATCATTGCGCGGATCGTCACCGGCCTGGCCCATGGGGTGTTTTTCTCCATCGGCTCGACCATCGCCACCAGTCTAGTGCCCAAGGATAAAGCCGCCAGCGCGATTGCCATCATGTTCACCGGACTGACCGTGGCGCTGGTAACTGGCGTGCCGTTGGGCACCTTCATCGGCCAGCATTTCGGCTGGCGTGAAACCTTTCTCGCCGTGTCCGCACTGGGTGTCATCGCGTTCATCGGCAGCCTGCTGTACGTGCCGAAAAACATCGCCCACAGCAAACCCGCGTCGCTGTTGCAGCAATTGCAGGTGCTCAAGCAGCCACGGTTGCTGCTGGTGTACGCCATGACGGCGGTTGGTTACGGCGGTTCGTTCATTGCGTTCACCTTCCTGGCACCGATCCTCCAGGACATTTCCGGCTTCAGCGCCAGCACCGTCAGCCTGGTGCTGCTGGTCTACGGTGTCTCGGTGGCCGTGGGCAACATCTGGGGCGGCAAACTGGCGGACAAACGCGGTCCGATCAGCGCCTTGAAAATCATCTTCAGCCTGCTCGCCGCCGTGCTGTTCGTGCTGACTTTCACGGCCGGCAATCCATGGCTGGCGCTGGCCACCGTGCTGGTCTGGGGTGCCGTGGCCTTCGGTAATGTGCCGGGGTTGCAGGTTTACGTGGTGCGCCAGGCCGAACATCACACGCCAAACGCGGTCGACGTGGCTTCCGGCCTGAACATCGCCGCGTTCAACCTCGGCATCGCTGGCGGTGCCTGGGGGGGTGGCTTGATTGTCGCGCAGATGGGATTGATTCATACGGCGTGGATTGGTGGCCTGGTGGTGCTGGTGGCACTGGCGCTGACGGCCTGGAGCGGTCGCCTTGACCGCTTGGGTCCTGTGTACGCTGAATCCTCGACCCGTATCGTCGTCGGTCACTGATCCCCCGTAGGAGCCAGCCTGCTGGCGATGGACTCCAGTGCGCCGCGTTTATCCAGATCACACGCGTTATCGTTGACGCCCATCGCCGGCAAGCCGGCTCCCACAAGGGCAGTGCCCTGGCATAGGTCACGCAATACCTGTAGGAGCGAGCTTGCTCGCGATGGACCCAAGGGCACCACGTTTAACCAGGTTACACGCGTTATCGTTGACACCCATCGCCGACAAGCCGGTTCCTACAGGTTTTGCGGTGATCAGTGAAATACCTGCCACCTGTAGTCCCGTCGAAACTTTCGCCCTTGCCCCGCAGTCATCAAAAGACAGGGGCACTCGGACCGGAGGCGACATGGCGGCGATTCATATCGGGATTTCAGGTTGGCGCTACACGCCTTGGCGGGGGGATTTCTACCCGAAGGGCCTGGCCCGGAAGCGTGAATTGCAATTCGCTTCGCGGGCGGTCAACAGCATCGAAATCAATGGATCGTTTTACGCCCTGCAACGGCCAGAGCGCTATGCCGAGTGGTACAACGACACACCGGCGCAGTTCGTTTTCAGCGTCAAGGCCCCACGTTTCATCACTCACATCAAGCGCCTGCGCGACATTCATAAACCCCTGGCGAATTTTTTCGCCTCGGGGGTTCTGGAGCTGAAAGAAAAGCTCGGCCCGATCCTCTGGCAATTCCCGCCCAACTTCAAATTCGAT
Organism: Pseudomonas sp. TE12234; assembly: GCF_054061835.1. Taxonomy (NCBI): domain Bacteria; kingdom Pseudomonadati; phylum Pseudomonadota; class Gammaproteobacteria; order Pseudomonadales; family Pseudomonadaceae; genus Pseudomonas; species Pseudomonas sp. TE12234. The sequence goes on from NZ_JBSSEP010000005.1 coordinate 267,286, forward strand.
GCCGATCTGTTCGAAACCTTCCTCGAACAATTGCCCCACGACACCGAACAAGCCGCTGCCCTCGCCCGCCAGCACGACGCGCACATCAATAGCCACGCCAGCCTGAAGGCCTACAAGAAAAAGCCGGTTCGCCACGCCGTGGAAATCCGCCATGACAGCTTCATCGACCCGGCGTTTGTGCGTTTGCTCAAGCGCTACAACACCGCGTTGGTCATCGCCGACACCGCCGGCAAATGGCCGTACCGTGAAGACATCACCAGCGACTTCGTCTACCTGCGCCTGCACGGTGACGAAGAGCTCTACGCCAGCGGCTACACCCAGGCTCTGAAACGCTGGGGTGACCGGATCGAGGCCTGGCAGCATGGTCGGCAACCGGATGACCTGCATCTGATCGCGCCGAGGCTCAAACCCAAGGCCTGCAAGTCCCGCGAGGTGTTCTGTTATTTCGACAATGACATCAAGGTACGTGCACCCTTCGATGCGCGGCGCTTGCTCGAACGTTTCGACCTCGACAAGGACCTGGCCACCGCCCCCGGCGAGCCGGCAGCCGAAGGAGTGCTGGCATGAGCATTCCCGAGCCGGTTGGCGTCACCGACGAGCAAGCGCTCATCGAGCCCCTGGTGCACCGCTTCACTGTCCTGACGGTCAATACCCACAAAGGCTTCACCGCGTTGAACCGGCGTTTCATCCTGCCGGAATTGCGCGAAGCGGTGCGCAGTGTGTCTGCTGATGTGGTGTTTTTGCAGGAAGTCCACGGCACCCACGAACACCACCCCAAGCGCTATGACAATTGGCCGGCGATGCCGCAATACGAATTCCTCGCCGACAGCCTCTGGCCGCAGTTCGCCTATGGGCGCAACGCGGTCTACCCGGCGGGCGATCACGGTAACGCGCTGCTGTCGAAATTCCAGATCGTGCGCCATGACAATCTCGACGTGTCGATCAGCGGCCACGAGAATCGCGGCCTCCTGCATTGTGTATTGCGCTTGCCCGGCGAAGGCCCTGAGGTGCATGCCATTTGCGTGCACCTTGGCCTGCGTGAAAGCCACCGCACCGAACAGCTCAAGCTGTTGGCCCGTCGCCTGGAAGAACTGCCCGGTGACGCACCAGTAATCATCGCCGGTGATTTCAACGACTGGCGCCAGCGCGCCGATGCCTTGCTCAAGTCTTGCGGCTTGCGCGAAGTCTTCGCCGAACACCTTGGCAAACCGGCACGCAGTTTTCCTGCGCGATGGCCGGTGCTGCGCCTGGACCGCATCTATGTACGCAATCTGAAGGCCTGTCGCCCGCAAGTGCTGACAAACCGCCCCTGGTCACACCTTTCCGACCACGCCCCGCTATCGGTGGAGATCGAGGTATGAGCGCTTCGCCGATGGATAAAACCACCGTCGCCCCGGTTCCCGCGCCCCCGGTCAGCGAGCCGGCAGCCGTCGATGTCGAATACCGTTGGCACGGCAACAACCGGGTCGAGTTGCTGGAAAACGGCGAAGCCTATTTCCCCCGAGTGTTCGAGGCCATGCGTCAGGCCAAAAGCGAAATTCTCCTGGAAACCTTCATCGTCTTCGAAGACAAGGTCGGCGCAGAACTGCAGGCCGTACTCATCGACGCGGCCCGGCGCGGCGTGCGTGTCACCGCCAGCTTCGACGGATTTGGTTGCGGAGAACTGAGCAGCGGTTACCTCGCCGCCCTCAGTGACGCCGGTGTGCATTTGCAAATGTTCGACCCGGCGCCCAAACACCTGGGCATCCGCACCAACTGGTTTCGGCGCCTGCACCGCAAGATCGTGGTCGTCGACGGAACCTTCGCGTTCCTCGGCGGGATCAACTTTTCCGCCGACCATCTGGCCGACTTCGGCCCGGAGGCCAAGCAGGATTACTCGGTTGAAGTACAAGGCCCGGCGGTGGCCGACATCCATCACTTTGCCCTGCTGCAATGCGGCCGCCCGGTGCACGCCAGGTACTGGTGGCAACGGCGTCGACAACGCCGCTCGGAGTTGGCGTTCAGCGATCACGATGGACAGGTGCGCCTGGTGTATCGCGACAACGGCGAGCATCGGACCGACATCGAAGAGGTTTACCGACAGGTACTGCGTACAGCGCAACGGCGCGTGGTGATTGCCAATGCTTACTTCTTTCCCGGCTATCGACTGCTGCGCGAAATTCGTAACGCAGCCCGTCGTGGTGTCGAGGTGCGGCTGATTCTGCAAGGTCAGCCGGACATGCTGGTGGCCAAGCTCGCGGCGCGCATGACCTACGACTACCTGCTCAAGTCCGGTGTGGCGATCTACGAATATTGCGACCGCCCGCTGCATGGCAAGGTCGCGCTGGTGGATGAGGACTGGAGCACGGTCGGTTCCAGCAACCTCGACCCCCTGAGCCTGTCGATGAACCTGGAGGCCAATGTGTTGATCCGCGACCGAGGGTTCAACCGGCATCTGTTCGAACGCCTTGAAGATCTCAGTGACAACCATTGCAAGGTCATGTCGGTCGACAACGCACCGCGCGGCCGCGTCTGGCACATGACCGTGGGTTTTCTGGTCTTCCACTTCCTGCGGCACTTCCCGGCCTGGGCCGGTTGGTTGCCGGCGCATAAACCCCACCTCAAGGCCTTCACCGCGTCGACCCGGAGCGAGCCATCATGAGCCGCACCGAAGCCCGTGCGATGCGCAACGCCGAACAGCGGGTCAAGTCGCGCTGGAGCCGCTGGAAGCGACCATTGACGCTGCTGTTTTTTCTGGCGCTGATCGTGCTGTTGACGATGTTCGCCCAGCGCATCGAATGGAACGAGGTGTTCGATACCCTGGCCGACTTCAAGGTGCGCACGCTGATCATCGCGTCCGGGCTGACCCTCACGAGTTTTGTGGTGTACGCCTGCTTCGACCTGGTCGGTCGCACCTACATCCGCCAGGACCTCACGTGGAAACAGATCCTGCCCGTCGGGATCATCAGTTACGCCTTCAACCTCAACCTGAGCGCCTGGGTCGGCGGTATCGCCATGCGTTATCGGCTGTACTCACGACTCGGTGTGAGCAAAGCCAACATCGCGAAAATCCTCGGTCTGAGCCTGGCCACCAATTGGTTTGGCTACATGGTGATGGCCGGCGCAGTGTTCAGCAGCGGTCTGGTGCGCATGCCGCCCGGCTGGACACTCAGCAGCGGCGCGCTGCAAGGGGTCGGTGTGTTACTGCTGCTGGTGAGTGCGGGCTATCTGGCCGCGTGCCGGTACTCAACCCGCCGGGAATGGGCCATTCGCGGCGTGGAAATCAACCTGCCGTCGCTGCGCATGGCCATCGTGCAACTGGCCCTCGGGGCCTTGAACTGGTCGTTGATGGCGGCGGTGATTTTCACCCTGCTGCCGGGCAAACTGGATTACCCGCTGGTGCTTGGCGTGCTGCTGATCAGCGCCATCGCCGGGGTGATCACCCACATCCCGGCCGGGCTCGGTGTGCTGGAGGCAGTGATCGTGGCGCTGCTGCAACATGAGGTGTCGCGGGGCAGCCTGGTGGCGGGGCTACTGGCTTATCGGGCGATCTACTTTCTGCTGCCGTTGTTGATCACTCTGGTGATGTATCTGGTGGTGGAAGCCAAGGCCAAGGCGTTGCGGATCTCGAAAAAGCCCGTGTGACTGCTGCTGTCTGAAAGGACGCGATGGCGTTCTTCGAGACAGCCACTATCACCGGGACTGAATGATGCTGAGCCGCTCACCCACCACCATTTCCGTGATCCAGTCCACGAGGATCGAGGTATAGGCCTGCTGTGAAACGGGATCACTCAGGGCATGGTCGGCACCGTCGATGATGCGGTGCGTCAGCGAGTGGGTCTGCTGACAGGCCGCGCGATAACTCATGATGGTTGCATGGGGCACGTAGTCATCGGTCTCGGACTGCACCAGCAGCACATCCCCGGTAAATTGCGAACAGGCATGCAGCGCCCGGTTGCCATCGGCGCGCACCAGGGTGCTGCGATAATCGCGCAGATCGAGCTTGTCCAGATCGCGCTTGGGTGTGTGCCACTGTTCGTCGCGGTACAGCGCCGGCACCCGTAGCGCCAACCAGCGTACGGGGCGCAACGAGGTCAGGATCGCGGCCAGGTAACCACCATAGCTGGTGCCGACCACGGCAATCGCCGAGGTATCCAGCGCCGGGTGAGCGAGCAAGCGATCGTAGGCCGCCAGCAGGTCGCGCAAGTTGTCTTCACGGGTCACCCGGGACAACGGAATACCGGTGCCGCCGGTATGCCCGCGCAGGTCGAAGGTCAGGCACACACACCCCAGGCCGGCGATGCCTTTGGCCCGTTCCAGGTCGCGCTCCTGACTGCCGCCCCAACCGTGCACGAACAACACGCCGGGGACCTTTGATTTGGGGCTGAGAAAAGTCCCGCTCATCTGTTCGTCATCGATGTCGATTTGAATGCTTTCGCTTCTAGCCGTCATAGGTTTTGACCGTTACGTACTTGAGGAGAAAATCACTGTCTTGCGCCGGTCCGCGGTACATCTCGATGGCGTGCGCCGGCAAAGGCTGCTCGATGTAGGTTTCCACCGAAGACACACGAATCGCGCGCATATCCGGATCGTTGACGAAGCTCTGCAAGGCCGCCATTTCGGCACTGCTGGCACCGCCCATGCGCCAGGATTGTTCGAGCACGCCGCTGCGTGGCTTGCCGTCGCTGGCCATGCCCTGGGCAATGTCGTAATTGCGCCGCGACGCATAGAAACCGGGGTAGGCTTCATCCGCGGCGCTGTCGAACACTTGTGCCTGCTGGATGGCCAGCCGCACGTCATCGGGCAGGTCCAGCTTCAGTAAATCATCGTATCCACCCTGCACCACCAACAGGTTGGAACCACCATAGACCTCTTCGCCGTGGGCGTCTTTGGTCAAATATTGATCACCGCAATAACTCAGCACTTTGTCGCCGATGAAACTCTGACCAACGCTGTGGGTAGTGACCTGGTCCAGGTCCTGCTCCAGCACCACGCCTTCGGTGAACAGGGTTTTGGCCTCGGGTCGGGCAAGGATTTCATCGAACTGGTCGAGGCTCCTGATGACTTCCTGACCCCGCCCGGCGCACGCGTGAATCGGCTTGAGGCGGATCGGGCCGGTGTATAGCAGGTGCTCCGCCGCCGGCCGCGCATCGTCGAAGGAAAACACGCTGAGACCATCAAGCACCACATGGCGCACCCGTTCGGAAAACAACGGTGACCAGCCTTGCGGGGCATGGGCAAGGTGGTTACGCAAACCGTGACTGATGGCTTTGGTGCAGATGAAGTCATGCTCGACGTAACCGCCCCACAAATCTTCAGGCCCCTTGACGCCCAGTTGCCGGGCGGCGGCAGCACCGACCAGGGTTTGCGTCGGCAGCAGGTAAAGTTCACGACCGAGATGCTGCGTCGGGTCGTAACTGCCGCCGTACTTGAGCCCGAGAATGTGCGCCAGCCAGCGGGCCAGCGAGCGATTGGTTTCGACTTCGTGCAACGGCGCGTCGGAACGCACCGAGTGGGCGACCACCAGTTTCTTGCGGTTTGTTGGGGTCATGCGTCCCCCTTCAATCGGCGCCAGATGAATGTAGCTTTGGGGGTGCAGAGATCAGGCCAATCGCGACTGAAAAGAAACGCAATTCAAATCAGCCGGTTACGCGAAAGGTGGTGGCATCGGGCCTGTTTTATTCTGCACGACTGCATGTCTTGTTCTGGCATTTTGCATGATCGATGCGTGACACCTTTGGGAGCGCACTACAAGGATTGGCCACGATTGGCTGTATTCGGCGTCACGCCAAATCGCGTCCGGTAATCACTCGGCGCCAGCCCGGTGATTTTCTTGAACGTCGAGCGAAAGGCGCCCGGGTCCTGATACCCCACGGTCCAGGCTATGTGATCGATGGTGCCATTAGTGAATTCGAGCATTTCACGCGCTTTGCCAACCCGCAGGTGTTGGCAGTACTCGGTGGGCTTGAGCCCGGTGGCGGCACGGAACCGACGCAGGAACGTGCGTTCCTCCAACCCTGCCCGCTCGGCCATGGACGTCAGCGACACATCGGTGGCACCGGTGCTTTGCAGCCAGTGTTGAACCTTGAGGATCGACGCATCGCCATGGTTGAGAATCGGCGCGAAGTTGCTGCCGCACTCGCTGGCGCTGTCACTGTGCTCCACCACCAGAAAACGGGCGGTGCCAGTGGCGATACTCGGCCCCAACAAGCGATTCACCAGGCGCAGCCCCAGCTCCGACCAGGCCATCAGCCCGGCGGTCGTGATCAGGTCGCCGTCATCGACGATGGGGGTATCGGCCTTGAGCTTGATTGCAGGGTAACGTTCGGCGAATGCCTTGGCCGAGGTCCAATGGGTGGTGGCGCTACGGCCGTCGAGCAGTCCGCTTTCGGCCAGCAGAATCGAGCCCACGCAGACACCGCCGAGGGTCGCGCCATTGGCATGTTGCTGGCGCATCCAGCGAATCAACGCCTGCGATGCCTGGCCTTCGCGGAACCCGGCAATCGACGGCGGAATCAATACCGCCGCCAAGGCGCCGTCCACCCCGGGATGGCTGTCGTACACCCGCGCTGGCGCCTGCTCGCCGTCCACTTGCCAATGACTGACCCGCAGCAGAGGCAACTGCGCCGCCTGATGTTCGGCGGCGATCCGGTTGGCCACCCCGAACAGGTCCGTCAACCCATGCACCGCCGCCATTTGCGCGCCGGGATAGATCAACACGCCCAGTTCGGCGATTGCCCTTTGTGCATCCATTGTCAGTTTTCCCCCTTCTATTGTCGGTGCGGCCAATCCCTGGAGGGCGTGCGTGGGCCAATACTTGATTCCACATCCAACCCGCACTTCAAGGAAACAGTCATGGCCAAGCAAGCCCTCATCCTAGTCGATATCCAAAACGACTACTTCCCCCAAGGCAAGTGGCCACTGGTCGGCGCCGATGCCGCGGCGGACAACGCTGTACGCCTGCTCAAAGCCTTCCGTGATGCTGGCGATTCGGTGGTGCATATTCGCCACGAGTTCACCTCCGACACCGCGCCCTTTTTCACCCCGGGCTCCGAAGGCGCGAAGCTGCACCCCAAGGTCCTCAACCATGCCGACGAACCAGTGGTGCTCAAGCACTTCGTCAACTCATTCCGCGAAACCGAACTGCAGTCGATCCTCGACGAACAAGGCATCAAGGAACTGGTGGTCGTCGGCAGCATGAGCCACATGTGCATCGACGGCATCACCCGTGCCGCCAACGACCTCGGCTATAGCGTCACGGTGATCCACGACGCCTGTGCCTCCCGTGACCTGGAGTTTAACGGCCTGACTGTTCCGGCAGCCCAGGTGCACGCGGCCTTCATGTCGGCCTTGGGTTTTGCGTATGCGAAGGTGATCTCCACCGACGAGTTTCTGTCTGCCAGCCAGGGTTAGTGCCTGAGCTTGCCGTACCCGGTACCGGATTGATCAATCCAGCGCCCACAAAAAAGGCCCGACGCTGTTAGCGCCGGGCCTTTGTGTTTAGAGCGGGTGAAGCGGGTTATCAGAACGGAATATCGTCATCAAAGCTGTCGAAATCCGGAGCCGGTTGCGGCGCGGCTTGTTGCGGTGCCGGACGCTGTGGCTGCTGTTGCGGTGCAGGACGTGGAGCCTGCTGGCGCGGAGCGGATTGCTGGTAGTTGTTACCGCCGCCCTGGCCTTGCTGGTCGCCCTGTGGACGGCCACCCAACAGCTGCATGGTGCCTTGCATGTCGACGACGATTTCGGTGGTGTAACGCTTGATGCCGTCTTTTTCCCACTCGCGGGTCTGCAGCTTGCCTTCGATGTACACCTGCGAACCTTTACGCAGGTACTCGCCAGCGATCTCTGCAACTTTGCCGAACATCGACACACGGTGCCATTCGGTCTTTTCGACTTTCTGACCGGTTTGCTTGTCAGTCCACTGCTCGCTGGTCGCCAGACTCAGGTTGGTCACGGCGTTACCGTTAGGCAGGTAGCGAACTTCAGGATCCTGGCCGCAAGTGCCGACCAATATGACTTTGTTAACCCCACGGGCCATTACGTTCTCCTAGGCTACGCACGCTGCCTCGGCCGGGTTGTTCACCAGGCGCTCAAGGGTGGTGCGATCCAATAGTTCGGTGTCCAATTTGATGTAAATGGCCGCTTCATCAGCGACGATCACTGCATCTGTTACCCCTACGACCGCCTTCAGGCGCTCAACCAAACCCGCTTCGCGGATCGCCTCGGGCGACAACGGCAAGCGCAGGCTCGTGACGTAGGGAGGTTCGCGCATGGTAACAGCAAAGGCCAGCCAGAGGGCAGCCAGACCCGCGCATCCAAGGAACACAACCGACAAACCGCCATGCTGGAACAACCAGCCACCGAGGATGCCGCCCAGTGCGGAACCCAGGAACTGGCTGGTGGAATACACCCCCATGGCCGTGCCTTTGCCGCCGGCCGGTGAAACCTTGCTGATCAGCGACGGCAATGAAGCTTCCAGCAGATTGAACGCAGTGAAGAACACCACCGTCCCGATCACCAGAGCCCGCAAGCTGTCGCCGAACTGCCAGAAGAATAGCTCAGTGAACATCAGCGTCACGACGGCGCCGAGCAAAACTCGTTTCATTTTGCGTTTCTTCTCGCCGTAGATAATGAACGGGATCATGGCGAAGAAGGAAATCAGCAGCGCGGTCAGGTACACCCACCAGTGCTGCTCTTTAGGCAGCCCGGCTTTTTCGACCAGGGCCAGGGGCAATGCAACGAAACTCGACATCAACATCGCGTGCAACACAAAGATGCCCAGGTCCAGGCGCAGCAGGTCCGGGTGCTTGAGCGTCGGAATCAGTGCCTGACGCGCGACGCCGGACTCACGGTGCTGCAACGGCCCGGTGGAACGCGGCACCATGAACATCACGATCACAATGCCGAACAGCGCCATGCCACCTGTGGCGAGGAACAATCCGCTCAGGCCGAAAGCACGCGTCAGCAATGGCCCGACCACCATGGCGACGGCAAACGACAGGCCAATCGTCATGCCGATCATGGCCATGGCCTTGGTCCGATGCTGTTCCCGGGTCAGGTCTGACAACAACGCCATGACCGCAGCGGAAATCGCCCCGGCACCTTGCAGGATACGTCCGGCAATCACGCCCCAGATGGAATCGGCGCTGGCCGCCAGGACGCTGCCGAGGGCAAAGATAATCAAACCGAGGTAAATCACCGGGCGGCGGCCGATGCGGTCTGAAATGAAACCGAAAGGAATCTGGAAAATCGCCTGGGTCAGGCCGTAAGCGCCAATCGCCAGCCCGATAAGGGCCGGGGTCGCTCCCGCCAGGTCCATCCCATAGGTCGCCAATACCGGCAACACCATGAACATGCCAAGCATACGGAAGGCAAACACCAGGGCCAGACCACTCGCCGCGCGGGTCTCGCTGCCACTCATGCGTTCGCTGTGGGGATCGTGCATGGAAAAACCTCATGTGAACCGGCGGCGATTCTACCAGTCCCATCGATTGACGGGGTATATCGCGACGCTTTGACGCGCTCATCTGACAGACTCTTCATGTAAGCCAATCCTCCCGTCACTTGATAGTGTGCATCCATCCAGTATTTGGCCGTATACTCCTACGTTTTCGACGCCCGCCAAGCGAGGCCACTTTGGACAAGATCCTGATTCGTGGGGCTCGAACCCACAACCTGAAGAATATCGACCTGACCCTGCCAAGGGACAAGCTGATCGTCATCACCGGCCTGTCCGGCTCCGGCAAGTCGTCCCTGGCTTTCGACACCCTGTACGCCGAAGGCCAGCGCCGCTACGTCGAATCATTGTCGGCCTACGCCCGCCAGTTCCTGTCGATGATGGAAAAGCCCGATGTCGACACCATCGAAGGCCTGTCGCCGGCCATTTCAATCGAACAGAAGTCGACCTCGCACAACCCGCGCTCGACGGTCGGCACCATCACCGAAATCTACGACTACTTGCGTCTGCTTTATGCGCGGGTAGGCATTCCTCGCTGCCCCGATCACGATATTCCGCTGGAGGCTCAGACCGTCAGCCAGATGGTCGACCTGGTTCTGGCGCAACCGGAGGGCAGCAAGCTCATGCTGTTGGCCCCGGTCATTCGCGAGCGTAAAGGCGAGCACCTGTCGGTGTTCGAAGAGCTGCGTGCCCAGGGCTTCGTGCGCGCCCGGATCAACGGCAAGCTGTATGAGCTGGATGAAGCGCCCAAGCTCGACAAACAAAAGAAGCACTCCATTGATGTGGTGGTCGACCGCTTCAAGGTCCGCGCTGACCTGCAGCAACGTCTGGCCGAATCCTTCGAGACGGCGCTAAAGCTGGCGGACGGCATCGCCCTGGTGGCACCGATGGACGACGAGCCGGGTGAAGAGATGATCTTCTCCGCGCGCTTCGCCTGCCCGATTTGCGGCCACGCCATCAGCGAACTCGAACCCAAGCTGTTCTCTTTCAACAACCCGGCCGGCGCCTGCCCGACGTGTGATGGCCTGGGTGTGAAGCAGTTTTTCGACATCAAGCGACTGGTCAATGGCGAGCTGACCCTGGCCGAAGGCGCGATTCGCGGCTGGGACCGGCGCAACGTCTATTACTTCCAGATGCTCGGCTCGCTGGCCTCGCACTACAAATTCAGCCTCGAGGTGCCGTTCAACGAACTGCCCGGCGATCAGCAGAAATTCATCCTGCACGGCAGTGGCTCGCAAAACGTCGACTTCAAGTACCTGAACGACCGTGGCGACATTGTCAAACGTTCGCACCCGTTCGAAGGCATCGTGCCGAACCTGGAACGCCGCTACCGCGAAACCGAATCGGCTTCGGTGCGAGAAGAGCTGGCCAAGTTCCTCAGCACCCAGGCCTGCCCGGATTGCCGCGGCACCCGTCTGCGGCGTGAGGCGCGGCATGTATGGGTCGGCGAGAAAACCCTGCCGGCAGTGACCAACCTGCCTATCGGCGATGCTTGTGACTACTTCGGCGAGCTCAAGCTGACCGGACGTCGTGGGGAAATCGCTGACAAGATCCTCAAGGAAATCCGCGAGCGGCTGCAGTTCCTGGTTAACGTCGGCCTTGATTACCTGTCGCTGGATCGCAGCGCCGACACCTTGTCCGGTGGTGAGGCCCAGCGTATTCGCCTGGCCAGTCAGATCGGTGCCGGCCTGGTCGGCGTTCTCTACATCCTCGACGAGCCGTCGATTGGCTTGCATCAGCGCGACAACGACCGGTTACTCGGCACGCTCAAGCATCTGCGGGACATCGGCAACACGGTGATTGTGGTCGAGCACGACGAAGACGCGATTCGCCTGGCGGACTACGTGGTGGATATCGGCCCGGGCGCCGGGGTTCATGGCGGGCATATCGTCGCCGAAGGCACGCCGGCCGAGGTCATGGCTCACCCAGACTCGCTGACGGGCAAGTACCTGTCGGGTCGGGTGAAGATCGAAGTGCCGGCCAAACGCACGCCGCGCAACAAGAAGCTGTCGATATCGCTCAAGGGCGCTCGCGGCAACAACTTGCGCAACGTCGACCTCGAGATGCCGATCGGCCTGCTGACCTGTGTGACCGGTGTATCCGGCTCAGGCAAATCGACCCTGATCAACAACACGCTGTTTCCTCTGAGCGCCACGGCACTCAACGGCGCAACCACACTTGAAGCGGCCGCTCATGACAGCATCAAGGGTCTGGAGCATCTGGATAAAGTCGTCGATATCGACCAGAGCCCGATTGGTCGTACTCCGCGCTCCAACCCGGCGACCTACACCGGGTTGTTCACGCCCATTCGCGAGTTGTTCGCCGGCGTGCCGGAGTCGCGCTCCCGTGGTTACGGGCCGGGGCGCTTCTCCTTCAACGTGAAGGGCGGACGCTGCGAGGCCTGCCAAGGCGATGGTCTGATCAAGGTGGAAATGCACTTCCTGCCAGACATCTACGTTCCTTGTGATGTGTGCAAGAGCAAGCGCTACAACCGCGAAACCCTGGAGATCAAGTACAAGGGCAAGAGCATCCACGAAACCCTCGAGATGACCATCGAGGAAGCGCGGGAGTTCTTCGACGCGGTACCGGCACTGGCGCGCAAGCTGCAGACGCTGATGGATGTGGGCCTGTCGTACATCAAGCTGGGGCAATCAGCGACCACGCTGTCCGGTGGCGAAGCACAACGGGTGAAACTGTCCCGCGAGCTGTCCAAGCGCGACACAGGCAAGACCCTGTACATCCTCGACGAGCCGACCACCGGCCTGCACTTTGCAGATATCCAGCAATTGCTCGACGTGTTGCACAGACTGCGCGACCACGGCAACACGGTTGTGGTGATCGAGCACAACCTGGATGTGATCAAGACCGCTGACTGGTTGGTGGACCTGGGGCCGGAAGGCGGCTCCAAAGGCGGCCAAATCATTGCCGTTGGCACACCGGAGGAAGTTGCAGAGATGAAACAGTCTCATACCGGCTTCTACCTGAAACCGCTGCTGGAACGCGATCGGGCCTGAGACACGGGTCAAGAAAAAGCCCCTGTCACTTCATCAGTGACAGGGGCTTTTTTATATACGCCGCCATCAGGTGTGCGATTGCAGGTAGTTCTCGAGACCGATCAACTTGATGAGACCCAACTGCTTTTCCAGCCAGTAGGTGTGATCTTCTTCGGTGTCATTGAGCTGAACACGCAAGATCTCGCGACTGACGTAGTCCCTGTGTTGCTCGCACAGCTCGATGCCTTTGCACAGTGCTGCACGGACCTTGTACTCAAGACGCAGATCAGCCTCAAGCATCTCAGGCACTGTGGTGCCCACATCAAGATCATCCGGACGCATGCGTGGCGTGCCTTCCAACATCAGGATCCGACGCATCAGCGCATCGGCATGCCCGGCTTCTTCTTCCATTTCGTGATTGATACGTTCGTAGAGCTTGGTGAATCCCCAGTCCTCGTACATCCGCGAATGGACGAAATATTGATCACGTGCGGCCAGTTCGCCGGTCAGCAACGTGTTGAGGTAATCGATAACGTCTGGGTGGCCTTGCATCGCCCTACATCTCCCTGCTTGAAAGTCTGTAGTTTGAACCAACCCGCTTGGCAGGTCACTCGATTACGCAATAAAAGCGAAGATATTCTGAGAAAAGCAGCTTAATTAACGCAAAAACCGCCCAATCAAGGGCGGTTCTGCTTCGCATTTAGACTACGTTAAGCTGTACGTTGAGCTGCTTTGCGATTGCTTCTCCATACGCCGGATCGGCCTTGAAGAAATGCTGCAACTGGCGATCAACTACATCACTTGATACACCTGCCATCGCGCCGGCGATGTTGCTCACCAATAACGCACGCTGCTCGTCACTCATCAAGCGAAACAGCGCACCGGCATGGCTGTAATAATCGGTATCTTCACGATGATCGTAACGATCAGCCGAACCGTTCAACGGTAAAGCGGGCTCAGCGTAACGAGGAGCCTGCTTCGGGGAATCGACATAACTGTTCGGTTCGTAGTTCGGAGCCGCACCGCCATTGGAACCCAACGCCATCGAACCATCGCGCTGATAGCTGTTAACCGGGCTGCGCGGCGCATTCACCGGCAACTGCTGATGGTTGGTGCCGACGCGATAGCGGTGAGCATCCGCGTAAGCGAATACACGGCCTTGTAGCATTCGGTCTGGCGACAGACCGACGCCTGGCACCATGTTGCTGGGACCAAAGGTGGCCTGCTCGACTTCCGCGAAGTAATTGAGCGGATTGCGATTGAGCTCCAGCTCACCGACTTCAATCAACGGGAACTCTTTCTGCGACCAGGTTTTGGTCACATCGAATGGGTTCTCATAATGCGCGGCGGCTTGAGCCTCAGTCATGATCTGGATGCACACACGCCATTTTGGAAAGTCACCACGCTCGATAGCGTTGAACAGGTCCCGTTGGGCGTAATCCGGGTCAGTACCGGCAAGGCGCGCTGCTTCCGCCGGTGCCAGGTTCTTGATCCCTTGCAGAGTCTTGTAGTGCCATTTCACCCAATGACGCTCGCCTGTGGCGCTGATCAGGCTATAGGTATGGCTGCCAAAGCCGTGCATATGACGATAGCCATCAGGAATGCCCCGGTCCGAAAACAGAATGGTGATCTGATGCAGTGCCTCGGGCGAATACGACCAGAAGTCCCACATCGCCTGCGCACTTTTGAGGTTGCTTTGGGGCAAACGCTTTTGCGTATGGATGAAGTCCGGGAATTTCAGCGGATCGCGGATGAAAAACACTGGGGTGTTGTTGCCAACGATGTCCCAATTACCTTCCTCGGTGTAGAACTTCAACGCAAAGCCACGAGGGTCGCGCTCGGTATCAGCGGAACCTCGCTCACCACCTACGGTGGAAAAACGTAGAAATGTTGGCGTTTGTTTGCCCACTGCCTCGAACAGCTTGGCGCTGGTGTAGCGAGTGATGTCACGCGTCACAGTAAATGTGCCGTAAGCACCCGAGCCTTTGGCGTGAACACGACGCTCTGGAATGTTTTCACGGTTGAAGTGTGCAAGCTTCTCGATCAGGTGGAAATCGTCGAGCAGCAGAGGACCACGAGGGCCGGCGGAGCGAGAATTCTGGTTGTCGGCGACAGGAGCGCCACTGGCGGTTGTAAGTGTTTTGTTCTGGCTCATGCGTCTCTTCCTTTGTCAGTCTTGAACTGCCGGCGAATCGGCTTGGAGGGAGTATTGATCATCATCATGACAGCCACAAATTCATTAACTTGCTGACATCGATAGAAAATAACTAATGACCAACCCACGGATATAGTGCCGACCGGGAAGGTTTGAAGCTTGTACGTAGAGCGCATTTCTAACAGGCACAAAAAACCGGGCGCTAGGCCCGGTTTCTTGTTTCAGACTGACGTCTTACTCAGCGGATACAGCTTCACCGCCGACAGCACGATCAACCAACTCGACGTACGCCATAGGCGCGTTGTCGCCAGCGCGGAAACCGCACTTGAGGATGCGCAGGTAGCCACCCTCACGGGTAGCGTAACGCTTGCCCAGGTCGTTGAAGAGCTTACCAACGATAGCTTTCGAACGAGTACGGTCGAAAGCCAGACGGCGGTTAGCCAGGCTGTCTGTCTTGGCCAGAGTGATCAGCGGCTCAGCAACGCGGCGCAGTTCTTTGGCTTTTGGCAGAGTAGTTTTGATCAGCTCGTGCTCGAACAGCGACACCGCCATGTTCTGGAACATGGCCTTGCGGTGCGAGCTGGTGCGGCTGAGGTGACGACCACTTTTACGATGACGCATGGTTCATTCCTTACCAAACACTACGTTCGGTGATTACGACGATCAGGCAGTCGCCTTGTCGTCCTTCTTAAGACTTGCAGGCGGCCAGTTGTCGAGGCGCATGCCGAGGGACAGACCGCGGGAGGCCAGAACGTCCTTGATTTCAGTCAAGGATTTCTTGCCAAGGTTCGGAGTCTTCAACAGTTCTACTTCGGTACGCTGAATCAGGTCGCCGATGTAGTAAATGTTTTCCGCCTTAAGGCAGTTAGCCGAACGTACAGTCAGTTCCAGATCGTCAACCGGGCGAAGCAGGATCGGATCGATCTCGTCTTCTTGCTCGATTACCACTGGTTCGCTGTCACCCTTGAGGTCGACGAACGCAGCCAACTGCTGTTGCAGGATGGTTGCGGCGCGGCGGATAGCCTCTTCAGGATCCAGAGTACCGTTGGTTTCCAGATCAATAACCAGCTTGTCCAGGTTAGTACGCTGCTCGACACGGGCGTTTTCCACCACGTATGCGATACGGCGAACCGGGCTGAACGAAGAGTCAAGCTGCAAGCGACCGATGCTGCGGCTTTCGTCTTCATCGCTCTGACGCGAGTCTGCCGGTTCATAACCACGACCACGAGCTACAACGAGCTTCATGTTCAGGGCGCCGTTAGACGCCAGGTTAGCGATTACGTGATCGGGGTTAACGATCTCGACATCATGATCCAGCTGAATATCGGCAGCGGTAACCACCCCCGAACCCTTCTTCGACAAGGTCAGCGTAACTTCGTCACGGCCGTGCAGCTTGATAGCCAGACCTTTAAGGTTCAACAGGATTTCAATTACGTCTTCCTGTACACCTTCGATGGCGCTGTACTCGTGGAGCACACCGTCAATCTCGGCCTCGACTACTGCACAGCCGGGCATTGAGGACAACAGGATGCGGCGCAGCGCGTTGCCCAGGGTGTGGCCAAAACCACGCTCGAGAGGCTCGAGAGTGATCTTGGCGCGGGTTGGACTGACAACCTGCACATCAATGTGGCGGGGTGTCAGGAACTCATTTACCGAAATCTGCATGGATGCACCTATTTTCTAGCCCTTACTTGGAGTAGAGCTCGACAATCAGGCTTTCGTTGATGTCGGCGGACAGATCACTGCGAGCTGGAACGTTCTTGAAAACGCCCGACTTCTTCTCAGTGTCTACTTCTACCCATTCTACGCGGCCACGTTGGGCACACAGATCGAGAGCTTGGACAATGCGAAGTTGGTTTTTTGCTTTCTCGCGAACAGCAACCACGTCACCAGCACGAACCTGGTAGGACGGAACGTTAACGGTTTGACCGTTTACGCTGATCGACTTGTGCGATACCAGCTGACGGGATTCGGCACGAGTCGAACCAAAGCCCATACGGTATACAACGTTGTCCAGACGGCATTCGAGCAGTTGCAACAGGTTTTCGCCAGTTGCGCCTTTCTTGCCAGCAGCTTCTTTGTAGTAGCCGCTGAATTGACGCTCGAGAACGCCGTAGATACGACGGACCTTCTGCTTTTCACGCAGTTGGGTGCCGTAATCGGACTGGCGACCGCGGCGTTGGCCGTGGATACCAGGTGCTGCTTCAATGTTGCACTTCGATTCGATCGCGCGCACGCCGCTCTTCAGGAAGAGATCGGTGCCTTCGCGACGAGCGAGTTTGCATTTTGGACCAATGTAACGAGCCATTCTTTACAATCTCCTGGATTACACGCGGCGCTTCTTCGGCGGACGGCACCCGTTGTGCGGGATTGGCGTCACGTCGGTGATGCTGGCGATCTTGTAGCCACAGCCGTTCAAAGCGCGGACTGCGGATTCACGACCTGGACCTGGACCTTTGACGTTTACGTCGAGGTTTTTCAGGCCGTATTCCAGCGCAGCTTGACCAGCACGTTCAGCAGCTACTTGAGCAGCAAACGGGGTGGACTTGCGGGAACCGCGGAAACCCGAACCACCGGAGGTAGCCCAGGAAAGAGCGTTACCTTGACGGTCGGTAATGGTCACGATGGTGTTGTTAAAAGATGCATGGATGTGGGCGATGCCATCAACCACTGTCTTTTTAACTTTTTTACGAGGACGAGCAGCAGGTTTTGCCATGATTAATTTCCTGTCGATTCGCTGGGGCGATTACTTGCGGATCGGCTTACGCGGACCTTTACGGGTACGCGCGTTGGTCTTGGTACGCTGACCGCGTACTGGCAGACCACGACGATGACGCAGACCGCGATAGCAACCGAGGTCCATCAAGCGCTTGATTTTCATGTTGATTTCGCGACGCAGGTCACCTTCAGTGGTGAACTTCGCCACTTCGCCACGCAGCTGTTCAATTTGCTCGTCGCTCAGATCCTTGATCTTTGCTGCTGGGTTTACCCCAGTATCTGCACAAATTTTCTGTGCAGTAGTGCGACCAACACCATAGATGTAGGTCAGCGAGATAACAGTATGCTTGTTATCTGGAATGTTAACGCCTGCAATACGGGCCATTCAGTGGGACTCCAATTGACAGCTACCTACGCCCCGGAAGCCAAGAAATAGGGCGCGAGATAATATCGCTGTAATAACAAATAATCAACCCGGCAGCGCACTAGCTGCCGGGCTTGAAGCACAATCACACTCAGCCTTGGCGCTGTTTGTGACGCGGTTCCGCGCTGCAAATTACTCGAACAACACCTTCGCGGCGAATAATCTTGCAGTTACGGCACAGCTTTTTCACCGATGCACGAACTTTCATCACCAACTCCTCGAACCTTATGGGTACTCAGCGCAACATGCCGCTGCCGTAACCCTTCAGGTTGGCTTTCTTCATCAGGGATTCGTACTGGTGCGAAACGAGGTGCGATTGTACTTGGGACATGAAGTCCATCACAACCACGACCACGATCAGCAACGAGGTCCCGCCAAGGTAGAACGGAACGTTGGCTGCAACCACCAGGAACTGGGGCAACAGGCAGACGGCCGTCATGTAAAGAGCACCGAACATGGTCAAGCGAGTCAGAACGCCATCAATGTAGCGCGCAGACTGCTCACCTGGACGGATGCCCGGAATAAAGGCACCGGACTTCTTCAGGTTTTCCGCTACGTCTTTCGGATTGAACATCAACGCCGTATAGAAGAAGCAGAAGAAAATAATCCCTGCACTAAACAGCAGAATATTCAACGGCTGACCAGGAGCGATCGACTGCGAGATGTCCTGCAACCAGCCCATACCTTCAGACTGACCGAACCAGGCACCCAACGAAGCCGGGAACAGCAAAATGCTGCTCGCGAAAATAGCCGGAATAACACCGGCCATGTTCACCTTCAGCGGCAAGTGGCTGGTCTGCGCAGCGAAGACCTTCCGGCCCTGCTGACGCTTGGCGTAGTGAACAGCAATACGACGCTGACCACGCTCAATGAACACCACGAAACCGATAATCGCTACTGCCAGCAAACCGATGGCAACCAGGGCGAAGATGTTGATATCACCCTGACGTGCAGACTCGAAAGACTGCCCGATCGCTCTCGGAAGACCGGCGACGATACCCGAAAAAATCAACATCGAGATACCGTTGCCAACACCACGCTCAGTAATCTGCTCACCCAGCCACATCATGAACATCGCACCAGCCACAAAAGTGGATACCGCGACGAAATGGAAGCCAAAGTCACCAGTGAACGCTACGCCCTGCCCCGCCAGACCAATGGACATGCCAATGGCCTGAACGAGAGCGAGGACGACAGTGCCGTAGCGGGTGTACTGGCTGATCTTGCGACGGCCAGCTTCACCTTCCTTCTTCAACTGCTCCAGCTGCGGGCTGACGGCGGTCATCAGCTGCATGATGATCGATGCCGAAATGTACGGCATGATCCCCAATGCAAAGATGCTCATCCGTTCCAGCGCGCCGCCGGAAAACATGTTGAACAAGCTAAGAATGGTCCCCTCATTCTGTCGAAACAGGTCCGCGAGACGGTCCGGGTTGATACCTGGAACCGGGATGTGTGCGCCTATTCGGTAGACGATAATCGCCAGGAACAGAAAACGCAGACGAGCCCAGAGTTCAGACATACCGCCTTTGCCGAGCGCAGAGAGAGCACCTTGCTTAGCCATTTATTCCTCGAACTTGCCGCCAGCTGCTTCGATAGCCGCACGCGCACCTTTGGTGGCGCCGATTCCCTTGCCGATAGTGACAGCGCGAGTCACTTCACCGGACAGCATGATTTTCACACGCTGTACGTTGACGTTGATCACGTTGGCATCTTTCAGGGACTGCACGGTGACGATGTCGCCTTCCACTTTAGCCAGCTCGGACAGACGCACTTCTGCGCGATCCATGGCCTTCAGGGAAACGAAACCGAACTTCGGCAGGCGACGATGCAGCGGCTGTTGACCGCCTTCAAAGCCTGGAGCAATGGTGCCACCGGAGCGGGAAGTCTGACCTTTGTGACCACGGCCACCAGTCTTACCCAAACCACTACCGATACCACGGCCCGGACGATGCTTTTCGCGACGGGAACCCGGCGCTGGACTCAGATCATTGAGTTTCATCGATTAACCCTCGACACGCAGCATGTAGTAAGCCTTGTTGATCATCCCGCGATTCTCGGGAGTATCCTGGACTTCTACAGTGTGACCGATGCGACGCAGACCCAGACCCTTAACGCACAGTTTGTGGTTAGGGATGCGGCCGGTCATGCTTTTGATCAGCGTAACTTTAACGGTAGCCATGATCAGAAGATCTCCTTGACGCTTTTGCCACGCTTGGCGGCAATGGATTCAGGAGACTGCATAGCTTTCAAACCTTTGAAAGTGGCGTGAACCACGTTTACCGGGTTAGTCGAGCCGTAGCACTTGGCCAGAACGTTCTGAACGCCAGCAACTTCGAGAACGGCACGCATAGCGCCGCCAGCGATGATACCGGTACCTTCAGAAGCAGGCTGCATGTACACCTTCGAAGCGCCGTGAGCGGACTTCATTGCGTACTGCAGAGTGGTGCCGTTCAGATCAACCTGGATCATGTTGCGGCGAGCAGCTTCCATTGCCTTCTGGATCGCAGCAGGCACTTCACGCGACTTGCCACGGCCGAAGCCAACACGCCCTTTACCATCACCAACCACGGTCAACGCGGTGAAAGTGAAGATACGGCCGCCTTTAACGGTTTTGGCTACGCGGTTAACTTGAACCAGCTTCTCGATGTAGCCTTCGTCGCGCTTTTGGTCGTTATTTGACATAACTTAGAACTCCAGCCCAGCTTCACGAGCAGCATCAGCCAGCGCTTTAACGCGGCCGTGGTACTTGAAGCCAGAGCGGTCGAAAGCCACCTGCGAGACGCCAGCGGCCTTAGCACGCGTAGCGACCAGCTGGCCAACCTTAGTGGCCGCGTCGATGTTGCCAGTGGCGCCATCACGCAGTTCTTTATCCAAAGTCGAGGCGCTTGCCAGGACTTTGTTGCCGTCGGCCGAAATGACCTGGGCGTAGATGTGCTGCGAAGAGCGGAACACGCAGAGACGCACGACTTCGAGTTCGTGCATTTTCAGGCGTGCTTTGCGAGCGCGACGCAGTCGAGTAACTTTTTTGTCGGTCATTTGCTATGCCCTACTTCTTCTTGGCTTCTTTACGACGGACGACTTCGTCCGCGTAGCGCACACCTTTGCCTTTGTACGGCTCTGGTGGACGGAAGTCGCGGATCTCGGCGGCCACTTGACCTACCAGCTGCTTGTCGATGCCCTTGATCAGGATATCGGTCTGGCTAGGAGTCTCAGCGGTGATGCCTTCCGGCAGTTCGTAATCCACTGGATGCGAGAAGCCAAGAGCCAGGTTCAGCACTGTGCCTTTTGCTTGCGCTTTGTAACCAACACCGACCAGCTGGAGCTTGCGCTCGAAGCCTTGGCTTACGCCTTGGACCATGTTGTTTACCAACGCACGAGTGGTACCAGCCATTGCGCGAGTCTGTTGATCGCCATTGCGAGCAGCAAAACGCAGCTCACCAGCTTCTTCAACGATCTCAACGGACGAATGGATGTTCAGTTCGAGAGTGCCCTTGGCACCCTTCACCGAAAGCTGTTGGCCTGCGAATTTTACTTCGACACCGGCTGGCAGCTTAACGGGGTTCTTAGCGACGCGAGACATGCTTATCCCCCCTTAGAACACAGTGCAAAGAACTTCGCCGCCGACACCGGCAGCGCGCGCAGCACGATCAGTCATCACACCTTTGTTGGTGGAGACGATAGACACACCGAGACCGCCACGAACTTTCGGCAGATCTTCGACGGACTTGTACTGACGCAGGCCTGGACGGCTAACGCGCTTCACTTCTTCGATAACCGGACGGCCTTCGAAGTATTTCAGCTCGATAGACAGCAGTGGCTTGGTTTCGCTGCTGATCTGATAACCCGCGATGTAACCTTCGTCCTTCAGGACTTTGGCAACAGCTACCTTCAACGTGGAAGATGGCATGCTTACGACGGACTTTTCAGCCATCTGGGCATTACGGATTCGAGTTAGCATGTCCGCTAACGGGTCCTGCATACTCATGGGCTAGACGCTCCTAATACAGAAAAATTAGCCTTGCGGCTACTACGTGTCGCCGAGAATCTCCGAGCATAGAAAACACGGGCTCAGGCGAGCCGGGTATTCTAGACACACCCCAGAAATGAATCAAGCCCCAAAAGGGGCTTGATCCAGATTCAAGGCCACCAGTGGTCAGGATCTTGCAATCCTGAACACCGAGACTTTGACAGTACTTACCAGCTGGCTTTAACCAGACCAGGTACGTCACCACGCATTGCCGCTTCACGCAGTTTGTTACGGCCGAGGCCGAACTTGCGGTAAACGCCGTGTGGACGACCGGTCAGGCGGCAGCGGTTACGCATGCGCGAAGCGCTTGCGTCACGTGGCTGCTTCTGCAGGGCTACTGTAGCTTCCCAACGCGCTTCTGGACTTGCGTTCAGATCAACGATGATAGCTTTCAGTGCTGCACGCTTTTTGGCGTACTTGGCAACCGTAAGCTGACGCTTCAGCTCGCGGTTTTTCATGCTCATCTTGGCCATGGTCCTACTCCAATCAGTTGCGGAACGGGAATTTGAACGCACGCAGCAGAGCGCGGCCTTCATCATCGTTCTTGGCAGTGGTGGTCAGGGTGATGTCCAGACCGCGGAGAGCATCGATCTTGTCGTAGTCGATTTCCGGGAAGATGATCTGCTCTTTCACGCCCATGCTGTAGTTGCCACGACCATCGAAGGACTTGGCATTCAGGCCGCGGAAGTCGCGAACCCGTGGCAGGGAGATCGACAGCAGACGATCCAGGAACTCGTACATACGCTCACGGCGCAGGGTCACTTTGACACCGATCGGCCAACCTTCACGGACTTTAAAGCCAGCGATGGATTTGCGAGCGTAAGTCACAACGACTTTCTGGCCGGTGATCTTTTCCAGGTCAGCAACAGCGTGCTCGATGACTTTTTTGTCGCCGATCGCTTCGCCCAGACCCATGTTCAGGGTGATTTTGGTAACGCGCGGAACTTCCATCACGTTCGAAAGCTTAAGTTCTTCCTTAAGTTTCGGAGCGATTTCCTTCCGGTAAATCTCTTTTAGTCGTGCCATGGTCTTCTACCTAGCAGTGTTCAAGCATCAACCGCTTTTTGGGTCGACTTGAAGACACGAATTTTCTTACCGTCTTCTACTTTGAAACCAACGCGGTCAGCCTTGTTGGTTTCGCCGTTGAAGATGGCGACGTTGGAAGCGTGCAGTGGCGCTTCTTTCTCGACGATACCGCCTTGTACGCCCGACATCGGGTTAGGCTTGGTATGGCGCTTGACCAGGTTCAGACCACCAACAACCAGACGGTTGTCAGCAAGAACCTTCAGCACCTTACCGCGCTTACCTTTGTCTTTGCCGGCGATCACGATGATCTCGTCGTCACGACGAATCTTTTGCATGTCGGATCTCCTTACAGCACTTCTGGGGCGAGCGAGACGATCTTCATGAACTTCTCAGTACGAAGTTCACGGGTCACTGGCCCAAAGATACGGGTGCCGATTGGCTCTTGCTTGTTGTTCAGAAGAACAGCAGCGTTGCCATCAAAGCGGATAATGGAGCCATCAGCACGACGTACGCCGTGACGAGTGCGGACTACAACAGCAGTCATCACTTGGCCTTTTTTCACTTTACCGCGAGGAATTGCTTCCTTGACGGTTACTTTGATGATGTCACCGATACCAGCGTAACGACGATGGGAGCCACCCAGCACCTTGATGCACATAACGCGGCGAGCGCCGCTGTTATCGGCCACATCGAGCATGGATTGAGTCTGAATCATATAATTTCTCCGACCCCTAGTCCTTAGACTTCCACAGCGCGTTCGAGAACATCAACCAGCGCCCAAGACTTGGTCTTGGCCAAAGGACGAGTTTCACGAATAGTGACTTTGTCGCCGATGTGGCACTGATTGGTTTCGTCGTGCGCGTGCAGCTTAGTCGAACGCTTAACGTATTTACCGTAGATCGGGTGCTTAACGCGACGCTCAATCAGAACGGTGATGGTTTTGTCCATCTTGTCGCTGACAACACGGCCAGTCAGCGTACGGACAGTTTTTTCGGCTTCAGCCATGATTACTTACCTGCCTGCTGGTTGAGCACAGTCTTCACGCGAGCGATGTCACGCTTAACTTGCGAGAGCAGATGAGACTGCCCCAACTGGCCAGTTGCTTTCTGCATACGCAGATTGAACTGGTCGCGCAGCAAGCCGAGCAGTTGCTCGTTCAGCTGCTGTGCGGATTTTTCACGAAGTTCATTCGCTTTCATCACATCACCGTCCGTTTAACAAAGGAGGTGGCGAGCGGCAGCTTTGCAGCAGCCAGGGCGAAAGCCTCACGCGCCAGCTCTTCAGAAACACCCTCGATTTCATACAGGACTTTGCCTGGCTGAATCTGGGCAACCCAGTATTCGACGTTACCCTTACCTTTACCCATCCGAACTTCGAGTGGCTTCTTGGAAATAGGCTTGTCCGGGAATACACGGATCCAGATCTTGCCACCACGTTTTACGTGACGGGTCAGAGCACGACGCGCTGACTCGATCTGACGAGCGGTGAGACGACCACGAGCAACAGACTTCAGCGCGAACTCGCCGAAGCTGACTTTGCTACCGCGCAATGCCAGGCCACGGTTGTGACCAGTCATTTGCTTGCGGAACTTCGTACGCTTTGGTTGCAACATTTGGCGTACCCCTTACTTAGCAGCTTTTTTACGAGGCGCTGGTGCTTGTGGTTTCAGTTCTTCTTGGCGACCACCAATTACTTCGCCTTTGAAGATCCAAACCTTTACACCGATCACACCGTAGGTGGTGTGAGCTTCGTAGTTGGCATAGTCGATGTCGGCACGCAGGGTGTGCAGTGGCACACGACCTTCGCGATACCATTCAGTACGTGCGATTTCAGCACCGCCGAGACGACCGCTCACTTGGATTTTGATGCCTTTGGCACCAATGCGCATTGCGTTCTGTACAGCGCGCTTCATGGCGCGACGGAACATAACGCGACGCTCCAGCTGCTGAGCTACGCTCTGCGCAACCAGCATACCGTCGAGTTCCGGCTTGCGGATCTCTTCGATATTGATGTGCACAGGCACACCCATTTGCTTGGTCAGGTCCTGGCGCAGTTTCTCAACATCTTCACCTTTCTTCCCGATAACGATACCTGGACGAGCGGTGTGGATGGTGATACGTGCAGTTTGGGCCGGACGATGGATATCGATACGGCTTACGGACGCGCTTTTTAGTTTGTCTTGGAGATACTCACGCACCTTCAGATCAGCGAACAAGTAGTCCGCATAAGTCCGACCGTCTGCGTACCAGACGGAGGTGTGCTCCTTGACGATTCCCAGGCGAATGCCAATGGGATGTACTTTCTGACCCATCTCTTCGACTCCGTTACTTGTCAGCAACCTTGACAGTGATATGGCAAGACCGCTTGACGATGCGATCAGCACGGCCTTTGGCACGCGGCATGATGCGCTTCAGCGAACGCCCTTCGTTAACGAAAACGGTGCTGACTTTCAGGTCATCAACGTCTGCGCCTTCGTTATGCTCGGCGTTGGCTACGGCCGACTCCAGCACTTTCTTCATGATCTCGGCGGCTTTCTTACTGCTGAAAGCCAACAGGTTGAGCGCTTCGCCCACCTTCTTCCCGCGGATCTGGTCGGCGACCAAGCGGGCTTTCTGGGCGGAGATTCGAGCGCCCGACAACTTAGCGGCTACTTCCATTTCCTAACCCCTTAACGCTTGGCTTTCTTGTCTGCCACGTGCCCGCGATAAGTGCGGGTACCGGCGAACTCGCCCAGTTTGTGGCCGACCATGTCTTCGTTAACGAGAACTGGGACGTGTTGACGACCGTTGTGTACTGCGATGGTCAGACCGACCATTTGTGGCAGGATCATCGAGCGACGCGACCAGGTTTTAACTGGTTTGCGATCGTTCTTTTCCGCCGCCACTTCGATCTTCTTCAGTAGGTGAAGATCGATAAAAGGACCTTTTTTCAGAGAACGTGGCACTGTCGTATCCCTCTATTTACTTGCGACGACGGACGATCATTTTGTCGGTACGCTTATTACCACGAGTCTTCGCGCCCTTAGTCGGGAAGCCCCATGGCGATACCGGATGACGACCACCAGAGGTACGACCTTCACCACCACCATGTGGGTGGTCAACCGGGTTCA
This sequence comes from Pseudomonas sp. TE12234, assembly GCF_054061835.1. NCBI lineage: Bacteria > Pseudomonadati > Pseudomonadota > Gammaproteobacteria > Pseudomonadales > Pseudomonadaceae > Pseudomonas > Pseudomonas sp. TE12234. The sequence goes on from NZ_JBSSEP010000005.1 coordinate 293,177, forward strand.
TGGCAACACCACGAACGGTTGGGCGAACGCCACGCCAGCGTTTGGCACCAGCTTTACCCAGCGAACGCAGGCTGTGCTCGGAGTTCGAGACTTCGCCCAGGGTCGCGCGGCATTCAGCCAGCACTTTACGCATCTCACCAGAACGCAGACGCAGGGTCACGTAGACACCTTCACGAGCGATCAGCTGAGCCGAAGCACCAGCGGAACGAGCGATCTGTGCGCCTTTACCTGGCTTCAATTCGATGCCGTGTACGGTGCTACCAACTGGAATGTTACGCAGTTGCAGAGCGTTGCCCGGCTTGATCGGTGCCAGAGCACCTGCGATCAGCTGGTCGCCAGCGCTCACGCCTTTAGGGGCGATGATGTAGCGACGCTCGCCATCTGCGTACAGCAGCAGAGCGATGTGAGCAGTACGGTTTGGATCGTATTCGATACGCTCGACAGTGGCAGCGATGCCATCTTTGTCGTTGCGACGGAAATCGACCAGACGATAATGCTGCTTATGACCACCACCGATGTGACGAGTGGTAATACGGCCATTGTTGTTACGACCACCAGACTTCGATTTCTTCTCGAGCAGCGGTGCGTGAGGAGCGCCTTTATGCAGCTCCTGGTTGACCACCTTGACCACAAAACGGCGGCCAGGGGAAGTCGGTTTGCATTTAACGATTGCCATGATGCACCCCTTCCTTACTCAGCACTGCTGCTGAAATCGAGATCTTGGCCTGGCTGAAGGGAGATAACTGCCTTCTTCCAGTCATTACGCTTGCCCAGACCGCGAGCAGTGCGCTTGCTCTTACCCAGAACGTTCAGGGTAGTGACGCGCTCTACTTTCACGCTGAACAGGCTTTCGACGGCCTTCTTGATTTCCAGCTTGGTTGCATCAGTAGCAACCTTGAAAACGAACTGGCCTTTCTTGTCTGCCAGAACCGTAGCCTTCTCGGAAACGTGCGGGCCAAGCAGAACTTTAAATACGCGTTCCTGGTTCATCCCAGCAGCTCCTCGAATTTCTTCACGGCCGACACGGTGATCAACACCTTGTCGTATGCGATCAGACTAACTGGATCGGAACCTTGCACATCACGTACATCTACGTGTGGCAGGTTACGAGCAGCCAGGTACAGGTTCTGATCAACAGCGTCCGACACGATCAATACATCGGTCAGGCTCATGTTGTTCAGCTTGCCCAGCAGGTCTTTGGTTTTCGGCGTTTCAACAGCGAAATCCTGAACCACGACCAGACGATCAGTACGCACCAGCTCAGCAAGAATGGAACGCATTGCTGCGCGATACATCTTCTTGTTCAGCTTCTGGGAGTGATCCTGAGGACGAGCTGCGAAAGTGGTACCGCCGCCACGCCAGATTGGGCTACGGATAGTACCGGCACGAGCACGGCCAGTACCTTTCTGACGCCATGGGCGCTTACCGCCACCAGAAACGTCGGAACGGGTCTTTTGCTGCTTGCTACCTTGACGGCCGCCAGCCATGTAGGCCACGACTGCTTGGTGAACCAGCGTCTCGTTGAATTCGCCGCCAAATGTCAGTTCGGAAACTTCGATCGCTTGAGCGTCATTTACATTTAATTGCATGTCAGCTTCCCCTTAACCGCGAGCCTTGGCTGCTGGACGTACAACCAAGTTGCCGCCAGTAGCGCCAGGAACAGCGCCCTTGACCAACAACAGATTGCGTTCAGCGTCCACGCGCACTACTTCGAGGGACTGCACGGTCACGCGCTCAGCGCCCATATGACCGGACATTTTTTTGCCCTTGAATACACGACCAGGAGTCTGGCACTGGCCGATAGAGCCTGGAACGCGGTGGGATACGGAGTTACCGTGGGTGTTATCTTGCCCGCGGAAGTTCCAACGCTTGATCGTACCCTGGAAGCCCTTACCCTTGGACTGACCGGTTACATCAACCAGTTGACCAGCGGCAAAGATTTCAGCGTTGATCAGATCGCCGGCCTGGTACTCGCCTTCTTCAAGGCGGAATTCCATTACGGTACGACCAGCGGCTACGTTCGCCTTAGCGAAGTGGCCAGCCTGAGCTGCTGTTACACGCGAAGCGCGACGCTCGCCGACAGTGACTTGCACTGCACGATAGCCATCGGTCTCTTCAGTTTTGAACTGGGTGACGCGATTCGGCTCGATCTCAATGACCGTGACCGGAATGGAGACACCTTCTTCGGTGAAAATACGGGTCATACCGCATTTACGACCGACTACACCAATAGTCATGTTGTAAACCTCATGAGTGTACGGGGCTTTCACCCGCTATGGCCGCCCATTTCAGAGCGTTACACGACTAAGACCGAGTCTTAGCCGAGGCTGATCTGCACTTCCACACCGGCCGCAAGATCAAGCTTCATAAGTGCATCAACGGTTTTATCCGTTGGCTGGACGATGTCCAGAACGCGCTTATGAGTACGGATCTCATACTGGTCACGCGCGTCTTTGTTGACGTGCGGGGAGACCAGAACGGTGAACCGCTCTTTACGGGTAGGCAGTGGAATTGGACCACGCACTTGAGCACCAGTACGTTTCGCGGTTTCCACGATTTCCTGGGTGGATTGGTCGATCAGGCGATGGTCGAAAGCCTTCAACCTGATACGGATTTGCTGATTTTGCATTGGATTTCAGACTCCGGCTGCTATTCCCACCGGGCGCAATACGCCCGTTAAAAGGAGGCGCAATTCTATAGACGCCCCCGATAGGTGTCAACCCAATAAAAAAGCCCCCGCTGAGCGGGGGCTTTTTCAAAGCATCAAAGCTGACTCGAAAAGAGCTTACTCGATGATTTTAGCTACAACGCCAGCACCAACGGTACGGCCGCCTTCACGGATAGCGAAGCGCAGACCGTCTTCCATTGCGATGGTTTTGATCAGGGTAACAGTCATTTGAATGTTATCGCCTGGCATTACCATTTCAACGCCTTCTGGCAGCTCGCAGTTACCAGTCACGTCAGTAGTACGGAAGTAGAACTGTGGACGGTAGCCTTTGAAGAACGGAGTGTGACGACCGCCTTCTTCCTTGCTCAGAACGTAAACTTCTGCAGTGAACTTGGTGTGCGGCTTAACCGAACCTGGCTTAACCAGAACCTGGCCACGCTCAACGTCGTCACGCTTGGTACCACGCAGCAGAACGCCGCAGTTCTCGCCAGCACGACCTTCGTCGAGCAGCTTGCGGAACATCTCAACACCGGTGCAGGTGGTGGTGGTGGTGTCACGCAGACCAACGATTTCCAGAGCATCTTGAACGCGAACGATACCGCGCTCGATACGACCAGTCACAACAGTACCACGACCGGAGATCGAGAATACGTCTTCGATTGGCATCAGGAATGGCTTGTCGATAGCACGCTCTGGCTCTGGGATGTAGCTGTCCAGAGTCTCAACCAGCTTACGAACGGCAGTGGTGCCCATTTCGTTGTCGTCCAGACCTTCCAGCGCCATACGGGCAGAGCCGATGATGATTGGAGTGTCATCGCCTGGGAAGTCGTAAGTGCTCAGCAGATCGCGCACTTCCATCTCAACCAGTTCCAGCAGCTCAGCGTCGTCTACCAGGTCAGCCTTGTTCAGGAAAACCACGATGTACGGAACGCCTACCTGACGGGACAGCAGGATGTGCTCACGAGTTTGTGGCATCGGACCATCAGCGGCCGAGCAAACCAGGATCGCGCCGTCCATCTGGGCAGCACCAGTGATCATGTTCTTCACGTAGTCAGCGTGACCTGGGCAGTCAACGTGAGCGTAGTGACGAATGTTCGAGTTGTACTCAACGTGTGCGGTGTTGATGGTGATACCACGAGCTTTCTCTTCTGGTGCGCTGTCGATCTTGTCGAAGTCAACACGAGCCGAACCGAAAACTTCGGAGCAGACGCGAGTCAGAGCAGCGGTCAGAGTGGTTTTACCGTGGTCAACGTGACCGATAGTGCCAACGTTGACGTGCGGTAGGGAACGATCAAATTTTTCTTTAGCCACGACAATTAACTCCTTGCCTAAAGGACTGAATCAGCCTTGTTTTTTGGTAACGGTTTCGACGATGTGCGACGGAGCCGTATTGTATTTTTTGAATTCCATAGAGTAGCTTGCGCGACCCTGGGACATCGAACGAACATCGGTCGCATAACCGAACATCTCGCCCAACGGAACTTCAGCACGGATAACCTTACCGGAAACCGTATCTTCCATACCCAGAATCATGCCGCGACGACGGTTAAGGTCGCCCATCACGTCACCCATATAGTCTTCAGGCGTAACAACCTCTACCGCCATGATCGGCTCAAGCAACTCACCACCGCCCTTCTGGGCCAGTTGCTTGGTCGCCATGGAAGCAGCCACCTTAAACGCCATCTCGTTCGAGTCGACGTCGTGGTAAGAACCATCAAACACGGTAGCCTTCAGGCCGATCAGCGGATAGCCGGCAACAACACCGTTCTTCATCTGCTCTTCGATGCCCTTCTGGATAGCCGGGATGTATTCCTTAGGAACCACACCACCCACTACTTCGTTCAGGAATTGCAGACCTTCCTGACCTTCGTCAGCAGGTGCAAAACGGATCCAGCAATGACCGAACTGGCCACGACCGCCGGACTGACGAACGAACTTGCCTTCGATTTCGCAACTCTTCGTGATGCGCTCACGATAGGAAACCTGAGGCTTACCGATGTTGGCTTCGACGTTGAACTCACGGCGCATCCGGTCAACCAGGATGTCCAGGTGCAACTCGCCCATGCCGGAGATGATCGTTTGACCAGTCTCTTCATCAGTTTTGACGCGGAAAGACGGGTCTTCCTGAGCAAGTTTGCCCAGAGCGATACCCATTTTTTCCTGGTCATCCTTGGTCTTGGGCTCAACGGCAACCGAAATAACCGGCTCCGGGAAGTCCATACGAACCAGGATGATTGGCTTGTCAGCGTTGCACAAAGTTTCACCAGTGGTGACGTCCTTCATGCCGATCAAGGCCGCGATGTCACCAGCGCGCACTTCCTTGATTTCTTCGCGGGCGTTTGCATGCATTTGCACCATACGACCCACACGCTCTTTCTTGCCTTTAACCGAGTTGATCACGCCGTCGCCGGAGGCCAACACGCCCGAGTAAACACGGACAAAGGTCAAGGTACCCACGAATGGGTCGGTAGCGATCTTGAACGCCAGAGCCGAGAACGGCTCATTGTCGTCTGCGTGACGCTCCATCTGCTTTTCCTCGTCATCCGGGTCAGTACCCTTGATGGCAGGAATGTCAGTTGGAGCAGGCAGGTAGTCAATAACGGCGTCGAGAACCAGGGGAACACCCTTGTTCTTGAAGGAAGAACCGCAAACAGCCAGAACGATCTCACCAGCGATGGTACGCTGACGCAGAGCGGCCTTGATTTCCTCGATGGAGAGTTCTTCGCCTTCGAGGTACTTGTTCATCAGCTCTTCGCTAGCTTCGGCCGCAGCCTCAACCATGTTGCTGCGCCACTCTTCAGCCAGCTCCTGCAGCTCAGAAGGGATAGGCTCGCGACGTGGAGTCATGCCCTTGTCAGCATCGTTCCAGTAAACCGCTTCCATGGTCATCAGATCAATCTGACCCTGGAAGTTGTCCTCGGAACCGATAGCCAACTGGATCGGCACCGGAGTGTGACCCAGACGCTGCTTGATCTGAGCGATCACGCGCAGGAAGTTCGCACCGGCACGGTCCATCTTATTCACGTAAACAATACGTGGAACACCGTACTTGTTGGCTTGACGCCATACGGTTTCGGACTGAGGCTCAACGCCGGAAGTACCACAGAACACAACGACCGCGCCGTCGAGTACACGCAGGGAACGTTCAACTTCAATGGTGAAGTCTACGTGACCCGGGGTGTCAATGACGTTGAAGCGGTATTGGTCTTTGTGCTGCTTAGCAGAACCCTGCCAGAAGGCGGTAATAGCAGCAGAAGTAATGGTAATACCACGCTCCTGCTCCTGCACCATCCAGTCTGTGGTCGCGGCGCCGTCATGCACCTCGCCCATCTTGTGACTTTTGCCAGTGTAAAAAAGGACGCGCTCGGTGGTGGTGGTTTTACCAGCATCCACGTGAGCAACGATACCAATGTTACGGTAGCGATTAATCGGTGTAGTACGAGCCATAAAGCCCTCGCAAAATTAGTGACGCTAAAATTAGAAGCGGTAGTGCGAGAAAGCTTTGTTAGCTTCAGCCATACGGTGCACGTCTTCACGCTTCTTAACTGCAGCACCTTTACCTTCGGCAGCGTCCAGCAGTTCGCCAGCCAAACGCAGAGCCATAGACTTCTCGCCGCGCTTACGGGCGAAGTCTACCAACCAGCGCATTGCCAGAGCGTTACGACGGGACGGACGAACTTCAACCGGAACCTGGTAAGTAGCACCGCCTACACGGCGCGACTTTACTTCGACCAGCGGAGCGATGGCGTCGAGAGCTTTCTCGAAGATTTCCAGGGGGTCGCTGTTCTTGCGTTCTTTAACCTTTTCCAGCGCGCCATAAACGATACGCTCGGCAACGGCTTTCTTACCGCTTTCCATCACGTGGTTCATGAACTTGGCCAGGATTTGGCTTCCGTATTTTGGATCGTCAAGCACTTCGCGCTTGGCTGCTACGCGTCTTCTTGGCATGGATAAGCCCTCAAACGGTCTTCAGGTTCGCTCGGAATCGGTGCCCTTGACGGGACGCCTCCGACCTTACTCTTATCGACTCAGAAAAATAGAAATCAGTTTTTTGCAGCAAGCGACTATTACTTCGGACGCTTGGTACCGTACTTCGAACGACCCTGGTTACGACCTTTAACGCCGGAAGTATCCAAAGAACCGCGTACGGTGTGGTAACGAACACCTGGCAAGTCTTTTACACGACCGCCGCGGATCAGTACCACGCTGTGCTCTTGCAGGTTGTGGCCTTCACCGCCGATGTACGAGGAAACCTCGAAACCGTTGGTCAGACGCACACGGCATACTTTACGCAGTGCCGAGTTAGGTTTTTTCGGCGTAGTGGTGTACACACGGGTGCACACGCCACGACGTTGCGGGCAGTTCTGCAGCGCAGGCACGTCGGATTTCTCGACGATACGCTTACGCGGCTGACGTACCAGCTGGTTGATAGTTGCCATCTACTAGCTCCACTGTTGTCTTGCGACGCTATTGTCTTGCAAGAAAAGCAAAATGGCAGGAACGAGTTCCCGCCAAATTTAGGGGTACAAGAGTCTAAAGAGGATCTTGTCCCCAGTCAAGGCAAGGCCCCGACCTCCCCACTCATCCAACCTCGACAATTTGTCTCGATTCGATGAACGGAGCGACCAGGGCCTTACGCTCATTTACCGCAGAACTCAGTTACCGCTCGAGTTCAGCGCTTCGGTCAGTGCAGCTTCCACTTCACTGGCGCTTACGCGCAACGGCTTGTCTGCATCACGGCGACGCTTACGCTCGCTGTGATAAGCCAGACCGGTACCAGCCGGGATCAGACGACCCACGACCACGTTTTCTTTCAGGCCGCGCAGGTAATCGCGCTTGCCGGTTACCGCCGCTTCGGTCAGTACGCGAGTGGTTTCCTGGAAGGAAGCCGCCGAGATGAACGATTCGGTGGACAACGACGCCTTGGTGATACCCAGCAGAACGCGAGTGAACTTGGAGACAAACTTGTCTTCCGCGCTCAGACGCTCGTTCTCTACCAGTACGTGAGTCAGTTCCATCTGGTCGCCCTTGATGAAACTGGAATCGCCGGATTCAGCGATCTCAACTTTACGCAGCATCTGACGCAGGATGGTCTCGATGTGCTTGTCGTTGATTTTCACGCCTTGCAGACGGTAAACGTCCTGGATCTCGTTGACGATGTACTTGGCCAGCGCACTCACACCCAGCAGACGCAGGATGTCGTGTGGATCGCTTGGGCCGTCGGAGATAACTTCGCCGCGGTTTACCTGTTCGCCTTCGAACACGTTCAGGTGACGCCACTTCGGAATCAGCTCTTCATACGGATCGCTACCGTCGTTCGGAGTAATAACCAGACGGCGCTTGCCTTTGGTCTCTTTACCGAACGCGATGGTGCCGCTGACTTCAGCCAGAATCGACGCCTCTTTCGGACGACGAGCTTCGAACAAGTCGGCAACACGCGGCAGACCACCGGTGATGTCACGGGTCTTCGAAGTTTCTTGCGGGATACGGGCGATAACATCACCGATCGCAATCTTCGCACCGTCCGCTACACCGACCAGGGCGTTGGCTGGCAGGAAGTACTGAGCGATAACGTCAGTGCCTGGCAGCAACAGATCCTTGCCGTTGTCGTCGACCATCTTCACGGCAGGACGGATGTCTTTACCGGCAGCTGGACGATCTTTGGCGTCGAGCACCTCAATGTTGGTCATACCGGTCAATTCGTCAGTCTGACGCTTGATCGTGATGCCTTCTTCCATGCCCACGTAGGTCACAGTACCTTTCATTTCGGTAACGATCGGGTGAGTGTGCGGGTCCCACTTGGCCACGATTGCGCCAGCGTCGACCTTGTCACCTTCTTTAACCGAAATCACGGCACCGTACGGCAGCTTGTAACGCTCGCGCTCACGACCGAAGTCATCAGCGATAGCCAGTTCGCCAGAACGGGACACGGCAACCAGGTGGCCATCCACTCGTTCAACGTGTTTCAGGTTGTGCAGACGGACGGTACCGCCATTCTTCACCTGAACGCTGTCGGCTGCGGAGGTCCGGCTTGCCGCACCACCGATGTGGAACGTACGCATCGTCAGCTGGGTACCCGGCTCACCGATGGACTGGGCAGCGATAACGCCGACTGCTTCACCGATGTTCACCTGGTGACCACGAGCCAGATCGCGGCCGTAGCACTTGGCGCAAATGCCATAGCGGGTTTCACAGCTAATCGGCGAGCGAACGATCACTTCGTCGATGCTGTTGAGTTCGATGAACTCGACCCACTTCTCGTCTACCAGGGTGCCGGCAGGAACGATGACGTCCTCGGTACCTGGCTTGAATACGTCACGGGCGATAACACGACCCAATACGCGCTCACCCAATGGCTCTACAACGTCACCGCCTTCAATGTGCGGAGTCATTACCAGGCCGTGTTCGGTGCCGCAATCGATCTCGGTTACAACCAGATCTTGCGCTACGTCTACCAGACGACGAGTCAGGTAACCGGAGTTAGCTGTTTTCAACGCGGTATCCGCAAGACCCTTACGAGCACCGTGAGTGGAGATGAAGTACTGGAGTACGCTCAAACCTTCACGGAAGTTCGCAGTAATCGGCGTTTCGATGATGGAGCCGTCCGGCTTGGCCATCAGGCCACGCATACCGGCGAGCTGACGGATCTGCGCGGCAGAACCCCGTGCGCCCGAGTCGGCCATCATGTACATCGAGTTGAAGGATTCCTGGTCGACTTCGACGCCATGACGGTCGATGACCTTCTCTTTCGAGAGGTTGGCCATCATCGCCTTGGAAACTTCGTCGTTCGCCTTGGACCAGAGGTCGATCACTTTGTTGTACTTCTCGCCCTGGGTTACCAGGCCGGAGGCGTACTGACTTTCGATCTCTTTCACTTCGTCGGTGGCTGCACCGATGATGCGGGCTTTTTCATCTGGGATAACGAAGTCGTTAACACCGATGGAAACGCCGGAAATGGTCGAATAGGCGAAACCGGTGTACATCAACTGGTCAGCGAAAATCACGGTCTCTTTCAGACCAACCACGCGGTAGCACTGGTTGATCAGCTTGGAGATCGCCTTCTTCTTCATCGGCAGGTTGACGACGTCGTACGACAGACCTTTTGGCACAACCTGGAACAACAGCGCACGGCCGACAGTGGTGTCGACGATACGGGTGTTGGTCACGCTGCCGCCATCACGGTCGTTGACGGTTTCGTTGATCCGCACTTTGACCTTGGCGTGCAGAGCGGCTTCGCCGGCACGGAACACACGGTCAACTTCCTGCAGGTCCGCGAATACACGACCTTCGCCCTTGGCGTTGATCGCTTCACGAGTCATGTAGTACAGACCCAATACAACGTCCTGCGACGGAACGATGATTGGCTCACCGTTGGCTGGCGACAGAATGTTGTTGGTCGACATCATCAACGCACGCGCTTCCAACTGGGCTTCCAGTGTCAGCGGTACGTGCACGGCCATTTGGTCGCCGTCGAAGTCGGCGTTGTACGCGGCGCAGACCAGAGGGTGGAGCTGGATAGCCTTACCTTCGATCAGTACCGGTTCAAACGCCTGGATACCCAGACGGTGAAGGGTCGGTGCACGGTTGAGAAGCACTGGGTGTTCGCGAATCACTTCAGCGAGAACGTCCCAAACTTCTGGCAGCTCGCGCTCGACCATCTTCTTGGCGGCTTTGATGGTGGTCGCGAGACCACGCATTTCCAGCTTGCCGAAAATGAACGGTTTGAACAGCTCGAGAGCCATTTTCTTCGGCAGACCGCACTGGTGCAGACGCAGGGTCGGGCCTACGGTAATTACCGAACGACCCGAGTAGTCAACACGCTTACCGAGCAAGTTCTGACGGAAACGACCTTGCTTACCCTTGATCATGTCAGCCAGGGATTTCAGAGGACGTTTGTTGGAACCAGTGATAGCGCGGCCACGACGACCGTTGTCGAGCAATGCATCGACGGCTTCCTGCAACATACGCTTTTCGTTGCGCACGATGATGTCCGGAGCGGACAGATCCAGCAGGCGCTTCAAACGGTTGTTACGGTTGATCACACGACGATACAGATCGTTGAGGTCGGAAGTCGCGAAACGACCGCCATCCAGCGGGACCAGTGGACGCAGATCTGGCGGCAGAACCGGCAGAACGGTCAGCACCATCCACTCTGGCAGGTTGCCAGAACCCTGGAAGGCTTCCATCAACTTCAGACGCTTGGACAGCTTCTTGATCTTGGTTTCGGAGTTGGTTTGCGGAATTTCTTCACGCAGGCGACCAATCTCGTGCTCCAGGTCGATAGCGTGCAGCAGTTCGCGGACAGCTTCGGCACCCATACGGGCATCGAAATCGTCGCCGAACTCTTCCAGCGCTTCGAAATACTGCTCGTCGTTGAGCAGTTGACCTTTTTCAAGGGTGGTCATGCCTGGATCGATAACGACATAGCTCTCGAAGTAGAGAACGCGCTCGATATCACGCAGGGTCATGTCCATCAGCAAGCCGATACGAGACGGCAGCGACTTCAGGAACCAGATGTGGGCAACCGGCGAAGCCAGTTCGATGTGCGCCATGCGCTCACGACGAACTTTTGCCAGCGCTACTTCAACGCCGCACTTCTCGCAGATCACACCGCGGTGCTTCAAGCGCTTGTACTTACCGCACAGGCACTCGTAATCCTTTACCGGGCCAAAGATTTTGGCGCAGAACAGACCGTCACGCTCAGGTTTGAACGTACGGTAGTTGATGGTTTCCGGCTTTTTAACTTCACCGAACGACCACGAACGGATCATCTCAGGCGATGCCAATCCGATACGGATGGCGTCGAACTCTTCGACTTGACCCTGGTTTTTCAGCAAATTCAGTAGGTCTTTCAAGGCCTTTCCTCCTGGCGGAGCAGAGAGCGGGCAATCCAGCCCCGCTCTCGATTCGCGTCACGTGTTATTCGGTTTCCAGATCGATATCGATGCCGAGGGAACGAATTTCCTTGATCAACACGTTGAAGGACTCGGGCATGCCCGGCTCCATACGGTGATCGCCGTCCACGATGTTTTTGTACATCTTGGTCCGGCCGTTCACATCGTCCGACTTCACTGTGAGCATTTCTTGCAGAGTGTATGCAGCACCGTATGCTTCCAGTGCCCAGACCTCCATCTCCCCGAAACGCTGACCACCGAACTGCGCCTTACCACCCAGCGGTTGCTGGGTAACCAGGCTGTACGAACCGGTAGAACGAGCGTGCATCTTGTCGTCTACCAAGTGGTTCAGCTTCAGCATGTACATGTAGCCAACGGTAACCGGGCGCTCGAACTTGTTGCCGGTACGGCCATCGGTCAGCTGCATCTGGCCGCTTTCTGGCAGGTCTGCCAGTTTCAGCATGGCCTTGATTTCGCTTTCCTTGGCACCGTCGAACACCGGAGTGGCCATCGGTACGCCGCCGCGCAGGTTTTGAGCCAGATCCAGAATTTCCTGGTCCGAGAAGTCATCGAGGCTTTCCTGACGACCGCCGATCTCGTTGTAGATCTCGTGCAGGAATTTACGCAGCTCGGCAACTTTACGCTGCTCTTCAATCATGCGGTTGATCTTCTCGCCCAGACCTTTGGCCGCGAGGCCCAGGTGGGTTTCAAGGATCTGACCAACGTTCATACGCGAAGGTACGCCCAACGGGTTGAGGACAACGTCGACCGGGGTGCCATTGGCATCGTGCGGCATGTCTTCAACCGGCATGATCACAGAGACCACACCCTTGTTACCGTGACGACCGGCCATCTTGTCGCCCGGCTGGATGCGACGACGGATTGCCAGGTAAACCTTGACGATTTTCAGCACGCCCGGAGCCAGGTCATCGCCTTGCTGCAGTTTGCGCTTCTTGTCTTCGAACTTGTCATCCAGCAGACGACGACGATCAACGATGTAGGCCTGGGCCTTCTCGAGCTGCTCGTTCAGAGCATCTTCAGCCATGCGCAGCTTGAACCACTGGCCGTGCTCAAGACCGTCGAGTACTTCGTCGGTGATGTCCTGGCCTTTCTTCAGACCGGCGCCGCCTTCGGCTTTGTGGCCGACCAGAGCGGAGCGCAGACGTTCGAAAGTAGCGCCTTCGACGATACGGAACTCTTCGTTGAGGTCCTTGCGAATCTCGTCCAGCTGGGACTTCTCGATCGACAGGGCACGAGCATCGCGCTCAACACCGTCGCGGGTGAAGACCTGTACGTCGATGACAGTACCCTTGGTACCGGTAGGTACGCGCAGGGAGGTGTCTTTAACGTCGCTGGCTTTTTCACCGAAGATCGCACGCAGCAGCTTTTCTTCCGGAGTCAGTTGGGTCTCGCCTTTCGGAGTGACCTTACCAACCAGGATGTCGCCAGCGCCTACTTCAGCACCTACGTAAACGATACCGGCTTCGTCCAGCTTGTTCAGTGCAGCTTCACCCACGTTCGGGATGTCCGCAGTGATTTCCTCTGGGCCAAGCTTGGTGTCACGAGCCACACAGGTCAGTTCCTGGATGTGGATCGTGGTGAAACGGTCTTCCTGAACAACACGCTCGGACAGGCAGATGGAGTCTTCGAAGTTGAAGCCGTTCCATGCCATGAACGCGATGCGCATGTTCTGACCCAGTGCCAGTTCACCCATATCGGTGGACGGACCATCGGCCATGATGTCGCTACGCTGAACCCGATCACCTTTACGCACCAGCGGACGCTGGTTGATGCAGGTGTTCTGGTTGGAGCGGGTGTATTTGGTCAGGTTGTAGATGTCGACACCGGCTTCACCGGTTTCAACTTCGTCATCGGCAACACGAACCACGATACGGCTGGCATCGACGGAGTCGATCACGCCGCCACGACGAGCCACGACGCAAACGCCGGAGTCACGAGCTACGTTACGCTCCATACCGGTACCGACCAGCGGCTTGTCAGCACGCAGGGTTGGTACGGCTTGACGCTGCATGTTCGAACCCATCAACGCGCGGTTGGCGTCGTCGTGCTCGAGGAACGGGATCAGCGACGCTGCAACCGAAACTACCTGCTTCGGCGATACGTCCATCAAGGTGACGTCTTCAGGCGCCTTGACGGTGAACTCGTTCAGGTGACGAACAGCTACCAGTTCGTCGATCAGGACTTTTTTGTCGTTCATCGTGGCCGAGGCCTGAGCGATCACGTGATCAGCTTCTTCGATGGCGGACAGGAACACGATCTCGTCGGTGACCAATGCGTCCTTCACCACACGGTACGGGCTCTCGAGGAAGCCGTACTGGTTGGTGCGCGCATAAGCAGCCAGGGAGTTGATCAGACCGATGTTCGGACCTTCCGGCGTTTCGATCGGGCAAACACGACCGTAGTGCGTCGGGTGTACGTCACGAACTTCGAAGCCGGCACGCTCACGAGTCAGACCGCCAGGGCCGAGTGCAGAAACACGGCGCTTGTGGGTGATCTCGGACAGCGGGTTGTTCTGGTCCATGAACTGGGACAGCTGGCTGGAACCGAAGAACTCTTTCACCGCCGCCGCGACAGGCTTGGCGTTGATCAGGTCTTGCGGCATCAGGCCTTCGCTTTCAGCCATCGACAGACGCTCTTTGACCGCACGCTCAACACGTACCAGGCCAACGCGGAACTGGTTCTCGGCCATTTCGCCTACGCAGCGAACACGACGGTTACCCAGGTGGTCGATGTCATCGACGATGCCTTTACCGTTACGGATGTCGACCAGGGTCTTCAGTACCGCGACGATGTCTTCCTTGCACAACACGCCCGAACCTTCGATTTCGGTACGACCGATACGACGGTTGAACTTCATCCGGCCGACCGCAGACAGGTCATAGCGCTCAGGGCTGAAGAACAGGTTGTTGAACAGGGTTTCGGCAGCGTCTTTGGTTGGCGGCTCGCCAGGACGCATCATGCGATAGATCTCGACCAGCGCTTCGAGTTGGTTGCTGGTGGAGTCGATCTTCAGCGTATCGGAGACGAACGGACCGCAGTCGATATCGTTGGTGTACAGAGTTTCGATGCGAACAACGCCGGCCTTGGCGATTTTCGCCAGGATCTCGGTGTTCAGCTCGGTGTTGCACTCTGCCAGGATTTCACCGGTTGCCGGATGCACGATGACCTTGGCGGTGGTGCGACCCAGGACGTAGTCCAGTGGCACTTCCAGCTCTTTGATCCCTGCTTTTTCCAGCTGGTTGATGTGACGAGCGGTGATACGACGACCTTGCTCGACAATAACCTTGCCTTTGTCATCCTGGATATCCAGGACCGCAATTTCACCACGCAGGCGCTGAGGCACCAGCTCCAGACTCAGGCTCTCGCCTTTCACGTGGAATACGTTGGTGGTGTAGAACGCGTCCAGCACTTCTTCGGTGGTATAGCCGAGCGCGCGCAGCAGTACCGATGCAGGCAGCTTGCGACGACGGTCGATACGCACGAATACGCAGTCTTTCGGGTCGAACTCGAAGTCCAGCCACGAACCGCGGTAAGGAATGATGCGCGCGGAGTACAGCAGTTTACCGGAGCTGTGCGTCTTGCCACGGTCGTGGTCGAAGAACACGCCCGGGGAACGGTGCAGCTGGGAAACGATTACACGCTCGGTACCGTTGATTACGAAGGTACCGTTCTCAGTCATCAGGGGAATTTCACCCATGTAGACTTCTTGCTCTTTGATGTCCTTGATCGCTTTGTTCGACGACTCTTTGTCGAAAATGATCAGGCGCACTTTTACCCGCAAAGGTACGGCGTAAGTTACACCGCGCAATACGCATTCTTTGACATCAAATGCCGGTTCGCCCAGGCGATAACCGACGTACTCCAGCGCAGCATTGCCGGAGTAGCTGATGATCGGGAAAACGGATTTGAAGGCCGCATGCAGGCCCACGTCGCGGAACTGATCTTTAGTCGCTCCCGCTTGCAAGAATTCACGATACGAATCCAGCTGGATGGCCAGGAGGTAAGGCACATCCATGACGTCCGGCAACTTGCTAAAGTCCTTGCGGATACGTTTTTTCTCAGTATATGAGTAAGCCATCAGCGTTCCCCAGCTTGGTCACCTGCTTGTTTGGCCCCTCCCGACGGGAGCAGCCAGAAAATCGTGCAAACCCCATGGTTTGCGCCACCACATCGGGTGGTTACAGCTCGTTATCGGCGCCGACCGTGCCGGCTGCCAATAACGGAAAAAGGCCGGTGGCAAGAGCCACCAGCCATCAGCCTGTCGCTTAACGCTCGGGCTGGAAACGCAAAGTCAATGCTTACTTCAGCTCGACTTTAGCGCCTGCTTCTTCCAGAGCTGCTTTGGCTTTGTCAGCTGCGTCTTTGGCAACGCCTTCCAGAACCATTGCAGGAGCACCGTCAACTACAGCCTTGGCTTCTTTCAGGCCCAGACCGGTCAGTTCACGTACAGCCTTGATCACGTTAACTTTCTTCTCGCCAGCTTCGGTCAGCATGACGTTGAATTCAGTTTGTTCTTCAACAACGGCAGCAGCAACAGCTGGACCAGCAGAAGCAGCAGCAGCCGAAACGCCGAACTTCTCTTCCATTGCCTTGATCAGCTCAACGATTTCCATTACGGATTTTTCGCCGATTGCTTCGATGATTTGCTCGTTAGTCAGAGACATGACTATTAATTCCTGTATTGGGGTGACAGCCTACGCGGCCATCGAAATAAACAATAAACGCTGAAAGGAGTCGCTCAGCCTTAGGCTGCAGCAGCTTCTTTCTGGTCGCGAAGGGCCGCCAGAGTACGAGCCAATTTGCTGGTTGCGCCTTGAATCACGCTCATCAGCTGAGAAATTGCTTCGTCACGGGTCGGCAGAGTTGCCAGCACGTCGATTTGGTTAGCTGCGAGGAACTTGCCCTCGAACGCAGCTGCCTTGATCTCGAACTTATCCTGACCTTTTGCGAACTCTTTGAAGATACGGGCAGCAGCGCCCGGATGCTCTTTCGAGAATGCAATCAAGGTAGGGCCGGTGAACACGTCGTTGAGGACACTGTATTCAGTGTCAGCAACAGCGCGCTTGAGCAGGGTGTTACGTACAACACGTACGTAAACGCCAGCTTCACGAGCCTCTTTACGGAGTCCGGTCATCGCGCCTACTGTTACGCCACGGGCATCAGCCACGACAGCGGACAGAGCGACTTTGGCAGCCTCGTTGACTTCAGCGACGATGGCCTTCTTGTCTTCGAGTTTAATTGCCACGGGTTTAACTCCTGCTTGTTACCGTTTCATCCAGTCGAAACCAGATGTCGTTTTGGTGTCTGATTCGGTAAGGAACCGGGAGCACCATCTGCGTAGGCTTGAGGTTTAAGACTTGCGTCGCCTACGGTCTTGGACAGCCCCCGCCAGGCAGGGACCCCAATTTTTCAATTGACGCAATCGCTTACGTCAATCCGCGTCTTACGCGTCCAGCGAGCTCTGGTCGATGACCAGACCTGGGCCCATAGTGGTGCTCAGGGTAACGCGCTTGACGTAAATACCTTTCGAGGAAGCCGGCTTGATACGCTTCAGATCAGCGATCAGGGCTTCAACGTTTTCCTTCAGCTTGACGGCGTCGAAGCCGATCTTGCCAACGGAAGTGTGGATGATGCCGTTTTTGTCGGTGCGATAACGAACCTGACCAGCCTTGGCGTTTTTAACCGCGGTAGCTACGTCTGGAGTTACGGTGCCGACTTTAGGGTTAGGCATCAGACCACGTGGACCGAGGATCTGACCCAGTTGACCTACTACGCGCATGGCATCCGGGGATGCGATCACTACGTCATAGTTCAGGTCGCCGCCTTTCATTTCGGCAGCCAGATCGTCCATACCTACGCGATCAGCGCCGGCAGCCAGAGCAGCTTCAGCAGCTGGACCCTGGGTGAACACGGCAACGCGTACGGTCTTGCCAGTGCCGTGTGGCAGCACAGTAGCGCTACGAACGACCTGGTCGGATTTACGCGGGTCAACGCCCAGGTTTACAGCAACGTCGAACGACTCGCTGAACTTGACAGTCGACAGCTCGGCCAGCAGTGCAGCGGCGTCTACAAAGTTGTAGGCCTTGCCTGCTTCGATTTTGCCGGCGATAGCCTTTTGACGCTTGGTCAGCTTAGCCATTACACACCCTCCACGTTAAGGCCCATGCTACGAGCAGAACCGGCGATAGTACGCACGGCTGCTTCCATATCAGCTGCAGTCAGATCCGCGTTTTTGGTTTTCGCGATTTCTTCCAGCTGAGCACGGGTAACGGTGCCAACCTTAACGGTGTTCGGACGAGCGGAACCGCTGGTCAGACCGGCCGCCTTCTTCAGCAGAACCGAAGCAGGAGTGGATTTGGTTTCGAACGTGAAGCTACGGTCGCTGTAGACAGTGATGATCACTGGAGTCGGCAGACCTGGCTCAAGACCCTGAGTACGGGCGTTGAAAGCTTTGCAGAATTCCATGATGTTCACGCCGTGCTGACCCAGAGCAGGACCAACAGGTGGGCTTGGGTTAGCCTGAGCGGCCTTCACTTGCAGCTTGATGTAAGCGGTAATCTTCTTGGCCATGAGGCACTCCAATTACGGGTTCAAACGCCTCGAAAGGCTCCCCGGTTACTTGCGCGTTTATCCCAGTGACGACAAAACCCCACAGCCTAAGGCTGCGGGGTTGGGATGCTTGCTCAGTTAGACCTTTTCGACCTGACTGAACTCCAACTCTACCGGAGTAGAGCGACCGAAAATGAGCACAGCCACCTGGATGCGACTCTTTTCGTAGTTAACCTCTTCGACCGTGCCGGTAAAATCAGCAAACGGACCATCGTTGACGCGTACCGACTCGCCCGGCTCGAACAGCGTCTTAGGCTTCGGCTTATCGCTACCATCGGCGACGCGACGCAAAATCGCTTCTGCCTCTTTATCAGTAATCGGCGCTGGCTTATCAGCGGTACCGCCGATAAAACCCATCACCCGAGGAGTATCCTTGACCAAGTGCCAAGTACCCTCGTTCATATCCATCTGAACCAGCACGTAACCAGGGAAGAACTTCCGCTCGCTTTTGCGTTTCTGGCCATTACGCATCTCAACCACTTCTTCAGTGGGAACCAGAATTTCGCCGAAGCCATCTTCCATGCCAGCCAGCTTTACACGCTCGATCAACGAACGCATGACATGCTTCTCGTAACCCGAATAAGCATGCACAACATACCAACGCTTAGCCACGGGACACCCTTAGCCGACAATCAAGGAAACAAGCCAGCCGAGCAAGGAATCAAGCCCCCACAACAGCAACGCCATAACCAGAACAACAGCCACAACGATCAACGTGGTCTGCGTGGTTTCTTGACGAGTTGGCCATACGACTTTACGAATCTCGGTACGCGCTTCCTTGACAAGCACAAAGAAAGACTTGCCCTTGACTGTCTGCAAGCCTACAAAGGCAGCTACAGCAGCAATCACAAGCAAAGCGAGCACACGGTACAGGATCGGCGAAGCAGAGTAATACTGATTGCCAACAACGCCAACAACCACCAAAGCAACTACTACTAGCCACTTGAGCAGATCGAAGCGCGAGCCTTGAGCTTCAGCTTTAGGAGTCATCTATGAAGATCCTGTGAAAAGAAAGCCAGACACACCTGGTGAATCTGGCAGGTCAGGAGGGAATCGAACCCCCAACCTACGGTTTTGGAGACCGTCGCTCTGCCAATTGAGCTACTGACCTAAAACAAAATCAGGCCGACCATTATGCCGGCCCGAAAAAGACTTTACAACATTTTACTCAATGACCTGGACTGCTTCACCTGCACCAGAGCGAACATCTCACCCTCACGAACAACAAAGCACCATCACCAGCCATTAAAACAAAGGCAGATATTTTCATATCTGCCTTGTCATATGGAGCTCTTGAGCGGATTTGAACCGCTGACCTCACCCTTACCAAGGGTGTGCTCTACCAACTGAGCTACAAGAGCGAAACACTGCGCAAAACCTGCAAACGTGGAGCGGGTAGCGGGAATCGAACCCGCATCATCAGCTTGGAAGGCTGAGGTTCTACCACTAAACTATACCCGCGAGGCTTGCAGCTCTCGCTAAAAATGGTGGAGGGGGAAGGATTCGAACCTTCGAAGTCGTAGACGTCAGATTTACAGTCTGATCCCTTTGGCCGCTCGGGAACCCCTCCTAAGCGAGCCGGCATTCTACATCATGCCAGCCTTCTGTCAAGCACTTTTCTCATAAAAAACCTGAGGTTAGCTGCATTGACCTCGCTTCACACCGCTTACCGCTTTAGGTCTTCGCTGTGGAGCGGGCGCCATTCTATGCAAACTATTCGGTGGGTGCAACCCCCTCACAAGGCATTATTTTATGTTTTAACTCATTGAATTCTTTAGAAAGGTTTTGCAACTGCACATCGTCCAGCCAACGCCTGCTTTCCGGAGCCACTCGAACCCAGTAACCAGCGGCTTCGGAGCTCCCCTTGGGCAATGACTGAAATCTCACATCCATTCCGTTTAGCCTGCGCTCAAGCCCCTGAGCCATGTCCTGACGAGCAAAACCACCTATATAGAGGCAGCCTGCGTCGACCTGTGCAGTTTTTCCTTTATCCCTCGCCGTATCAGGCGCCTCACTCAACAGGCGAATATCCTGCTGCGACCCTCGATACAAACTCAAAGGCGTTACGTCTTTCGCACGCAGAGGGGCTTCCTGTTGATGCCAGATGTAATAGAAGACGTTGAGAACAAGCAAAAGCAGAAACAACCAACGCATAAGGACCTCAGGATAAAGGACACGCCATAGCCAAACCTACGAACACGAGGTCCGGAACCACCCTCGCCCGCGGCACAACTCCTGATACCAGGTCCGCATCCCCACCCGTAAGGAACACCACGAACTCTTCCCCCCAATAGCTGCGCGCCAGCTCCATCTGAGTCAGTACAAAGCCTTGAAGCATCAACAAACACCCACGCTCGACCGCTTCAACAGTTGTCCTGCCCGGAACAAGGCTTTCCAATGCCTGCTCTGCAGCGACATCGCCATAGCGAATTTTGCGGGTATGCGTACGAAGTTGATTACGCATCAAGGGCATTCCCGGACAGATAAACCCCCCGAGATGCTCCCCATCCCCGGCAACAAAATCAGCGGTAACAGCCGTGCCAAAATCAAGTACAAGGCACGCACCCGCAGCCAGATGAAATCCACCCAGCATCGCAAGCCAGCGATCAAGCCCCAGACGCTCGAACTCCACATAACCATTACGAACGCCTGACATCTCGCGAGCTGGAGCAGCACAGACCACCGGTATACAGAATGCGCCCTTAAGCAAAGCAATCAACTCACCGGTCTCTTCTGCAGTCCTGACACTCACTAACCGACAAAATCGGAGTGAGAGCCCCTTCAGCGCGCTCAACCCTTGCAGCAAGGCAATGTCAGAGTCGACAACACCCTCACCCACCACTAACAGAGTGCTCGCATCGAGCACGCGCCACTTGATGAAACTATTCCCACAGTCGAGCTCAAGAATCATTGCGCAACCTCAGACTCAACTCACCGCCACTGAAAACTTTCTCAACACCGGCGACCCTCAAGCGCAACGCACCCTGGGCATCGATACCCAGCACTACGCCATCTATTTGGTTAACACCAGCGATCAGTGACACCGCACGCCCTTGCCATAGATGATTTTGCTCCCACTCAGCCTGGACAGCCGAAAATCCACCGGCCTGATGGCGAGCCAGATATCTCTGCAGCGTGGAACCGAGCTCCGCAACCAGATGATTGCGATCAAACGCCCTGCCCGACTCGAGCCTCATGGACGTCCACTGCTGATCAACCTCATCGGTCACCTGCATGTTCACATTAATTCCAACGCCCAGTACCACATGACAAACGTCGGCAGGATCCCCGACCAGCTCAAGCAGAATTCCGGCAATTTTCTTTTGACCAACCAGGACATCGTTGGGCCACTTCAGCCCCACTCCCGAGATGCCAAGCTCGCGCAAAGCCTGCATAACCGCGAGACCCACAACAAGACTCAAGCCTTCCAACTGACGCATCCCACCATCAATACGCAAAACCAGGCTGTAGTAGATATTTTCAGCGAAGGGGCTAGCCCATTTTCTTCCCCGCCGCCCACGACCCGCTATCTGACGCTCGGCAAGCACAAGAAAGGGGGCCGCCTGGCCACGATCTATAGCGCGCAGTGCCTCAGCGTTTGTAGAGTCAATAGAATCAAAAACCAGGATGGGCCAGCCACAGGAAGGCATGAGCCGCCCTATCGCCTCAGGATCAAGCAGCGTCAATGGTGCGGCCAATTGATAACCGCGCCCTCGAACCTTATGTATGGAAAGACCAAGTTCAGCCTCCAGGTGCTGAAGCTGCTTCCAGACAGCGCTACGGCTGACACCCAGGGCGGCACCCAGGGCTTGCCCCGAATGAAATCGGCCATCTTTAAGAAGCTTTAACAACGTCAGCATGCAAGTCTCGCCTCACAATGAGGCCCGCATGATAGCCACGCCCCAAGCAGTTGCATAGAAACCCAAGGAGACAGATTTTCCTGCGGACAAAAACAAAACCCCTACCTGCATACGCAGATAGGGGTTTCGGAATTTAATCTTGACGATGACCTACTCTCACATGGGGAAACCCCACACTACCA